>NZ_JBIDDP010000012.1:0-258711 GCF_043195475.1 Streptomyces sp. Y20
ACGCGAACCGGCGACCACGACCGCCCGCTCGGCCAGGACCGCGCGCTGCGTGACCAAGGCGCCGGCGACAGACGCCATCGGCGCGCCGCTCCGGCGGACGAACTCCGCCAACCGACCCGCCTGGCCGACGAGAGAATTCGTGCTCCGCGCGGAGACGATCACCGGCAGAACACCGTCGGCCGGAAGCGGCACCGGTTCGGCGGCGCCCTCCTCCGATGCCTCCTCGGGTGCCTGCTCAAGAATCAGGTGCGCGTTCGTGCCGCTCACACCGAACCCGGACACGGCCGCCCGGCGGGGCCGGTCGATCTCGGGCCAGGGGCTGGTGCGGTGGAGGAGCCGGACGGCGCCCGCGTCCCAGTCGACGCGACTGCTGGGTTCGTCCGCGTGCAGGGTGGCGGGCAGGATGCCGTGGCGCAGGGCCTGCACCGTCTTGATCACACCGGCGACTCCGGCGGCGGCCTGGGTGTGGCCCAGGTTGGACTTCAACGAGCCCAGCCACAGGGGCTTTTCGCGCCCTTGGCCGTAGGTGGCGAGGAGTGCTTGTGCCTCGATCGGGTCGCCGAGGACGGTGCCCGTGCCGTGGCCCTCGACCGCGTCCACGTCCGCCGAGGTCAGCCCCGCGTTCGCGAGCGCCTTGCGGATGACCCGCTGCTGGGAGGGGCCGTTGGGGGCCGTGAGGCCGTTGGAGGCGCCGTCCTGGTTGACCGCGCTGCCCCGGATCACCGCCAGCACCCGGTGCCCCTTGCGCTGGGCTTCCGAGAGGCGTTCCAGTACGACCACGCCCGCGCCCTCGGCCCAGCCCGTGCCGTCGGCGGTGTCGGCGTACGACTTGCAGCGGCCGTCGGCGGCGAGGCCCCGCTGGCGGGAGAAGTCCACGAAGGTGTGCGGGGTGGCCATGACGCTGGCGCCGCCGGCGAGGGCCATCGAGCACTCGCCGCGCCGCAGTGCCTGGGCCGCGAGGTGGATGGCGACCAGGGACGAGGAGCAGGCGGTGTCCACGGTGACCGCGGGGCCCTCGAAGCCGAAGACGTAGGAGACGCGGCCGGAGGCGACACTGCCCGCGCCGCCGGTGCCGGCGTAACCCTCCAGCTCCGGCGGGAGGTTGCCGCCGAAGAAGTAGTCGACGCCCATGATGCCGTTGAAGACGCCGACGTCCGCGCCCTTCAGTGAGAGCGGATCGATCCCGGCCTGTTCCAGCGCCTCCCACGATGTTTCGAGCAGCAGCCGCTGCTGCGGGTCCATCGCCAGTGCCTCACGGGGTGAGACACCGAAGAACTCGGCGTCGAACAGGCCGGCGTCGCGCAGGAACCCGCCTTGGCGGGCGTAGGAGGTGCCCGCCTTGTCGGGGTCGTCGTCGAACAGGGTGTCCAGGTCCCAGCCGCGGTCGGCGGGGAAGTCGGACACGGCGTCCCGGCCCTCGGCGACCAGCCGCCACAGCTCCTCCGGGGTCGTCACACCGCCGGGCAGCCGGCAGGCCATGCCGACGATCGCGACGGGCTCGTCCGCGTTCCGCCGGACCTGCCGGCGCAGGTCGTGCAGTTCGGTCGTGACGCGCTTGAGGTACTTGAGGAGTTCCTGCTCTGTGGCCATCTTCCATTCCTCACCGGGGGGTTTGACGGTCCGCGAAAACGTGACGGTCAGGAGATTCCGAGTTCGTCGTTGATGAAGTCGAGGACCTCATCGGCGGAGGCGGATTCCAGCTGTTCCGCCACGGCCGAACCCTCTGTCTCCTCGACCACTCCGTTGCACTTCGCGACCAGACCCTGGAGGCGGAGCACGATGTCCGCCTTCTTTGACTCGTCGGACAGCAGTCCGGCGATCAGCGAGTCGATGTCCTCGATCTTTTCGTGCACCAGCGACAGGGCGTCGCTGGTGGTGCCCAGTTGCGTGTGCAGATGGCGGGCCAGAGCGAGCGGGTTGGGGTAGTCGAACACGACCGTGGCGGCCAGTTTGAGGCCGGTGGACTCGCGGAGCCGGTTGCGCAGTTCGACGGAGGTGAGCGAATCGAACCCGGCGTCCTTGAACGCCGTCTCGGGTCCCACGTTCTCCGCCCCGGCGTGGCCGAGGACCGTCGCGACCTGGCCGCGGACGAGGTCCAGGAGCAGGGCCTCCTGTTCCGCCTGGGCGAGTCCGGCGAGCCGGCGGGTGAGGCCGCCGCTGTCCGCGGCGGTGGTGCGGACCGCCTGGCGGCCGGTGCGCACCAGGCCGCGGAGCAGGGGCTGTACGGTGCGGCCCGCCGCAGCGTCGGCGCGCAGCGACCGCAGGTCGAGCTTGATGGGGACCAGGAGCGCCTCGCCGGTGCCCAGGGCCGCGTCGAGGAGGCGCATGCCCTCGGCGGGACCGATGGGCAGGACACCGCCCCGGCTCATGCGGGCCTGGTCGGCGGCGCCCAGGTGGGCGGTCATGCCGCTGGTCTGTTCCCACAGGCCCCAGGCGAGCGAGGTGGCGGGCAGGCCGCTCGCGCGGCGCTGGTGGGCGACCGCGTCGAGGTAGGCGTTGGCGGCGGCGTAGTTGCCCTGGCCGGCCGAGCCGAACAGGCCGGACGCGGAGGAGAAGACGGCGAACGCGGCCAGGTCCAGGGGGCGGGTCAGTTCGTCCAGGTGCCGTACCGCGCTGACCTTGGGTGCGAAGACCCGGGCCAGGCGTTCGGGGGTGAGGGCGCCGATCACGCCGTCGTCGAGGACACCGGCCGTGTGGATGACACCCGTCAGGGGGTGCTCCGCCGGGATCGAGTCCAGCAGTCGTGCCACCTGCGTACGGTCGGACACGTCGGCGGCCCGCAGGGACACCGACTCGGCGCCCAGCTCCGACAGTTCCGCCACCAGCTCCGACGCGCCCTCGGCCTCCCCACCGCGCCGGCCGGCCAGCACGAGGTGCCGTACCCCGTGCCGTACGACCAGGTGGCGGGCGACCAGCGCGCCGAGCGAACCGGTACCGCCCGTGACCAGGACCGTGCCCCGCGGACGGAACGCCACGGCCGGCTCACCGTCACCGCCCACCGGTGCGCCCGCCGTCGGCTCGGCCCGCACCAGGCGCGGCACCGACAGGGCCGCCCCGCGCACCGCCACCTGCGGTTCCCCGGAGGCCAGGACGGTGGCGAGGAGGTCGTCGGACGGGTCGTCGGTGGCCGGGTCGGTGGCCGGGTCCAGGTCGAGCAGGACGATGCGGTCCGGGTTCTCGGCCTGGGCCGCGCGGACCAGGCCCCAGACGGCCGCGCCGGCCGCGTCGGTCACCGTGGCGGCGCCGCCCGCGGGCACCGCGCCCCGGGTCACCACCAGCAGCCGCACGTCCTCGGCGTCCTCGTCGGCGAGCCAGGCCTGGACGACCTCCAGGGCGGCGGCGGTCCGGGTGAGTGCCTCCTCGTCGCCGTCGCCGGTGCCCCGGAGGTCCAGGACGGCGGCCTCGGACAGCTCGCCCTTCAGCGCGGTCACCTCGGCGGCGGTGGTGACCCGCGTCCAAGCGGGAGCCGTGTCCGGCGTCCTGGCTGTGGTGGGCAGGTCGGTCCAGGCCACGGTGAACAGGGCGTCGCGGTCCTCGCCGGCCGTCGCGGCGGCGTCGAGCTGTCCGACGTCCACCGGGCGGAAGGTCACCGAGTCGACGGTCAGGACGAGACCGCCGTTCTCGTCGGCCGCGACGAGGGACAGCACGTCCGTTCCGCCGGGGGTGATCCGTACCCGGAGGGACGCGGCGCCGGCGGCGTGCAGCTCCAGTCCGGTCCACGAGAACGGCAGGACGTTGTGCCCGTCGTCCGGCTGGGCGAAGGCATCCGTGTGCAGGGCCGCGTCGAGCAGGGCGGGGTGGAGGCCGAACCGTGCCGCCTCGTCGCGCCGCTCGTCCGGCAGGGCGACCTCGGCGAAGATCTCCTCGCCGCGCCGCCACACCGCGCGCAGCCCCTGGAACGCCGGGCCGTAGGCGTAGCCGTGGCTGAGCAGGCCCGCGTAGAAGGCGGTGATGTCGAGGTCGACCGGTTCGGCTCCGGCGGGCGGCCAGATGGTGGTGTCGAAGGCGGGGGTGTCTCCCGCCGACGCCGTCACGGTGCCGGTGGCGTGCCGGGTCCAGGCGTCGGTGTCGATCTCGCCGGTGGTGTTCTCCCGGGCCGAGTAGACGGCGACGGTCCGCAGTCCGCTGTCGCCGGGTCCGCCGACGGCGACCTGGACCCGGACGCCGCCCTGCTCGGGAACGACCAGGGGCGCTTCGATGACGAGTTCGTCCAGCACTCCGCTGCCGACCTCGTCACCGGCGCGTACGGCGAGTTCGACCAGGCCGGTGCCGGGCACCAGGACCACGCCCCCGACGGCGTGGTCGGCCAGCCAGGGGTGGGTGCGCAGGGAGAGCCGGGAGGTGAACAGCACCCCGCCGGTCTCCGGGACCTCCACCACCGCGCCCAGCAGGGGATGGTCCGCCGTGCCCTGGCCCAGGGCGACCGCGTCGGTGGCGGGAGCCGTCCGCAGCCAGTAGTGGCGGTGGTCGAAGGCGTACGTCGGCAGGTCCACGCGGGCCTCGGTGGCACCCTCGGGGAGGACGGCCGCCCAGTCCACCTTCGTGCCGCGCACGAACAGCTCCGCTACGGACAGCAGGAGGGTCTGGGCCTCGCCGCGCTCGTCGCGTAGCGCGGGCACGCTGACCGCGTCGTCGCCGGCCGACTGCGCGATCGCGCCGGTCAGGGCACCACCGGGGCCCAGTTCCAGGAAGACCGACCCACCCGAGGCGGCAATGCCGTCGGCGAAGCGGACCGGGCGGCGGACGTGGTCGACCCAGTAGGCCGGGTCGGTCAACTGCCCCGGCTCGGCCAGCCTTCCCGTCACGTTCGACACCACCGGGATGGCCGGCTCGTTCCAGGTCAGCCCCGACAGCACCTCGCCGAACCCGGCCAGCATCGGCTCCATCAGTGCCGAGTGGAAGGCGTGGGAGACGGTCAGCCGCTTGACCCTGCGGCCCTGTTCGCGCATCTTCTCGGCGACGGCCGTGACGGCTTCCTCGTCACCGGAGAGCACCACCGAGTCGGGCGCGTTCACCGCGGCCAGGTCCACGCCCGCGCCGAGGTGACCGGCGATCTCCGCCTCGCTCGCCCCTACCGCGACCATCGCGCCGACCGGTGCCAGGGCCTGCATCAGCCGGCCCCGGGCGGCGACCAGTGCCGCCGCGTCCGTCAGCGACAGCACCCCGGCGACATGCGCGGCGACGACCTCGCCGATCGAGTGCCCGGCCACCACGTCCGGCCGCACACCCCACGACTCCACCAGCCGGAACAACGCCGACTCCACCGCGAACAGACCGGCCTGGGTGAAGACCGTCTGGTCCAGCAGGCCGCCGCCGGCGTTGCCGACCTCGCCGAACACCACGTCCTTGACGGGGTGGTCCGCCCAGCCGGCCAGCTGTGCGTCGAGCGCGGCGCACGCCTCGTCGAAGGCGCGGGCGAACACCGGGTACCGGTCGTGCAACTCGCGTCCCATGCCGAGGCGCTGGGAGCCCTGGCCGGGGAACACGACCACCGTGCCACCGCTGCTCTCGGTGCCCGTGACCACGACCGGCGACGACTCGCCGGCCGCCAGTGCCGCGAGCCCGGCCACCGCCTCCTCGCGCGAGCCGGCGACGATCACGGCCCGTTCGGGGAGCACGGCCCGGCGGGAGACGAGTGCTCCGGCGACGGCCGCCGTCGGGGCGTCGGTGCCGCCGAGGAACTCGGTGAGCCGTCCGGCCTGTCCGGCCAGCGCGTCGGCGCCGCGGGCCGACACCACCAGCGGCAGTACACCCCCGGCGGGGGCCACCGGCTTCGCGGCCGGCTGCTCCTCGGGTGCCTGTTCCAGGATGACGTGGGCGTTGGTGCCGCTCACGCCGAAGGCGGAGACGCCGGCGCGGCGGGGGCGGCCGGTGTCCGGCCAGGGCCGGGCCTCGGTGAGGATCTCCACCGCGCCCGCCGACCAGTCGACCTCGGTCGACGGCTGGTCGACGTGGAGCGTGGGGGGCAGCACCGCGTGCCGCAGTGCCTCGACGGTCTTGATGACGCCGGCGACACCGGCCGCGGCCTGGGCGTGGCCGAGGTTGGACTTCACCGATCCGATCCACAGCGGTTCGTCGCGGTCCTGCCCGTAGGTGGCGAGCAGGGCCTGCGCCTCGATCGGGTCACCGAGGACCGTGCCCGTGCCGTGCGCCTCGACGGCGTCCACCTCGGACACCGAGAGACCGGCGTTCGCCAGCGCCCTGCGGATCACCCGCTGCTGGGAGGGGCCGTTGGGGGCCGTGAGGCCGTTGGAGGCGCCGTCCTGGTTGACGGCGCTGCCGCGTACGACCGCCAGGACCCGGTGGCCCTTGCGGCGCGCCTCCGACAGCCGCTCCAGGACGACGACACCCGCGCCCTCGGCCCAGCCGGTGCCGTCCGCGCCGTCCGCGAAGGCCTTGCAGCGGCCGTCGGGCGAGAGGGCCTGCTGGCGGGAGAACTCCACGAAGGTGTACGGATTGGCGAGGACGGTCGCCCCGCCGGCGAGGGCCATGGAGCACTCCCCGTTGCGCAGCGCCTGCGCGGCGAGGTGCAGGGCGACCAGCGACGAGGAGCACGCGGTGTCCACGGTGACGGCGGGGCCCTCGAGGCCGAAGACGTACGACACCCGGCCGGAGGCCACGCTGCCCGCGGAGCCGGTCGCGGTGAACCCGGCCAGCTCCGGCGGGAGTTCCCCGCCGAAGCCGTAGCCCTGGGTCATCACGCCGGAGAACACGCCCACGTCGGTGCCCTTCAGGGAGGTCGGGTCGATGCCCGCCCGCTCCAGCGCCTCCCACGAGGTCTCCAGGAGCAGCCGCTGCTGCGGGTCCATCGCCAGCGCCTCACGCGGCGAGATACCGAAGAAGCCCGCGTCGAACAGGCCGGCGTCGTGGAGGAAGCCGCCCTGGTCGACGTACGAGGTGCCGACGCGTCCCGGGTCGGAGTCGAACAGGCCCTCCAGGTCCCAGCCGCGGTCGGCCGGGAAGCCGGTCATCGCGTCCCGGCCCTCCGCCACCAGCCGCCAGAGGTCCTCGGGGCCGGTGACGCCGCCGGGCAGCCGGCAGGCCATGCCGACGATGGCGATCGGCTCGCCGGGGTCGGCCGCGGCGACGGCCGGTTCCGGGCCGGCGGGTGCCGCGGTGACGTGCCCGAAGTGGCCGTGCAGATGGCGGGCGAGGGCGAGCGGGGTCGGGTAGTCGAAGACGACGGTGGTCGGCAGGGTCAGGCCGGTGGCCTCGCGGACACGGTTGCGCAGTTCGACGGAGGTGAGGGAGTCGAAGCCGGCGTCCTTGAACGCCTTGTCCGCCCTGACCTGGTCGGCGCCCGCGTGGCCGAGGACGGCCGCGACCTGGCCGCGCACGACGTCGAGGAGCAGTGCTTCCTGCTCGTCGGGGGCGAGTCCGGCGAGCCGGTCGGCCAGGCCGCCGCCGGTGCGGTCCGCGGCGGCCGTCCGGGCGGCCTGCCGGGTGACGCGGATCAGGCCGCGCATCAGGGGCTGCACGGCGCCGCCGGAGGCGGCGCCGGCGCGGGCGGCCCGCAGGTCCAGTTTGATGGGGACGAGGAGTGCCTCGCCCGTGTGCAGGGCCGCGTCGAAGAGGGCGAGGCCCTCGTCGGGGGTCAGGGCGCGGACACCGCCGCGGCTCATACGGGCCTGGTCGGTGTCGCTGAGGTGGGCGGTCAGGCCGGTGGTCTGCTCCCACAGACCCCAGGCCAGGGACACCGCGGGCAGGCCGGCGGCGCGGCGGCGGGCCATCAGGCCGTCGAGGTAGGCGTTGGCGGCGGCGTAGTTACCCTGGCCGGCCGAGCCGAACAGGCCGGCGCCGGAGGAGTAGACGGCGAACGTGGTGAGGTCCAGGGTGCGGGTCAGCTCGTCCAGGTGGGCGGCGGCACCGGCCTTGGGGGCGAAGACGCCCGCCATCCGTTCCGGGGTGAGGGCGCCGATCACGCCGTCGTCCAGGACACCGGCCGTGTGGATGACACCCGTCAGGGGGTGCTCCGCCGGGATCGAGTCCAGCAGTCGTGCCACCTGCGTACGGTCGGACACGTCGGCGGCCCGCAGGGACACCGACTCGGCGCCCAGCTCCGACAGTTCCGCCACCAGCTCCGACGCGCCCTCGGCCTCCCCACCGCGCCGGCCGGCCAGCACGAGGTGCCGTACCCCGTGCCGTACGACCAGGTGGCGGGCGACCAGCGCGCCGAGCGAACCGGTACCGCCCGTGACCAGGACCGTGCCCCGCGGACGGAACGCCACGGCCGGCTCACCGTCACCGCCCACCGGTGCGCCCGCCGTCGGCTCGGCCCGCACCAGGCGCGGCACCGACAGGGCCGCCCCGCGCACCGCCACCTGCGGTTCCCCGGAGGCCAGGACGGTGGCGAGGAGCGGTTCGACAGTGGTGCCGTAGGCGATGTCGGGGTCGGTGTCCGTGTCGATCAGGACGATCCGGCCCGGGTTCTCGGCCTGGGCCGCGCGGACCAGGCCCCAGACGGCCGTCCCGGCCGGGTCCGTCACCGCGGTGTCGCCGCCGGCCGGGACGGCGCCCCGGGTGAGGATCACCAGCCGGGACTCCTCCAGGCTGGGTGCGGCGAACCACGCCTGGAGCATGGCCAGCATCCGGTTGGTGAGGGACAGCGCGCCGTCCGCGGTGCCGTCGGGGGCGGCGGCTTCGACCACGGCGACCAGCGGGCCGGTCGCCGCGCCGGCGAGGATGCCGACCTCGTCCGCGTGGAACAGCGGCACCCACTGCGGTACCTGCTGCCCCTCGAGCTCGGGGGCGGGCAGGTCGGTCCAGTCGACGCGGTACAAGGAGTGGCCGCCGTCGGCGGGGGCCGCGGTCAGCTGCTCGGCGGCGACCGGCAGGAAGCCCAGGGCGTCCAGGGTGACGACGAGGCCGCCCGTGCCGTCCGCGGCCTCCAGCGACAGGCGCCCGTCCCCGGCAGGGGCGAGGCGCACGCGGAGCGTGGTCGCGCCGGTGGCGTGCAGGGTCAGCCCCTGCCAGGTGGCGGGCTGCCACAGCCGCTGCCCGCCGTCGTCCTGACCGGCCGTGGCCGCGTGCCGCAGCCCGGACTGCACGGAGGCGTCCAGGAGCGCGGGGTGGATGCCGAACCGGTCGGCGCCCGTGCGCTGTTCGTCGGGCAGGGCGACCTCGGCGAAGACCTCGTCGCCGCGCCGCCACAGCGTCCGTACGCCCCGGAAGGCGGGGCCGAAGGGGTGGCCGAGGCGGAGCAGGTCGTCGTAGAACTCGTCGGTGCCGGCCGGGCGGGCGCCGGTCGGCGGCCACAGGGTCAGGTCGGCGCTCGCGCTCGGCGTGGTGAGCGGGGCGGGCGAGAGCCGTCCGGTGGCGTGCCGGGTCCAGGCGCCGGCCTCGGGGTCCTCGCCGGCCGCGTAGACGTCGACGGTCCGCGCGCCGGTCTCGTCGGGGCCGCCGACGGCGACCTGGACGCGTATGCCGCCGTCCTCGGGCAGGAGCAGCGGTGCCTCGACCGTCAGCTCGTCCAGGGTGGCGGTGCCGGCCTCGTCGCCGGCGCGCAGAGCCAGTTCCACCAGGGCCGTGGCCGGGACGACGACCGCGCCGCCGACGACGTGGTCGGCCAGCCAGGGGTGGGTGCGCAGGGAGAGGCGGGAGGTGAGGACCAGCCCGTCCGACTGGGGCAGCGGGACGACCGCGCCCAGCAGGGGGTGGTCGGCCGAAGCCTGGCCGAGCGAGGCGGCGTCCGTGGCCGGGGCGGTCGTCAGCCAGTAGGAGCGGTGTTCGAAGGCGTACGTCGGCAGGTCGACGTGTCCGGCGCCGGTGCCCTCGGGCAGCACGCCGGTCCAGTCGACAGGGACGCCCTTGACGAAGACCTCGGCCATCGAGGTGAGCAGCCGGCGCAGGCCGCCCTCCTCGCGGCGCAGGGAGCCGGTGGCGACCGCGTCGGCCCGGGTGTCGTCGGTGATCTCGTTGACCGGCTGGACGAGGACGGGGTGGGCGCTGGACTCGATGAACACGGTGTGGCCCTCGGCGATGAGGGCGGCGATCGCCGGTCCGAAGCGGACCTGGCGGCGCAGGTTGCGGTACCAGTAGCCGCCGTCGAGGACGCCCGCCTCACGAACCCACTCGCCGGTCACCGTGGAGTAGAACGGCACCAGCGGCGCCTGCCCGCGGACCTCGGCGAGCGCTTCGGCGAGGGTGCGCTCGATGGCCTCGACGTGCCGGGTGTGGGAGGCGTAGTCCACGGCGACGCGCCGGACGCGCACGCCGTCCGCCTCCAGCGCGGCCAGCGCCTCGTCGAGGGCCTCGGCGTCGCCGGCGATGACCACCGACGAGGGGCTGTTGACGGCGGCGACCTCTACCCGGCCCTCCCACGCGGCGATCCGGGCGGCGGCGTCGGACTCGGGCAGCGCCACGGAGGCCATGCCGCCGCGGCCCGCGAGTTCCCCGGCGATCACCCGGCTGCGTACGGCGACGACGCGGGCCGCGTCCTCCAGCGACAGGGCACCGGCGACGCACGCGGCGGCGATCTCGCCCTGCGAGTGGCCGACCACCGCGTCCGGTACGACGCCCACGGACGCCCACACGGCCGCCAGGGCGACCATCACCGCGAAGCTCGCCGGCTGGACGACGTCGACGCGGGCGACGAGAGCGGCGTCGGCCTCGCCGCGCAGCACCGCCTTCAGGTCCCAGTCGGTCCAGGGTTCCAGGGCGCGGGCGCACTCCTCGATCCGTTCGGCGAACACCGGTGACGTCTCCAGCAGTTCGCGGCCCATGCCGGTCCACTGCGAGCCCTGGCCGGGGAAGACCAGGACCGTCCGTCCCGCGGCGCCCGCAGCGCCGGTCACCAGTCCGGCGGCCGACTCGTCCCGGGCCAGCGCGGCCAGTGCGGCCACCGCCTCCGCGCGGCTCTCCGCGACCACCACGGCCCGCTCGGACAGCGCGGCCCGGCGCGTGACGAGGGCGCTCGCGATGTCCGCGAGCGGTGCGTCGGTGTCCGCGGTGTACGCGGCCAGTCGTTCCGCCTGGGCGGCCAGTGAGCCCTCGGAGGCCGCCGACACCACCAGCGGCACCGGGCCGTCGGCCGGGGCAGCCGGCGCGGCGGCCGGCTCCTCGGGGGCCTGCTCCAGGATGAGGTGGGCGTTGGTGCCGCTGATACCGAAGGAGGAGACGCCGGCCCGGCGCGGACGGCCGGACTCGGGCCACTGCCGGGCCTCGGTCAGCAGCTCGACGGCTCCGGCCGACCAGTCGACCTGCGGGGTCGGCTCGGTGACGTTGAGGGTGGGCGGCAGGACCCCGTGGCGCAGCGCCTGGACCATCTTGATGACCCCGGCGACGCCGGCGGCGGCCTGCGTGTGCCCGATGTTGGACTTCAACGAGCCCAGCCACAGGGGCTGTTCGCGGTCGCGGCCGTAGGTGGCGAGCAGGGCCTGCGCCTCGATCGGGTCACCGAGCGCGGTGCCCGTGCCGTGCGCCTCCACGGCGTCCACGTCGGCGGCGGCCAGACCGGCAGCGGCCAGCGCCCTTCGGATGACGCGCTGCTGCGAGGGGCCGTTAGGGGCGGTGAGACCGTTGGACGCGCCGTCCTGGTTGACCGCGCTGCCGCGCAGCACCGCCAGCACCCGGTGCCCGTTGCGGCGGGCCTTTGACAGGCGTTCCAGGACGACGATGCCCACGCCCTCGGACAGGACGGTGCCGTCGGCGCCCGCGGAGAACGCCTTGACCCGGCCGTCCGCGGCGAGGCCGCGCTGGCGGGACATGCCGAGCACGCCGATCGGCGAGCCCATCACGGCGACCCCGCCGGCCAGCGCGAGCGAGCACTCGCCCTGCCGCAGCGCCTGGGCCGCCAGGTGCATGGCGACGAGCGAGGAGGAACAGGCCGTGTCGACGGTGACCGCGGGCCCCTCGAAGCCGAACGCGTACGACACCCGGCCCGAGGCGACGCTGCCCGCGGTCGCGGTGGTGACGTAGCCCTCCAGTTCGGGGGGCATGTTGCTGAGGGACTCCAGGTAGTCGTGGATGGAGACGCCGGAGAAGACGCCGACGTCGGCGCCGCGGGTGGAGCCGGGGTCGATGCCGGCGTTCTCCAGAGCTTCCCAGGTCGCCTCCAGCAGCAGCCGCTGCTGGGGGTCCATGGCCAGCGCCTCACGAGGGGAGATGCCGAAGAACTCGGCGTCGAACTCGGCGGCGCCCTGGAGGAACCCGCTCTTGTGGACGTAGGAGGTGCCGGCCTTGTCGGGGTCGGCGTCGAACAGCTCGTCCAGGTTCCAGCCGCGGTCGTCGGGGAAGCCCGTCATGCCCTCGCGGCGGTCGAGGACCAGCCGCCACAGGCCGGCCGGGTCGGTGACGCCGCCCGGCAGCCGGCAGGCCATGCCGACGATGGCGATGGGCTCGTCGGGGTCGGTGGCGGTGACCGTGGGGGCGGCGGCCCCGGCCGTGCTCTCGCCGAGTTCCTCGCGCAGATGGCGGGCGAGCGCCACCGGGGTGGGGTAGTCGAAGATGAGCGTGGCGGGCAGCTTGACGCCGGTGGCGGCGGACAGCCGGTTGCGCAGTTCGATCGCGGTGAGCGAGTCGAAGCCGATGTCGCCGAACCCGCGTGTGCCCTGGGCGAGTTCGGGACCGCTGAAGCCGAGGACGGCGGTGGCCTCGGCCTGGATGACGCCCAGCAGGACGGCCTCCTGCTCGGCCTCGCCGAGACCGGTGAGACGGCGCAGGAGAGCGCTGCCGTCACCGGCGGCGGCCCGCGCGGAGCGCCGGCCGGCCCGGACCAGGCCGCGCAGCAGGTGCGGTACGGCGGAGCCGGAGGCCGCGTCGGAGCGCAGCGCGCGCAGATCCAGCTTGATGGGGACCAGCAGGGCCCGGTCGGCGTGCAGACCGGTGTCGAGGAGGGCGAGGCCCTCGTCCGCGGTGAGCGCGAGGACGCCGCCGCGGCTCATGCGGGCCTGGTCGGTCTCGCTGAGGTGCGCGGTCAGGCCGGCGCTCTGCTCCCACAGGCCCCAGGCGAGGGAGACGCCGGGCAGCCCGGCCGCGCGGCGGTGGGCCATGAGGGCGTCCAGGAAGGCGTTGGCAGCCGCGTAGTTGCCCTGGCCGGCGGAGCCGAGGAGGGCGGCGGCGGAGGAGAACACCACGAACGAGCGCAGGGCGGGCGCGAGTTCCCGGGTCAGCTCGTGCAGGTGCCGTACGGCGGTGGCCTTGGGGGCGAAGACCCCGGCGATCCGCTCCTCGGTGAGGGCGCTGATCACGCCGTCGTCGAGGATGCCGGCGAGGTGCACCAGGCCGGTCAGCGGGTGCTCGGCCGGCAGGCCGCGCAGCAGCGCGGCGACCGCGTCCCGGTCGGAGACGTCGCAGGCGACGACCAACACGTCCGCGCCGAGGCCGGTCAGGTCGGCCTTCAGGGCGGCGGCGCCGGTGGCGTCGGGGCCGCGCCGGCCGGCCAGCACCAGGCGGCGTACGCCGTGCCGCTGGACGAGGTGCCGGGCGACGAGCGCGCCGAGCGAGCCGGTGCCGCCGGTGATCAGGACGGTGCCGTCGGGGTCGAAGGCGGGGGTCCCGGCGTCGGTGACGGTGTCCGCCGCACCGGTGGGGCCGGCGGTGCCGGCGGTGGTGTCCGTCTGGTCCGCGCGGACCAGGCGGGGTGCCGACAGGGCGGTGCCGCGGACGGCGAGTTGCGGCTCGCCGGTGGCGAGGAGCCGCGCGAGGGCGGGGCCGGCCCCGCCGGCCGTGGCCGGGTCGAGGTCGGCGAGGACGACCCGGTCGGGGTTCTCGGCCTGGGCGGCGCGGACGAGTCCCCACACGGCCGCGCCGGCCGGGTCGGTGACCGTGGCGTCGCCGCCCGCGGGCACCGCTCCCCGGGTGGCGACCACCAGGCGGGCGGCTTCGAGACCGGGTGTGGTCAGCCAGGCCTGGAGGACGTCCAGGACGCGGCAGGTCAGGGTCTGGGCGTCGGCGCCGTCGCTGTAGGCGTCCAGGACCGCCGCGGCGGGCACGCTGTCGCGGGCCGCGAGCGCGCGCACGGCGTCGGCGTCGGCGACCGGCACCCAGGTGGGTGCGGTGGTGGCGCCCTCGGCGGCGGGCAGCGGCACCCAGTCGACGGCGAACAGGGCGTCCTGGTCGCCGCCGGCCGCGGCGCCGAGCTGTTCGGCGGAGACCGGCAGGGACACCAGGGAGTCCATGGTCAGCACCAGGTCGCCGGTCTCGTCGGCGGCCTGGAAGGACAGGGCGTCGGGGCCTGCGGGCGCGACCCGCACCCGCAGGGCCAAGGCGCCCTCGGCGTGCAGGACGAGGCCGTTCCAGGCAAACGGCAGGACGTTGCGATCGTCGTCGGGGTTGGCGAACGCGTTGGTGTGCAGGGCCGCGTCGAGGAGCGCCGGGTGGATGGCGAACTTGTCGGCGTCCTCGCGGTGGTCCTGCGGCAGGGCCGCCTCGGCGAAGAGCTCCTCGCCGCGCCGCCACACCCCGCGCAGTCCCTGGAAGGCGGGGCCGTAGGAGTAGCCGCGGGCGACGAGGGCGGTGTAGAAGTCGTCGATGGCGACGGGTTCCGCGCCGGGCGGCGGCCAGGCGGTGAAGTCCGCGGCGGGCGCGGTGAACCGGGCGGGCGCGCTGGACAGCAGGCCGGTGGCGTGCCGGGTCCACTCGCCGTGCCCGTCCTCGCCGGCATCCTCGCGCAGCGAGTACACGTCGACGGTGCGCGCGCCGTTCGCGGTGGGGCCGCCGACGGCGACCTGGACGCGGACGCCGCCCTGCGGGGGCAGCACCAGCGGCGCCTCGATGACGAGTTCCTCCAGGGTGCCGCAGCCGAACTCGTCGCCGGCGCGCACCGCGAGGTCGACGTAGACGGTGCCCGGGACGATGACCACGCCCTGCATGGCGTGGTCGGCCAGCCAGGGATGGGTGCGCAGGGACAGCCGGGAGGTGAGGACCAGTCCGTCGGTCTGCGGCAGCGGCACCAGCGCGCCGAGCAGCGGGTGGTCGGTGCCGGTCACGCCGAGGGAGGCGGCGTCACCGCCGTTGGGGGTGAGCTGGATCCAGTAGCGGCGGCGGTCGAAGGCGTACGTCGGCAGGTCGACGTGGGCGGTGCGGGCGGCCTCGGGCAGGATGCCCTTCCAGTCGACGGCCACGCCGCCGGCGAAGACCTCGGCCATGGAGGTGAGCAGGCGGCGCAGGCCGCCGTCGTCACGGCGCAGCGATCCGGTGACCAGGGCGTCGGCGGCGTCGGCGATCTCGGTGACCGGCTGGACGAGGACGGGGTGGGCGCTGGACTCGACGAACACGGTGTGGCCCTCGGCGAGGAGGGTGGCGACGGCCGGGCCGAAACGCACCTGGCGGCGCAGGTTGCGGTACCAGTAGCCGCCGTCCAGGACGCCCGCGTCACGGACCCACTCGCCGGTGACGGTGGACAGGAAGGGGATGGCGGGGGCCTGGCCGCGGATGTCCGCGAAGGCCTCGGTGAGGGCCTCCTGCACGGCCTGGACGTGCCGGCTGTGCGAGGCGTAGTCCACGGCGATGCGCCGGACCCGCACGCCCTGGTCCTCCAGGGTGTCCAGGACCTCGTCGAGGGCCTCGGCGTCACCGGCGATCACGACGGAGGCCGGCCCGTTGACGGCGGCCACCTCGACCCGGCCGGCCCACCGCTCCAGCCGGGCGGTGACGTCGTCCTCGGTGAGCGCGACGGAGGCCATGCCGCCCAGCCCGGCGAGCCGGCCGCGGATGACCTGGCTGCGGACGGCGACGATGCGGGCGGCGTCGTCCAGCGTGAGGGCGCCGGCGACGCAGGCGGCGGCGATCTCGCCCTGCGAGTGGCCGACCACCGCGTCCGGTACGACGCCCACCGACGCCCACACGGCCGCCAGGCCGACCATGACGGCGAAGCCGGCGGGCTGCACCACGTCGACACGCGTCAGCGGGCCGGCGTCGGCGTCGCCGCGCAGCACGGCCTTCAGGTCCCAGTCCACCCAGCGTTCCAGGGCCCGGGCGCACTCCTCGATCCGCTCGGCGAACACCGGTGAGGTGTCGAGGAGTTCGCGGCCCATGCCGATCCACTGGGTGCCCTGGCCGGGGAAGACCAGGACGGTCTTGCCGGACCCGGCGGCGCCGGCGGCGCCCCGGACCGTTGCGGGGGCCTGCTCGTCACGGGCGAGGGCGGTCAGCGCGGCCAGTGCCTCCTCGCGGCTCTCCGCGACCACGACGGCGCGTTCGCCGAGCACGGCGCGCCGGGTGGCGAGGGTGCCCGCGATGTCCGGGAGAGGGGTGTCCGTGTCGTCCAGGTAGGCGGCGAGGCGGCCGGCCTGGCCGGCGAGCGACGCGGCGGAGGCCGCCGACACCACCAGCGGCACCGCGCCGGCCGGCGTCTCGGCGGCGGGCGGCGCGTCCTCCTCGGGGGCCTGTTCCAGGATCAGGTGGGCGTTGGTGCCGCTGGCGCCGAACGCGGAGACGCCGGCGCGGCGCGGCCGGTCGGTCTCGGGCCACTGCCGGGCCTCGGTGAGCAGTTCCACGGCGCCGGACGACCAGTCGACCTGCGGGGTGGGGGCGTCGATGTGGCGGCTGGCCGGCATCAGGCCGTGGCGCAGGGCCTGCACCATGTTGATGACGCCGGCCACGCCGGAGGCGGCCTGGGTGTGGCCGATGACCGACTTCACGGAGCCCAGCCGCAGCGGCTGTCCGGCAGGGCGGTCCTGGCCGTAGGTGGCGAGGATCGCCTGGGCCTCGATGGGGTCGCCGAGGACGGTGCCGGTGCCGTGCCCGTCCACCATGTCGATGTCGGAGGTGCTCAGTCCGGCGCCGCTCAGCGCCTTGCGGATGACGCGCTGCTGGGAGGGGCCGTTGGGGGCGGTCAGGCCGTTGGAGGCGCCGTCCTGGTTGACGGCCGAGCCGCGGACCACGGCGAGGACCCGGTGGCCGCGCTCCCGGGCCTGCGACAGCGTCTCCAGCAGGACGACACCGACGCCCTCGGCCCAGCCGGAGCCGTCGGCGGCGGCGGCGTAGGACTTGCAGCGGCCGTCGAAGGCGAGGCCGCGCTGGCGGGCGAAGCCGACGAAGCCGCCGGGGGTGGCCATCACGGTGGAGCCGCCGGCGAGCGCCATGGAGCACTCGCCGCGGCGCAGCGCCTGGCTGGCGAGGTGGATCGCGACGAGGGAGGACGAACACATCGTGTCGACGGTGACCGCCGGTCCCTCCAGGCCGAGGGTGTAGGCGACGCGGCCCGAGGCGACACCGCCCGCGGTGCCCAGGGCGCGTTCCAGGCTGAGGAAGCCCTCGTGGCCGCTCAGGTCGGGGGCGTAGTCCTGGTGGACGATGCCGGCGAAGACGCCGATGTCGCTGCCGCGCACGGAGTGCGGGTCGATGCCGGCCCGTTCCAGGGTCTCCCAGCTCACCTCGAGCAGCTGGCGCTGCTGCGGGTCCATGGCGAGGGCCTCGCGCGGCGAGATGCCGAAGAAGGCGGCGTCGAACTCGGCGGCCTCGTGCAGGAAGGCGCCTTCGCGGACGTACGTCGTGCCGGGGTTGTCCGGGTCGGGGTGGTAGAGCCCCTCCAGGTCCCAGCCGCGGTCCTCGGGGAACGCGGTGTAGACGTCGGTGCCGTCGGTCACCACCCGCCACAGGTCCTCGGGGCTGCGGATGCCCCCCGCGTACCGGCAGGCCATGGAGACGATGGCGATGGGCTCGGCAGCGGCCGCCGCGAGTCTGCCGTTCTCCTGCTGGAGCCGAGCGTTCTCCTTGAGGGAGGCGCGCAGCGCGTTGACGATCTGGTCGTCCGGGCCCGACATATCCGTCCTCCGTGGTACGTCCGCTGTCATGGGGTCAGCTCGTCCTGCCCAGAGCACGCTGCACGAGGTCGGCAACGTCCATGGCGTCGATCAGGGTCTCGTCGTTCCCGGCCGGTTCCACCGTTGCGGACGCGGGGGCGTCCTCGATGTCCACCAGGCCGAGCAGGGTGTCCAGCACGCCGGCTTCCCTGAAGCGGGCGAGGGGGACGGCGGCCAGTGCCCGCCTGAGGTCGTCCTCCCGCCCGTCGAGCCCGTCGTCGGCGTCCCGGAGCAGTTCGGAGCGCAGGTAGCCGACGAGGGCGTCCGGCGTGGGGTAGTCGAAGATGAGGGTGGCGGGCAGCCGCAGGCCGGTCGCCACGTGGAGGCTGTTGCGCAGGTTGACGGCGGCGAGCGAGTCGAAGCCGGCCTCCTGGAAGGCCTGGAGGGCTCCGATGCTCTCGGCGCCGCTGTGTCCGAGGACGGTCGCGGCGTGTCCGCAGACCAGCCGGAGCAGGAGGCGGTTCTGGTCGGCCTCGGGTACGTCGCGGAGGGACTGGACGAGGCCGGCGGTGGTGTCGCCGTCGTCGGTGTCCGGCTGGGTGGCCCGCAGGGCGGCCTGCGCCTCGGGCAGGTCGGCGAACAGCGGGCTGGGCCGGACCGAGGTGAACGCCGGGATAAAGGCGTCCCAGTCCATGTCGACGACGGTGACGGCCTTCTCCTGGGCCTGGACGGCCTGTTCGAAGGCGGTGACGGCGATGTGCGGGGCCATGGGCAGGACACCGCGCCGGCGCAGCTGGGTGAGGGTGTCCTCGTCCATGCCGACGCCGACCTCGTCGAGGGCGCCCCAGGCGATCGCGGTGGCGGGGTGGCCGTGGCCGCGGCGCCACTCCACGAGGGCGTCGAGGACGGCGTTGGCCGCGCCGGACGGTCCCTGTCCGCCGCCGCCCCAGATGCCGGCGATGGAGGAGAAGACCACGAACGCGTCGAGCGGGGTGTCCGCGAACCGTCCGGCGAGCCATCGGGCGGTGTCCACCTTGGCGGAGAACACCTCGGTGAGTTCGGGTACGCCGGTGTCGTCCACGGTGCTGGTGCGGGCGATGTCGGCGGTGTGCACGACGGCGGTGAGCGGCTGCTCGCCGGGCAACCCGGCGAGCAGGCGGTCCAGGGCGGTCCGGTCGGTGTCGGCGCACGTCTCGACGGTGGTGCCGGTGCCGAGCGCGGCCACCTCGGCGCGCAGTGCGGCGACGGCGTCCCCGGGGGCGGCGGCGGTGGTGGTGACGAGGAGCCGGCCGGCGCCGGACCGGGCGAGCCACAGGGAGGCGTGCCGGCCGAGGCCCTCGGCGCCGCCGGTCACCAGGACGGTGCCGCGGGGCTGCCAGCCGGAGCCGGCGGCCGGGTCGGGGGCGGTCTTGCGCAGCAGCCTGCGGGTGTGCACTCCGGATCGGCGTACGGCCAGCTGGTCGTCGTCGCCGGGGGCGTCGAGCGCGCCCAGCAGATGCCGGACGGTCCGGCTGTCGGAGGTGGCGGGCAGGTCGATCAGCCCGCCCCAGCGGTCGCCGCGTTCCAGGGCGGCGGCCCGGCCGATGCCCCAGACGGCCGCTTGCGCCGGGGCGGTGACGGTGTCCTGGATGCCGGTGTTGACCGCGCCCCGGGTCAGGCACCACAGCGGCTGTGCGACCCCGGTGTCGCCCAAGGCCTGGACCAGTGCGACGGTGGCCGCCGTCAGCGGAACCGGGTCCTGGGAACCGCCCTGCCCGGTGTCGTCCTCCTCGCCCGCCGGGTCGAGCGCGAGCAGTGACAGCACACCGGCCACGGCGTGCTCGGCGAGGACGGCGGACAGACGTTCGCCGAGCCGGTCACGGGTGGCGTCGGCCACGGCGACCTCCAGCGGGACGACGTCCAGTCCCTGCGCGGTGAGTTCCCGCAGCAGCTGGGCCGGCACCGAGTCGGTCGGCGCCGCCGCCGGCACGACGGCCAGCCAGGTGCCGGCCGGGACACCGGCGCCCTCCTGGTCGACGGGCCGCCAGGTGACGTGGTAGCGCAGCTTCTCCGCCGCCGACCGCTCGCGCCGCCGCCCGCGCCAGTCGGCCAGCACGGGGACGACCGTGCGCAGCGCGTCGCGCTGATCGGCCGCGGCGAGGTCGAGCAGTTCGGCGAGGGAGTCGGTGTCGGCCTGTTCGACGGCGGACCAGAAGTCGGTCTCGGCGCCCTCGGCCGTGGCGGCGTCCGTGGTGGTCTCCGCCTCGCGCAGCCAGAAGTGCTGCCGGTCGAAGGCGTACGTCGGCAGCTCCACGTCCGCGGCCCCGGCACCCTCGGGCAGCACACCGGTCCAGTCGACCGCCACACCCTTGACGAAGACTTCCGCCATCGACGTCAGCAGCCTGCGCAGACCGCCCTCGTCACGCCGCAGTGAACCGGCGGCGACGGCACGGAGGCGGACGTTGTCGTCGGCGGCCTCATCGAAGATCTCGTTCACCGGCTGCACAAGAACCGGGTGGGCGCTGGACTCCACGAACACCGTGTGCCCCTCGGCGACAAGGGAAGCGACCGCCGGACCGAAACGGACCTGGCCACGCAGGTTGCGATACCAGTAACCACCGTCCAGAACACCCGCCTCACGCACCCAGCCACCGGTCACCGTCGAGAAGAACGGCACCACCGGCACCCGACCGCGAATGTCCGCGAATGCCTCCCCCAACGCCCCCTCGATCGCCTCCACATGACGGGTGTGCGAGGCATAGTCCACCGCGACACGACGCACCCGCACACCATCCGCCTCCAACACGGCCAACACCCCGTCCAAGGCCTCCGCGTCACCGGCGATCACCACCGACGAAGGACCGTTCACCGCCGCGACCTCGACCCGCCCCTCCCACCGGCCGATCCGGCCCACCGCATCAGCCTCCGACAACGCCACAGAGGCCATACCACCCCCACCCGCCAACTCCCCCGCGATCACCCGACTACGCACCGCCACCACCCGCGCCGCATCCTCCAGCGACAACGCACCCGCCACACAAGCCGCGGCGATCTCACCCTGCGAATGACCCACCACCGCATCCGGCACCACACCCACCGACGCCCACACCGCCGCCAACGCGACATTCACCGCGAAACTCGCCGGCTGCACCACATCCACCCGCGCCAGCAGATCGACATCGCCCCGCAGCACAGCCAACAAGTCCCAATCCACCCACGGCTCCAGAGCCCGAGCACACTCCCCCACCCGCTCCGCGAACACCCGTGAGGACCCCAGCAACTCCCGCCCCATGCCCAACCACTGCGAACCCTGACCCGGAAACACCAGCACCGTCCGCCCGGGGCCGCCGGAGCCGGCGACGGTTCCGCTCACGAGGAGGGGGCTGCTCTCGCCCCGGGCCAGCGCGCCCAGTCCGGCCACCGCCTCGGCACGGGAACCGGCGACGACCACGGCCCGCTCGGACAGCAGGGCCCGGCGGCCGACGAGCGCGCCCGCGACCTCGGCCGGGGCCGCGCCGGTGTCCGTGGCGAACGCCGCGAGCCGCCCGGCCTGGGCCGCGAGCGAGGCCGCGCTGCGGGCCGAGACCACCAGCGCAGCGACGCCGGCGGGCACCTCGGGCCGGGTGACCGGGCCGGTGTCGGGCGCCTCCTCCAGGATGACGTGCGCGTTGGTGCCGCTCGCGCCGAACGAGGACACCGCGGCCCGGCGCGGCCGGTCGTCACGGGTCCACTCGCGGGCCTCGGTGAGCAGTTCGACCGCGCCCGCCGACCAGTCCACCTGCGGGGTGGGCTCCGTGACGTTCAGGGTCGGGGGCAGGACGCCGTGCCGCAGCGCCTGGACCATCTTGATCACCCCGGCGACTCCGGCGGCCGCCTGCGTGTGCCCGATGTTCGACTTCAACGAGCCCAGATACAAGGGCTTCTCACGGTCCTGGCCGTAGGTGGCCAGCAGAGCCTGCACCTCGATCGGGTCACCCAGGGTCGTGCCCGTGCCGTGACCCTCTACCACGTCCACGTCGGCGGGCTCCAGTCCCGCCGCGGCCAGGGCGCTGCGGATCACCCGCTGCTGCGAGGGGCCGTTCGGGGCGGTCAGACCGTTGGACGCGCCGTCCTGGTTGACCGCGCTGCCGCGCAGCACCGCCAGCACCCGGTGCCCGTTGCGGTGGGCCTCCGACAGCGGTTCCAGCAGCACCACGCCGACGCCCTCCGCCCAGCCGGTGCCGTCGGCGGTGGCCGAGTACGCCTTGCAGCGGCCGTCGGCGGACAGGCCCCGCTGGCGGGAGAACTCCAGGAAGGCGTCCGGGCTGGCCATGACGGTGGCGCCGCCGGCGAGTGCCAGGGTGCACTCGCCGTTGCGCAGCGCCTGCGCCGCGAGGTGCATCGCGACGAGCGAGGACGAGCAGGCGGTGTCCACGGTCACCGCGGGGCCCTCGAAGCCGAACACGTACGACACCCGGCCCGAGGCCACGCTGGACGCCGTACCCGTCATGACGTAGCCGTGGACGTCCTCGGGCACCTGGCGCAGCCGGGTCACGTAGTCGTGGTGGACGATGCCGGTGAAGACGCCGATGTCCTGGCCGCGGGTGGAGAGGGGATCGATGCCGGCCCGCTCCAGCGCCTCCCAGGAGGTCTCCAGGAGCAGCCGCTGCTGCGGGTCCATCGCCAGTGCCTCACGCGGGGAGATCCCGAAGAGCGCGGCGTCGAACCGGGCGGCGTCGTGCAGGAAGCCGCCGGCGCGGGTGTAGCTGGTGCCGGGGTGGGCCGGGTCGGGGTGGTAGAGCCGGTCGATGTCCCAGTCGCGGTCGGCGGGGAAGGCGGAGATGGCGTCACGCCGGTCCATGACGAGCTGCCACAGGTCCTCGGGGCTGTTGACGCCGCCGGGCAGCCGGCTGCTCATCGCGATGATGGCGATGGGCTCGTCCGGGTCCGCCGTGCCCCGGCGGGTGACGGCGGCCGGCTCCGGTCGGCTGCCGAGGAGTTCGCCGCGCAGGTGGTCGGCGAGCAGGCCCGGTGTCGGGTGGTCGAAGACCAGGCTGCTGGGCAGGCTGACACCGGTGAAGTCGTGCAGCCGGTTGCGCAGTTTGACCGCGGTGAGCGAGTCGAACCCCAGGTTCTTGAACGGCTGCGCCTCGTCGAAGCCGTCCGTGTCCCGGTGCCCCAGCACGACGGCGGCGCTCTCCCGGACGAGGTCGAGCAGGGCGCGGCGTTGTTCCGCGGCAGCGAGACCTGCCAGCCGGGCGGCCAGCCCGTCGCCGTCGGCGGCGGATGCGCGGCGGATGACACGCCGGGCGGCAGCAGTCGCGGTCTCGATGCCGTGGGCTTTCCCGCTGGCCTTGGTGGCCCCGGTGGCCTTGGTGGCCCCGTTGTCCCCGGTGGCCTCCGCGGCCTCCCTGGCCTCCGCGGCCTCCCTGGCCTCCCTGGCCTCCGCGGCCTCCCTGGCCTCCCTGGCCTCCGCGGCCTCGACGGGGGTGAACGTCACGGGGCCGAGCAGGGCGACGGGCCGGCCCTCGGGGTCGGCCAGCTCGACCAGGTGCCCGCCGTGGGCGGGGGTGACGCGCACCCGCAGCTCGGTGGCGCCCACCGCGTAGACGGCGAGAGAGGCCGCCTCCGTCGGGGAGCAGGCGTCCGGGTCACCGGGGGCGGCCTCGGCCGCCAGCCGCAGGGCCGTGTCCAGGAGCACCGGGTGCAGGGTGAAGTCCGCCGCCTCGTCGACGAGTTCGACGGGCAGGGCGATATCGGCGAGGATCTCGCCGGGTCGGCGCCACAGGCCGCGCACCCCGGGCAGAACACTGGTTTCGGCCGGCTCCGCAGGCCAGGTGCGCAGGTCGAACGCGTGCCGGGGGACGCCGGGCACGAGGGTGGCGTGGGCGTGCCGCAGCCACGGCTCGCTCTCCCGGCCCGCCGGCCGGCTGTGCACGGTGGCACCGCGCCGGCCGTCGGGGCAGGGGGCGTCCACGAAGACACGCAGCTGGAGGTGTCCGTGCGCGGGGACGACGAGGGGCGCGTCGACGGTGATGCGCTCGGCGGTGCCGCCACCGGCCTCGTCACCGGCCCGGACCAGCAGCTCCAGCAGGACGGCCGCCGGGACGGTGGTGTCCGCGTCGGTGTGCGCCCCGGGCAGGCGGCCGGGGCCTCGGCCGGACAGCCGCCCGGTGAGGACGACGCCGGTGCCGCCGCGGGTGCCGGGGACCTCCACCACCCCGCCCAGCAGCGGATGGCCGGCGGCCCGGGCGCCGAGCGCCTCGGCGTCGGTGGCGGTGTCGCCCTCCACCCAGTACCGCTGGTGCTGGAAGGCGTAGGTGGGCAGGTCGGGGCCGACGTCCGGCCCGGGACGGCCGAGGACGGCGCTCCAGTCGACCGGCACGCCCCGTACGTGCAGTTCCGCGAGCGCGGTACGGACGGCGGTGTCCTCGGGGGTGTCCCGGCGCAGCGTGGTGACACAGCCCCGGGTGTCCGGTCCGAGCGTGCCGAGGGCCATGGCACTGAGGACTCCGCCGGGGCCCAGTTCGAGGTGGGTCACGGCGCCCTGGTCGCGCAGGGCGGTGACGGCGTCGGCGAACCGCACGGCGTGCCGGGCCTGGTCCACCCAGTAGTCCGGGGTGGCGAGCAGCCCGTCCGGGGCGAGTGCGCCGGTGAGCGTGGACACGATCGGCACGGTGCCCGGCCGGTAGCGGAGCCGGGCGGCCACGGCACGCAGCTCGTCGAGCATCGGCTCCATGAGCGGGGAGTGGAAGGCGTGGCTGACGGACAGCCGGCGGGTGCGGTGGCCGTCCTGGGCGAGGCGCCCGGTGACGGCCAGGACGGCGTCCTCGGCACCGGACAGGACCAGCGCCCGTGGTCCGTTGACCGCCGAGATCCCGACGGCACCGGGTGCCCGGGCGAGCAGCGGCGCCACCTCGGCCTCGGTGGCCTCGACGGCGATCATCGCCCCGCCCTCGGGCAGGGCCTGCATCAACCTGCCTCGTGCGGCGACGAGTTCGCCCGCGTCCGCCAGGTCCAGGATGCCGGCCGCGTGGGCCGCGGCGATCTCACCGACCGAGTGGCCGGCGAGCAGGCCGGGCCGTACGCCCCAGGAGGCGAACAGCCGGAACAGCGCGGTCTCCAGGGCGAACAGCGCGGCCTGCGTGTAGAGGGTCTGGTCGAGCAGGGCGGCCTGTTCGGTGCCGGGCTCGGCGAACACCACGTCCTTCAGGGGATGGGCGAGTCCGTCCAGGTGCCGTTCCACGGCGGCACAGGCGGCGTCGAAGGCACCGCGGAACACCGGGTGTGCGGCGGCGAGTTCGCGGCCCATGCCGGGCCACTGGCTGCCCTGTCCGGTGAACAGGAAGGCGAGTTCGCCGTCGGCCGGGGTGCCGGTGACGGTGTCCGTGCCGGCGGTGCCGTCGGCGAGCGTGCGCAGGGCGGTGACGAGCCGCTGCCGGTCGGCCGCCAGGACGACGGCGCGGTGGTCGAGGTGGGCGCGGGTGGTGGCGAGCGCGTGGGCCGTGGCGCCGAGCGGCGTCCCGGTGCGGTCCGCCACCCAGTCCGCGAGCCGGCCGGCCTGTCCGCGCAGACCGGCGGGGGTGCGTGCGGAGACCGGGACGAGGAGAGGACCGTCCGCCGCTGCGTCCACGTCCTGGGCCGACGCCGGCACAGCCGGGAGACCGTCCGTGTCCCCCGTGACCGGCGCCGACGCCTCCTCCGGGTCCGTCGGTGCCGCTTCCGCCCTGCCCGCTGACGCCGGCGCGGCACGGTCGGCCGGTGCGGGCACGGCGCCGTCCGCCAGGATTCCGGCGGGTGCGGGTGCCTGTTCCAGGACCAGGTGGGCGTTGGTGCCGCCGATGCCGAAGGCGGAGACACCGGCGCGACGCGGGCGGCCGGTGTCCGGCCAGGCCCGGGCCTCGGTGAGGACCTCCACCGCGCCCGCCGACCAGTCCACGTGGCGGGACGGCCGGTCGACGTGCAGGGTGCGGGGCAGCAGCCCGTGCCGCATCGCCATGACCATCTTGATGACGCCGGCGACACCGGCCGCGGCCTGGGTGTGCCCGAGGTTGGACTTCACCGATCCGATCCACAGCGGTTCGTCGCGGTCCTGCCCGTAGGTGGCGAGCAGGGCCTGCGCCTCGATCGGGTCACCGAGGACCGTGCCCGTGCCGTGCGCCTCGACGGCGTCCACCTCGGACACCGAGAGACCGGCGTTCGCCAGCGCCCTGCGGATCACCCGCTGCTGCGACGGCCCGTTCGGCGCCGTGAGGCCGTTCGAGGCGCCGTCCTGGTTGACCGCGCTGCCCCGCAGCACCGCCAGCACCCGGTGGCCCTGCCGCTGTGCCTCGGACAGCCGCTCGACCAGGAGCACGCCCGCGCCCTCGGACCAGCCGGTGCCGTCCGCGCCGTCCGCGAAGGCCTTGCACCGGCCGTCGGGCGCCAGGCCGCGCTGCCGGGAGAACTCGACGAACGTCTCGACGTCGCCCATCACCATCACACCGCCGGCGAGCGCCATGGAGCACTCCCCGTTGCGCAGCGCCTGGGCCGCGAGGTGCAGGGCGACCAGGGAGGAGGAGCAGGCGGTGTCGATGGTGACGGCCGGGCCCTCGAACCCGAAGTGGTAGGCGACGCGGCCCGACACGACGCTGCCGGAGCCACCGGTGAGGCGGAATCCCTCGGCGTCGGCCGAGTGGTGCATCCGCACGGTGTAGTCGTGGCTGTTGACGCCGACGAAGACCCCGATGTCCCGGCCACCGAGCCCGGTGGGATCGATCGCGGCGCGTTCGAACGCCTCCCAGGACGTCTCCAGCAGCAGCCGCTGCTGCGGGTCCATCGCCAGGGCCTCGTTCGGGGAGATGCCGAAGAACGCGGCGTCGAAGCCGGGCGCGTCGTCGAGGAACGCGCCGTGCCGCACGTAGGTCGTGCCGGGTTTGTCGGGGTCGGTGTCGTAGAGCCGGTCGATGTCCCAGCCGCGGTCGCCGGGAAACTCCGTGACGGCGTCGACCCCGTCGGCGACGACCCGCCACAGGTCCTCCGGGCTGTGCACCCCGGCGGGGAAGCGGCAGGCCATCGCGACGATCGCGATCGGCTCGTCCGGCGCGACCGTGCCCGCGCCGGGCGCCGGTGCGGCGGGTGCGGCGGTGGCGGTGCCGTCACCGGCGAGCCGGGCCCGCAGGTGCTCGGCGAGCGCCGTGGGTTTCGGGTAGTCGAAGACGACGGCCGAGGGCAGGGTGAGACCGGTGGCGGCCGCCAGCCGGTTGCGCAGCTCCACCGCGGTCAGCGAGTCGAACCCGGCGTCCTTGAAGGCCCGGTCGGCGCGCACGGCGTCGGCGGTGCCGTGGCCGAGCACGTCGGCGGCGTTGCCCCGGACGAGGTCCAGCAGCAGTGCCTGCTGGGCGGCCGGGTCCAGCCGGCCGACGCGGTCGCGCAGACTGCCCTGGTCGGCGCTGCCGGCGGCGCGGGCCGGTGTGCGCGGCGCGGGGGCGAGGCCCCGCAGCAGGGGTGCCACGGGCGCGGTACGGGCCGCCGCGCGCAGGGCGGGCAGGTCGAGCCGCGCGGCCACCAGGGCGGCGGGCAGCCCGGTGCCGGGGCGCAGGGCGAGGTCCAGCAGGGCCATGCCCTCGGCCTCGGACAGCGCGGCCATGCCGAGGCGCCGGTTGCGGTTGAGGTCTGCGGCGCCGAGGTGCCGGGTCATGCCGCTGGCCCGCTCCCAGTGCCCCCAGGCGAGCGAGACGCCGGGCAGTCCCTGTTCGCGGCGGTACGCGGCGAGCGCGTCCAGGCAGGCGTTGGCGGCGGCGTAGTTGGCCTGTCCGGGGTTGCCGAACACGTTGGCGGCCGAGGAGAACAGGACGAACGCCGCGAGGTCGCGTTCCCGCGTCAGCTCGTCCAGCAGCAGGGCCGCGTCCAGTTTCGGCCGCAGTACGGTGTCGAGTCGCTCCGGGGTGAGCGCAGTGAGCACGCCGTCGTCCAGGACACCGGCGGTGTGCAGGACGGCGGTCAGCGGGTGCGCGGCGGGCACCGCGTCCAGGACGGCCGCGAGCTGGGCCCGGTCGGCGGTGTCGCAGGCGGCGATCGTGACGGTGGCGCCGAGCGCGGTCAGCTCCTCGGACAGCGCGGCGGCGCCCTCCGCGGCGGGTCCGCGCCGGCTGAGCAGGAGCAGGTGGCGCACGCCGTGGTCGGTGACCAGGTGCCGCGCGGTCAGCGCGCCCAGGGTGCCGGTGCCGCCGGTGACCAGGACGGTCCCGTCCGGATCGAGCGCGCGCCCCGGCTGCGGGGCGTCGCCCGCCCCCACCGGCACGTCGGCCCGTACCAGCCGGGGCACCTCGGCCACCGCGGTCCCCGTGGGCCCGGGGGCGTTCGAGGCCCCCGTGGCCCGTATGCGTATCAGCGGTTCGCCGCAGGCCAGCAGGCCGGGCAGGGCGGAGCGGACCGCCGCGTCGGCTTCCTGGGCGCCGTCCGGCCCGTCGACCTCGACGAGCACGATCCGGCCGGGGTGTTCGGACTGGGCGGAACGCAGCAGTCCTTGGACGGCGGCCGTGGCGAGGTCCGTGGCGGCGTCGGGGGCTGCCACGACCAGCCGCGTCCCCTCCAGGGCGGGCTCGGCGAGCCAGGCCTGGAGGACGGCGAGCGCGGCGGCCAGCGCCGCCCGCGGATCCCCGCCCGCGCGGTCGGCCGCGTACAGCAGGACGTCAGCGTCCGCCGCGTCGGCGGTGACGTCCCGCGCGGTCCGTACGGTGGCGGCGGACGGTGTCCCGTCACCCGCTGGAAGCGGCAGTTCCGTCCAGTCGACGCGGAACAGCGCGTCGTGGACGAGTGCCTCGGCGAGCCCGGCGCGTGCCGGGTCGAACGGCTCGTACAGTACGGCGTCGACGCTCAGCACGGGCCGCCCGGCCGGGTCGGTCAGCTCCAGCCGGGTGGTGCCCTCCCCCGCCGACCGCACCGTGACGGTGGTCGCGCCCGACGCGTGCAGCCTGACCCCGCGCCAGGTCGCGGCGAGGGTCCCGGCGGGCAGCGCGCTCCGCACGGCCGCGTCGAGCAGGGTGGGGTGTACGCCGTACCGGTCGGCGTCCCCGGCGGCCTCGTCGAGGGTCACCTCGACACCGGGCCCGGCGGCCGGCCGTTCGTCGTCCTCTTCGGCGGCGGGTGCCAGCGTGCCGTGCGCGTGCCGCGTCCAGACGGCGTCCAGCCCGGAGCCGTCCGCACGCGAGTAGACCTCGACCGTACGCCGCCCCGTGCCGTCCGCCTCGCCGACCACCGTCTGGACGGCCCGGCCACCGCGCGCCGGCAGGACCACGGGCCGCTCGACGGTCAGTTCCACCACGACCGGCGCCCCGGCCTCGTCACCGAGCCGGACCGCCAGCTCGACCAGTGCCGCGTTCGGCACCAGGACAGTGTCGTCGCCGACGAGGTGCTCGGCCAGCCAGGGCTGCGCGCGCGACGACCACCGCGAGGTCGTCATGAACCCGCCGGAGTCGGGTCGGCCGACGACCGCGCCGAGCAGGGGGTGGTCGGCGCGGGCCTGCCCCAGGGAGGCCGCGTCCGCCACAGGAGCGGGCTTCAGCCAGTAGTGCCGGTGGTCGAAGGCATACGTCGGCAGCTCCACGTCCGCGGCCCCGGCACCCTCGGGCAGCACACCGGTCCAGTCGACCGCCACACCCCTGACGAAAAGCTCCGCCATCGACGCCAACAACCGCCGAAGACCACCCTCATCACGCCGCAAGGAGCCTGTGACGACCGCCTCGCACTGCGCCTCGTCCACGATCTCGTTCACCGGCTGGACGAGGACGGGGTGGGCGCTGGACTCCACGAACACCGTGTGCCCCTCGGCGACAAGGGAGGCGACCGCCGGACCGAAACGGACCTGGCCACGCAGGTTGCGATACCAGTAACCACCGTCCAGAACATCCGCCTCACGCACCCAGCCACCGGTCACCGTGGAGAAGAACGGCACCACCGGCACCCGACCACGAACCTCCGCGAATGCCTCCCCCAACGCCCCCTCGATCGCCTCCACATGACGGGTGTGCGAGGCATAGTCCACTGCGACACGACGCACCCGCACACCATCCGCCTCCAACACGGCCAACACCCCGTCCAAGGCCTCCGCGTCACCGGCGATCACCACCGACGAAGGACCGTTCACCGCCGCGACCTCGACCCGCCCCTCCCACCGGCCGATCCGGCCCACCGCGTCGGCCTCCGACAACGCCACAGAGGCCATACCACCCCCGCCCGCCAACTCCCCCGCGATCACCCGACTACGCACCGCCACCACCCGCGCCGCATCCTCCAGCGACAACGCACCCGCCACACAAGCCGCGGCGATCTCACCCTGCGAATGACCCACCACCGCATCCGGCACCACACCCACCGACGCCCACACCGCCGCCAACGCCACGTTCACCGCGAAACTCGCCGGCTGCACCACATCCACCCGCGCCAGCAGATCGACATCGCCCCGCAGCACGGCCAACAAGTCCCAATCCACCCACGGCTCCAGAGCCCGAGCACACTCCCCCACCCGCTCCGCGAACACCCGTGAGGACCCCAGCAACTCCCGCCCCATGCCCAACCACTGCGAACCCTGACCCGGAAACACCAGCACCGTCCGGCCGGGGCCGCCGGAGCCGGCGACGGTTCCGCTCACGAGGAGGGGGCTGCTCTCGCCCCGGGCCAGCGCGCCCAGCCCCGCCACCGCCTCCGCACGCGACCCCGCGACGACGACGGCGCGCTCCGAGAGCACCGCACGCCGGGCCGCCAGCACACCCGCGACCTCCACCAGCGACGCGTCCACGCCACCGACGAACACCGCAAGCCGCTCCGCCTGCCCCGACAGAGCACCCCCCGAAGCCGCCGACACCACCAGGGGCAGCACACCGTCGTACGTCTCGGTGGGGGTGACGGGCTCGTCCGGCACCTGTTCCAGGATCACGTGCGCGTTGGTGCCGCTCACGCCGAAGGAGGACACGCCGGCCCGGCGGGGACGGCCGGCCTCGGGCCAGTCCCGGGCCTCGGTGAGTAGTCTGACCGCGCCCGCCGACCAGTCGACCTGGGAGGAGGGCGCGTCGACGTGCAGCGTGGCCGGGAGGACACCGCGGCGCAGCGCCTGGACCATCTTGATGACGCCGGCGACTCCGGCGGCGGCCTGCGTGTGCCCGATGTTGGACTTCAGGGAGCCGAGCCAGAGCGGCCGTTCGCGGTCGCGGCCGTAGGTGGCGAGCAGGGCCTGCGCCTCGATCGGGTCACCGAGGGTCGTGCCCGTGCCGTGGCCCTCGACCGCGTCGACGTCGGCCGGGGTCAGGCCCGCGTCGGCCAGTGCCTTGCGGATCACCCGCTGCTGCGAGGGGCCGCTGGGAGCGGTGAGGCCGTTCGAGGCGCCGTCCTGGTTGACCGCGCTGCCCCGAACCACCGCGAGCACCCGGTGCCCGTTGCGGCGGGCCTGCGACAGGCGTTCCAGGACGAGGACGCCGGCGCCCTCGGCCCAGCCGGTGCCGTCGGCGGCCTCCGCGTACGACTTGCAGCGGCCGTCGGGGGCCAGGGCGCGCTGCCGGGAGAACTCCACGAAGGTGCCCGGGGTCGCCATGACGGTGGCGCCGCCGGCCAGGGCCATGGCGCAGTCCCCGCGGCGCAGGGCCTGGGCGGCCAGGTGCAGGGCGACCAGGGAGGAGGAGCAGGCGGTGTCCACGGTGACGGCGGGGCCTTCGAGGCCGAACACGTAGGCGACCCGTCCGGACGCCACGCTGGTCGCGGTGCCGGTGGTCACGAAGCCCTCGAGTTCCGCGGGGAGTTCGCCGCCGGTGCCGTACTGCTGGCCCATCACACCGGCGAACACACCGACATCGGTGCCCTTGAGGGAGGCCGGGTCGATACCGGCCCGTTCCAGCGCTTCCCAGGAGGTTTCCAGCAGGAGCCGCTGCTGCGGGTCCATCGCGAGTGCCTCGCGCGGGGAGATCCCGAAGAAGCCGGCGTCGAACCGGCCCGCCTCGTGCAGGAAGCCGCCCCGGTCGACGTAGGAGGTGCCCGTCTTCTGCGGGTCCTGGTCGAAGAGGCGGTCCAGGTCCCAGCCCCGGTCGGTCGGGAAGCCGGAGACGGCGTCCCGGCCCGACGCGAGCAGCTGCCACAGTTCGTCGGGGGTGTTGACGCCGCCGGGCAGCCGGCAGGCCATGCCGACGATGGCGATGGGCTCCTGCGGGTCGGTGGCTTCGGCCGGCTGCTCCTGTGGCGCCCGGGTGCCGTCCAGGCCGAGGACCGCGCCGTGCAGGTGGGCCGCCAGGTCGCGTGGGGTCGGGTGGTCGAAGGTCACGGTGGTGGGCAGCCGCAGACCGGTGTGCCCGGTGAGCCGGTCGCGCAGGGCGACGACGGTCACCGAGGTCAGGCCGAGGTCGCGGAAGGCACGGCCGGCGGGGAGCGGGGCCGCGTCCGGTCCGTTCAGGACCGCGGCGGCCTGTTCCCGGACGAGTTGTTCGAGGTGGGACAGCTGGGCGCGTTCGTCAAGACCGGCCAGGCGGGTGCGCAGGGCCGCGGTGACCGCCGGGTCGGGCCGCGTCTGCCGGGCCGGTGGTTCGGTCAGCGCGCGCAGGAGCGCGGGTACCGGCCGGGACGGGTCGGGCAGGGCGGGGCGGGGCGCGAGGAGGGCGGGGGTCCGGTCGGCCAGCAGGACATCGAACGCGGCCAGCAGGTCGACGAGTTGTTCCGGTGCGTCCTCGGTGTTCCGGGGACCCGTCCAGGCCAGGCTGGAGGCGGTGGCGCCCCGGGCCCGGCGGGCGTGTGTGACCGCCTCGGTGCGGGCGTCGCGGAGGGCCCGGTCCGGGTCGCCGGGCGCGCCCAGGGTGGCGGAGCCGTCGGTGATGGTGACGAACTCGGTTTCTTCGTCGGCGAGTTGGTCGAGGATGTGCGCCAGGCCGGGGTCGCCGGTGGTGTGTACCACGGCGGTGACCGGGTGCCGGATGTCCGCCAGGGCGCGGTGCGGGCCGGGGCCGTCTACGGCGACGCTGGTGGTGTGGGTGCCGGGGGGCCAGGCGTCCGGGTCGGTGCCGTCGGTGGTGCCGGGTGCGTGGACGAGCAGCAGGTGGGCGGCCCGGTGGACGTCGGCCAGGTGGTGGGCGAGCGCGGCGCCCACGGGGGTGTCGGTGCCGGTGACGACGACGGTGCCGGGGCGGGTGAGCGCCGGGGCGGGCCGTGGCCGGTCGTCCACAGGGGTGCGCAGCAGCCGGGGCACCAGCAACCGGCCGTCGCGGACGGCCATCTGGGGTTCGTCCGTGGCGAGGGCGCTGAGCAGCGTGTCCGTGTCCGGGCCGTCGGTGCCGAGGTCGATGACGGACACCTGCGGGTGTCCGTCCGCCTGGAGGGACCGTACGGCGGCCCACAGGGCGGCGCCCGCGGGGTCGGGTGCGGTGTCGCCGGCGGGTGTGGCTCCGCGGGTGAGGACGACGAGCGGTGCGGGACCGGCGCCGCTGGTGACGTGTTCGGTGAGGACGCGGGCCGGGGTGGCGGGGTCGGCGGTGGCGGCCGGCGGCAGCAGGACGGTCAGGGGCGTGTCGCTCCGGGCGGCCGACGCCAGGTCGGGGTGGAGGCCGGTGCGGACGCCGGCCGTGCGCAGGGCGGCGGCGAGTCCGGTGGTGTCCTCGCCGACCAGGGCGCACGCGGCCGGGCGGGCGGCGGGGCCGGCAGGTGCGGGGATCCAGGTGGAGGTGACCAGGGTGTCGTGGTGGCCGTCGGCGGTGTGCCGCGGCCAGTACGGCTGTGCGGCGAGCAGCCGGCGGACGATCTTCCCGGAGGCGGTGCGCGGGATGACGGTGGTCTCGTGGATCCGTTCGGGGATCTTGTAGGCGGAGAGCCGGGTGCGGCAGTGTTCGAGGACGGCGGCCGTGTCCAGGCCGGCCGGGCCGGGGACCACCCACGCGACGGGGACCTCGCCCAGGGTGACGTGGGCGGCGCCGGCGACTCCGGCGTCGGCCACCGTGGGGGCGCCGCGCAGGACCGCCTCGACCTCGTCGGGGTGGATGTTCTCGCCGCCGCGGATGATCAGATCCTTGAGCCGGCCGCAGACGGTGAAGTAGCCGGCGGCGTCGCGGCGGGCCAGGTCTCCGGTGCGGAACCAGCCGTCGCGCAGCGCGGCGCGGGTCGCCTCGGGGCTGTTGTGGTAGCCCACCATGACGTTGGGGCCGCTGACCCAGACCTCGCCCTCCTGCCCGGTGGGCACGTCCTGTCCCGTACCGGGGTCGACCACGCGGACGCCGACGCCCGGGACCGGCAGTCCGCAGGAGCCTTCGACGCGGGCGCCGTCCGGCGGGTTCATGGTGATCGCGCCGCAGGTCTCGGTGCTGCCGTAGGCGTCGACCAGCGGGACGCCGAAGGTCTCCTCGAAGGAGCGGCGCAGCTCTGAGCCGGTGACGGCGCCGCCGACGAGGCCGATGCGCAGGTCGGGCAGGGACAGGCCGGTGCGCCGGGCGGTGGCGACGAGGTGGTGGTAGGTGGTGGGGACGCCGGCGAGGAAGGTGGCCTTCTCCTCGCGGAGCAGGTCCAGTACGTCGTCGGCGGAACCGCCGTCCGTGATGCGGGCGGCGGCGCCGACGGCGGTCACGGACAGCACGCACGCGATGTGGGACAGGCTGTGGAACAGCGGCAGCGGCCACAGCACCCGGTCGTCCGGCGTGAGGCCCGGGAGGGGCACATAGCTGACGGCGACGGACCACAGGCAGTTGCGCTGGGTGGACAGCACGCCCTTGGGGCGCCCGGTGGTGCCGGACGTGTAGAACATCCACGCCACCTCGTCCAGGCCGAGGTCGTCGGGGGCGGGCGTATCCGGATCGGTGACCGCCAGCTCGTCGAAGGCGTGGGTGCCGGGCGGCACGGACGTGGTGCCGGCCACCAGGACCGTGGTACGGGGGGCGGTGGACGCCACCACCCGGAGAAACGTCTCTGCACTGCCTGCCCCGGCGAGGGCGAACACCGCGCCGCTGTCGGCGAGAAGGTACTCCAGCTCGGCCGGCGCGGACCGCGGGTTCACGGGGACGCCGACGCCGCCGGCGCGTACGACCGCGAGGTAACCCTCCACCATGGAAACGGAGTTGCCGAGGCTGAGCGCCACCCGGTCGCCGCGCCGCAGACCGAGGCGGACGAGATGTCCGGCGAGCCGCCGGGTACGCGCCTCCAGCTCGCCGTAGGTGACGGAGCGCCGGTCGTCCGCGAAGGCGGCCTTCTCGGGGGTGCGGGAAGCGTGCTGTCGGAGCGTGACCGCAAGCGGTGTGACCAGGTCGGGACGCACGCCTCGGACTCCTTCCACAGGGCGGCAGCGGGTACCGGGAGCAGCAGGGCGGGAGCGGTTGCCGGACACGGCGGAGGCGGCTGTGCGGCATCGGACAGCCGGCCGGCTTCCTGAACGACGGGAGCAGAACATCCCGCGCCGCGCTGGAGCGCGCGGCGGTCAGGCGCCCGGAAGAGCGGGGCGGCCGCCCCGCGCGACATTGCGCGGGGCGCCGCCACGCCGGAGGTGGTCGCAGGGGTGGGGTTACCGAGAGGTGCGGGGTCTCACCAGGTGACGGGCAGGGTCTTCAACCCGAAGACGGATCCGCGCAGGCTCAGCGGGATCTCCTCGGGCGGCGTGGCCGCCCGCAGGTTCGGGAAGGCCTCCAGCAGCGCGCGCAGGCCGGTACGCAGTTCGAGGCGGGCCAGGTTCTGGCCGACGCACTGGTGGATGCCGTGGCCGAACGCCAGGTGTCCGGCGGTGTCGCGGTCGAGGTCGAGCTGCGCGGGACAGCCGTACTTCGCCGGGTCGCGGTTGGCGGCCGGCAGGGACACCGTGACAGTCTCCCCCTTCTTCACGGTCCGGCCGTCCAGCTCGACGTCCTCCAGCGCGGTGCGGAAGATCTCGTACTGGTTGACGGTCACATAGCGGAGGATCTCCTCCACCGCCGCGTCGACCCGGGTCAGGTCGGCGCGCAGGGCGGCGAGTTGCCCGGGGTGGTGCAGCAGCGCCAGCACGCCGACGCTGAGAGCGCTCTCCGTCGTCTCGTAGCCCGCGAAGAGCAACAGGGCCACCATGTTGCCCAGTTCCTCGTCGGACAGCTCGCCGGCGGCCAGGAGCCGGCTGATGATGTCGTCGCCGGGTTCCTTGCGCTTGCGCTCGATGGTCTCCCCTATGAGCGCGCCGACCTGCCCGTAGGCGGCCATCGCCTCCTCGGCGTCACCGTCCGGGTCGTGGGTGAGGGCGGGCACGTCCTGGTACCGTTCCCGCTCCTCGTACGGCAGGCCGACCAGCTCGGACAGGACCCGCAGGACGAATGGTTTGGCGAAGGTGGCCAGCAGGTCGGCGGGGGCGCCGTGCTCGCGCACCGCCTCGATCTGCTCGGCGGCCACCGACTCGACGCGGGGGGCGAGTTCGGCGATGCTCCGGACGGTGAACTCCCGCGCCAGCATGCGGCGGAAGCGGGTGTGGTCCGGCGGATCCATGTGGATGAACATGCCGGGCAGCGCCGGGAACTGCGGTACGACGGCGCCGTACTTGGTGACCGGGAAGTGGCCGATCTCCAGGCTGTGGCTGAAGCGGGGGTCGCTGAGGACCTCGCGGACGAGCCGGTGGCTGGTCGCGATCCAGCCGATGTGACCGTCGGGGTAGGCCATCCGCGCGAGCGGGCGTTCCTCCCGCAGCGCGTCGAAGATCGCGGGTGGGTCGAAGTGATGGGTGCGTGACCAGACTTCTTCGTAGGAGAGCATCTCGCTCATGAAGCACCTTCCCCACAGTGTGTGCGAACGTACCTGGCCGCGGAGAACCGCGCCCCCCACGGGTGCGCCCGCCCGCGAGAACGGTGGTGCCGAAGGTCACAGGGCCAGCTTGCGCAAGGTCTCGCGGGCGTCCGCCAGGGACTTCTCGCCCAGCGGCTTCAGCTGCGCCATGGCGGGCACGATCGCCGCGAAGGTGAGTTCGGCGTGCACGAACTTCAGGTGGTCGGCCAGGCCGATGGCGCTCAGCACGGCCCGCAGGTACGGCTCCTGGTAGTCCCAGCCCTCGCGCGGGGTGCCGGGGGCGTAGGAGCCGCCGCGCGCGGTGACGGCGATGACGTTCTTGCCGCTCAGCGCGCCGGACTCGGCACCCGGGAGGATCATGTGGGCCGGGCTGACCAGCCGGTCGATCCATGCCTTGATCGACGACGGGATCGTGTAGTTGTACATCGGGATGCCGAGCACGATCGTGGTCGCCTCGCGGACCTCGGAGACGAGCGCCTCGGTGAGCGCCTGCTCCTCGGGGCTGACGCCGTGCAGGTCGCCGGACGGGTCGAAGAGCCACTCCCGCACCTCGTGCGTGATGTGCGGGACCGGCTCGGCACCGAGGTCGCGGTAGGTGTAACCGGCGTCGGGGTGGTTCTGCCGCCACTGGGTGGCGAACTCGGCGGTGAGCTGCCGCGTCACGGACTCGCCGGAACGGATGCTCGCGTCGATGTGCAGAAGATGGGTCATGACATGACTCCTGGCCACTTGTACGGCTGTCCCGGCAACCCGCCCGGTCCCTTCCGGCCGGCACTCGCCGACGGACGGCACACCACGGTGAGGAGCGGTGCTTCCCTCGACGGGAGGCTACGGGCAGACACCGGCGCTGCGGCATCCCCCAGGTTGGTAGGGCGGGGTAGGTGGTCCCGGCGCGGGGCTGCCAGCTGCGACGACGGCCCCGCACCGACGGGTGGCTACCCGGCCTGCCGCGCCATGGGCGGCCGGACCTTGAACCCGGGCTCGGACTCCCGCGGGGAGTCGGGGCGTTCCTCGACCAGGATCCGGTTCCAGGAGCGGGCCAGTTCGACGCGGGAGGTCACGTCGAGCTTGCGGAAGATTTTTTTCAGATGGAACGCCACCGTGTGCGGCGAGATGTACAGCTGACTGCCGACCCGACCGTTGGTCAGACCCTGGCTGACCAGTTCGGCCACCGCGAACTCGGTGTCCGTGAGCCGGCTGACCCGGGTCCGGCTGCGGGCCGGCCTGCCGCACTGCCCGTCGAGCTCCCGGATCCGGCTCTGCACCCGGGACAGGTCGCGGGACGCACCGGCCCCCAGGTAGGCGTCGGCCGCGCGCCGGAGCAGGCCGACCGCCCGGTCGCGCTCCGAGACGTGCGCGGAGCGTATGCGGCTCGCGTCCTCCAGCGCGGACGCCCGGGCCCACGGGTCCAGGTGCCGTTCCGAGGCCGCCTCCAGCGCGTCCGCGTCCCGCTCGTACAGCGCGGCTGCGTGCTCGGCCGCCGCCTGTACGCTGCGGAAACTCCGGTTGACGAGGGCGAGGGCGCTCATGCGGCGAGCGGTCCCCTCGGCGAGGCCGTCGTCGCCGAGGCGCTGCCCGGCCCGCACCAGCCAGGAGGCCGCCGCCGGCTGGGACACCAGCAGGTCGTCGGTGAGCACGTCGTCGTGGGCGATGCCCTTCAGCAAGTGGGCCACGCTCTCCAGGCCGTTGCGGGCCTCCAGCGCCTGGGCGGCGGCCCACACGCACTGGCCCGGCATGAGGTTCTCCTGCCCGAGCAGCCCCGCGTCCCGCAGGTAGTTGGCGTACAACAGGCCTGTCGTCAGGTCCAGGGAACGCACCGAGCACACGGCCATGACCACGTGCCCCCGCGGCGGCAGACCCCGGCTCCCGGCCTGGCCGGCCAGCCGGAGCCCCGCCTGGGCCGCCGCCGCGGCCTCGACGGGTCTCCCCGCGGCGAGGTGGATCTCCGCCTGGCACAGGTGCAGCGCCGCATGCACCTCCGGGCGAAGCGACGCGTGGGGGGCGGACCCGACGCCGGCGATGAGACGGCCGGCCGGCCGCAGGCCGCGGACTCGGGTCAGCAGCGTCGCGTACCAGATGCGGGCCTCGAGCGAGCTGACGCCACCGGTCCGTTCCCCCGGGACCGGTTGCGACGCCGCGGCTGCTAACTCCATGCTTTTGCCAAGGCGCCCGTCGAGCCAGAACAGCGCGGATTGTGCAATAGAGCGGCCCGGTTCGGAAGATGATTCCAGAAGAATTTGTTCGGAGATGACTGAATATCGCGGGGGCACTACAGACCTCTGACTCGTGAGCGGGTGGCGTTCTGATCTTGTGGGGGTGTCGCTCTGACCCGTTGGCCGCTTCTTCGGGGCCGCTCGGAGGTGGTGCCCTGCCCCCCGCCGCGGCTCTCCGGGGACCCGCCCGGAAGAACCGCAAGGTGTCCTGCGTCTGCTCGCGTCCGCCGTCCAGCACGATTCCGCACCTCACAGCTGCTTTGTCCGCCGACGGCCCGCACGGCACGACCCGTGCGGTCCGCCCTTGTCCGACTCGACCGGAGCGCCTCAGCGCCCCGTCCGCCGTGCTGCGCGAACGAACGGTCTGCGCACTCCGCCCTGCCGGAGCGGCTGCTGCATGACACGGCCCGGTTTGATGAAGAACATCAAGTAACCCCCCTGGCCTGTGCGCCGGTTGTCCGGGTTGCTACACGCATGGTGAACCGCAGTCGCGCACGAACCTCACATGACCGGCGAGGAATAACGCCCTCGCCATCCGCACATGGATCTCTTCGCACAACCATACGTATTCATGCGGTGAAGCACCACGAATCGCTGTGACGCCGCCGTTAACGCTCGCCGACGACTGGCCGGGCGCACGCGTGGTCACGGCCCCCGTTCACCATTCCCCCACACAAGTCCCACCCCTGTCCCCGCGGCAAGACGGCTCGCCGCCCCGCGTCCCCGAAAAGGAGCCCTGCCCCTGTCGGCGCCCCTGTTAACGTGACCAATGCCACGGTGGCGGGGGGCTGTTGACGCGGTGCCACGACCGTCGGGGTTCGGCCATGATGGCCGGACGACGGCGTCAGGGCGGGGGAGCCTGGACGCCCGGCCGGAACTTCGGCACGCGGACCGTGATCTTCGTACCGGCTCCCACGCCCGTCTCGATGACGAGGCCGTGGTCGTCGCCGTACACCTGGCGCAGTCTGCGGTCCACGTTGCTCAGGCCGATCCCGGTGGACGCCCCGGCCGTGCCGCGCAGGATCCCGCGCAGCCGCTCCGGTTCCATACCGACGCCGTTGTCCTCGATGACGACCCGGGCCTCGGTGCCCTCGTCCTCGGCGGTGATCGTCACCCTGCTGCGCTCCACGCAGTCCTCCAGGCCGTGCTTGAGGGCGTTCTCGACCAGGGGTTGCAGGCACAGGAACGGGAGCGTCACGGGCAGTACCTCGGGGGCGATGCGCAGGGTGACCTGGAGACGGTGGCCGAACCGGGCGCGGGCCAGCTCCAAGTACTGCTCGATGGAACGCAGTTCCTCGGCGAGCGTGGTGAAGTCACCGTCGCGGCGGAACGAGTAGCGGGTGAAATCGGCGAACTCCAGCAGCAGTTCACGGGCCCGGTCGGGGTCGGTGCGGACGAAGGAGGCGATGCTCGCGAGGGAGTTGTATACGAAGTGCGGGGAGATCTGTGCGCGCAGCGCCCGCACCTCGGCCTCGTGCGCGCTGGAGCGGGCCCGGTCGAGGCCGGCCAGGTCGAGGTCCACGGAGAGCCGGCGGGCCGCCTCCTCCGCGGCCCGGACCAGCGTGGCGGACTCCGCTCCCGCGAACACGGCGAGCGTGCCGGTGGTCACCCCGCCGGCGCTCAGCGGCACCAGGACGGCCCAGCGCACCGCACAGCCCTCGTCTGCGCAGGACAGCGCGAAGGTACGGGGGCGCGGGGCGGGGGCCAGCTGGGCCGCGAGCTGGTCGCGGTGGTGCTCGGCGGCGCCGTCCCAGACGAGGATCCGGGTGTCGTCGGCGAGGGCGAGGGCCGGGGCGCCGAGCAGGGGGCGCAGTCGGCGGGCCGTCCTGCGGGCCGTGTCCGGGGTCAGTCCGGCGCGCAGCGGTGCCGCGGCGAGCGCGGCGGAGTGCAGGGCGTGCGCGAGGGCGCGCGTCCCGTCGGTGCCGGCCGCGTGTTCCAGCTGCCGGCGCGCCGCGCCGTGCCCCAGTGCGGCCCCCAGCACGAACAGCGCGAGCCCGGCCAGCGCGAGGGCCGTGGTGACGAGCACGGTCATGAGCGGTACGGCTGAAGGGGATGCGGCGGACGGACGGACACGGTACTCCTCGGTGGCGGTGGCGGTGGCGGTGGCGGTGGGGTGGCGGTGGGGGTGGCTCTGGCGGGGTTGGGGGCGTCGGGATCCGGGTGGCCGCGGCGGGGCTGGTCGTGGCGGACGGACGAGGGCGGGACGGCCGGGAGCGGGGGCGGTCGGGACCGGGGCGGTCGGAGGTGGGTGGGGGCCGGGGTGGATCAGGGGTGGGTGGAGGCGGGTTCGGGGAGGTGGAGGCGGGCCATCGTGGCGGTCGTGCCGGGTGGCACCCGGTCACGGGTGGCCAGGGACGTCAGCACCATGGCCGCGAACCCCACCGGCACGGACCACACCGCGGGCCAGGCCAGCAGGGTGTGCAGCCAGCCCGAACGGGCGCCGCCCGCGATGGTCACCGTGACCGCGGTGAGCGCCGAGCCGCCGCCGAGCAGGAGCCCGGCGACGGCGCCCGGCGGGGTCAGGCCGCGCCACCAGATGCCGAGCACGAGCAGCGGGCAGAACGAGGAGGCTGACACGGCGAAGGCGAGCCCGACCGCGTCGGCCACCGGCAGGTCGCTGACCACGGCACCCGCGGCGGTGGGCACCGCGATCGCGGGCAGCGCGGCGAACCTGAAGTGGCGTACCCCCAGGGTGGGCAGCACGTCCTGGGCGAGCACGCCGGCCACGGACAGGGTGAGCCCGGAGGCGGTGGACAGGAACGCCGCGCACGCGCCGCCGGCGACGAGGGCGCCGAGCAGGTCACCGGCGACGCCGCCGATCAGCCGCTGCGGCAGCACGAGGACCGCGGCGTCGGTGTCGCCCGTGAGGAGCAGGTCGGGCGCGTACAGCCGGCCCAGCATGCCGTACAGGGGCACCAGCAGGTAGAAGGCGCCGAGCAGACCGAGCACGATCACGGTGGTGCGGCGGGCGGCGCGCCCGTCGGGGTTCGTGTAGAAGCGGACGACGACGTGCGGCAGGCCCATCGTGCCGAGAAAGGTGGCCAGAATCAGCCCGTAGGTGGCGTACAGGCCGTGCTGTCCGCGGTCCGAGGAGAGCGGTCTCCCCCAGCTGGACGGGGCGGTACGGCCGGACGTGCCGTCCGGCAGCGGGACGCGGGCGCCGGCCGGGAAGCGCAGGGTGGTGTCCGCGCCGATCCGGTGCCGTCCCTCGGCCAGGGTGAGCGGCGCGCCGTGCAGGGTACGGCCGTCGACGGAGCCGGAGACGATCACGCGGACCGGTGCGCGGGCGGTGAGGGTGACCGGCCGGTCCAGGCGCGCCTCGGTCGAGCGGTGGAGGACGGGCCGGTCGTCCCAGGACGGAGCCGGGGCGTGGTCGGCGCGCCAGGCGAGCAGCAGGAAGGCGACGGGCACCAGAAGGGCGGTGAGTTTCAGCCAGTACTGGAAGGCCTGGACGAAGGTGATGCTGCGCATCCCCCCGGCGGCAACCGCCACGGTCACCACGGCCGCGACGATCAGCCCGCCGAACCAGCCGGGCACGCCCGTGAGCAGCCGCAGGGTCAGCCCGGCCCCGCGCAGCTGGGGCAGCAGATACAGCCAGCCGATGCCGACGACCAGGCCGCCCGCGACCCGGCGGACCGCCCGGGACTCCAGCCGGGCCTCGGCGAAGTCGGGCAGGGTGTAGGCGCCGGAGCGGCGCAGCGGGGCGGCGACGAAGGCCAGCAGCACCAGGAACCCGGCGGTGTAGCCGATGGGGAACCACAGCATGTCGACGCCCTGGGCGAGGACGAGCCCGGCGACGCCGAGGAAGGAGGCGGCGGAGAGGTACTCGCCGCTGACCGCGCAGGCGTTGAGACGGGGGGCCACGGTGCGTGAGGCGACGTAGAAGTCGGAGGTGGTGCGGGAGACCCGCAGGCCCAGCGCGCCGACGAGGACCGTGGCGAGGACCACGGCCGTCACGCCCGCGATGCCGTACGTCCGGTTCACCGGCCGGCCCCGGTGTGTGGTCGGCGCATGGTCAGGGGCGCTCCGCGGGGGTGGACGTGCCGGTTTCGTTGCGCTCGGCCCGGCGGACGTACCAGGCGCCGATGCCCAGCAGCGCCGGATACGGCGCCACGCCCAGCAGGAGCCAGAGGGCCGGCGGGACGCGGGGCGCGGTGCCGGCGAGCGGCAGGACCCGCAGGAGGACGGGGAGCAGACCGAGCGGGACCGCGAGCAGGGCCATGGCGGTGAGGGCGGCCCGCAGCTGACGGCGCATCAGGGCACGGACGGCGGTGTCGCCGTCCGGGCGGGCGGGGCCGGGGGCGGGCACGGGGACCGGGGGCGGCAGGGCCCGGCCGCCGCCGGGCGTGCGCGGCCGTCCGGTGACCACCTCTCTGCGAGGGACGGATTCCGCACCCATCACGCACTCCCCGACGCCACGGTGATCACCTTGTGTGCGGCGAGTGTACGCAGAGCGCCACCGTCGAGACACCCGGCGGACCGGATTCCCCACGGCCCGGCAGCCGGGCGCGGCACCGGGCCGCCGTCGCGTCGCCGGTTCAGCGGGGCCGGGCCGTCGCGCGCAGGGCCAGCAGGTCGCGAAGTTCGCGGGCGTTGCGGCGGCTCACCGCGAGGATCCGGTCGCCGATCCGGACGCTCAGGTTGCCGCCGTCCAGCCGGAGTTCCTCGATCCGGCCGAGGGCGACGAGCCGGCTGCGGTGGATCCGTACGAAGCCGCGTGCGCGCCACTGTTCCTCCAGCGTCGACAGCGGTGTCCGCACCAGGTGGCTGCCGTCGCGGGTGTGCAGCCGGGCGTAGTCGCCGTGCGCCTCGGCATAGGTGATGTCGGCGACGGGCACGAAGCGGGTCACCCCGCCCAGTTCCACCGGGATCTGGTCACCGAGAGCGGGGGTGGGCGGCGGGAGGGCGGCGGGCCGGGGCCCCTGCCCGGCCCGGACCAGGTCGGCGACCCGGCGCACGGCCTCGGCGAAGCGCTCCTCGCGCAGCGGCTTGAGCAGGTAGTCGACGGCCTTGAGGTCGAAGGCGCGGACCGCGAAGTCCTCGTGGGCGGTGACGAACACGATCAGTGGCGGGGTGGCGAACCCGCCGAGCAGCCGGGCCAGTTCCAGGCCGTTGAGGCCCGGCATGCTGACGTCGAGGAACACGACGTCGAAGGCGTCCGCGCCGCCCGGCCCCGTCTCCATGGCCCGGCCGAGCCGGCGCAGCGCCTCGGTGGCCGCGGACGCGGGCACGACCGTGCCCACCCTCGGGTCCTGGCCCAGCAGGTACAGCAGTTCCTCCAGTGCGGGTCGCTCGTCGTCCACCGCCAGGACGCGCAGGGGTACGTCACTCACGTGCATGTTCCGGCAGCTCCCGTCGCCCTCGACCGCTCCTCCCAGGGAATGGTGGTCCCGTCGGGCCCTCGCGTCGAGATCGCGTACGGCGGTGCGCGCGGATCGGCGGTGTGCCAGGGCCGGCGGTGCGCGGATCCGGCGGGTGTGTCCGGGCCGGCGGTGTGTCCGGTCCCTCCCCCGGCCATGATTGCCTTGGCGGCGGAACGGACCGGCACGCACGGAGGAGACCCGGTGGCACACCTGACACCCGAGGCGTGGGACGCCCACTACGCGAGGGGCGGCCGGTTCCGGTCGCTGGGCGAGGCCGAGCGGCGGCTGCTCGCCGCCCGCGTCCCGGCCCCCGCAGGCGGGCTCGCCCTGGACGTGGGCTGCGGACTCGGCGAACTCGCCCGCCATCTTGCCGGGTCGGGGTACCGGGTGGACGCGGTCGACCTGTCGGCCGCCGCGCTCGCCGAGGCCGGGCGCACGGACGGGCCGGAGGTGGCGTACCTGCGGCTGGACGTCGAACGCGACGACCTGCGACGACTACCCCATGAGGCCTATGACTTGATCACCGTCCGGCTCGCCTGGGCGTTCGTGCGCGACCGTACCCGGGTGCTGAACCGGCTGCGGGAGCGGCTGCGTCCCGGCGGCGCGCTGTGCGTGATCACCTGGATCGCGGACGCCGTACCGGAGGACAAGCGGGCTGTCGCCCTGGACGAGGAGGAGATCGGGCTGCTGTGCGCGGGCTGGGAGTCGGCCGGGCGGTACGACGCCGACGGCCTGGCCCTGCTCGTGCTGCGCGGCCCCTCCCCCGGCCCGCTCGTGTGCGCCGCCAAGGGGCGCCCCGTCCCGCACGCGCTGACCGGTGCCGGTGTCGTGGTCACCGATCCGGCGGGGCGGGTGCTGCTGGGCTGGTCGGTGCGGGGCGTCTGGGAGCTGCCCGGCGGCAAGAACGACCCGGGTGAGGACTTCGCCTCCGCCGGGGTGCGGGAGCTGGCGGAGGAGACGTCGCTGCGGGCCGATCCGGCCGGCGTCATGGTGCGGGCGGTGCTGCTGGACTCCGTCGACGGCATGCCCCGGCTGACGGCCGCCGTCCAGGTCACCGCGTTCACCGGAGCACCGGTCGTCACCGAGCCGCATCTGATCCACCGCTGGGAGTGGCACGAGGTGGCCGACCTGCCCGCCCTGTCCGCGCCGCCGTTCACACCGAGCGCCCACGTCCTGGACACCGTGTGGCCGGGGCTCCTGCCGGGCCTGCCCCCGGTGCACCGCTACCCGGTCGCCGAGCACTGACGGATCCGACCGGGCCGGGCGGGTCAGCCCTCGGACAGCAGGCCGGTGAGGATGCGGTCGGGGGTGAGGGGCAGTTCGCGGAAGCGGATGCCGGTGGCGTGGTGGACGGCGTTGCCGAGGGCGGCGGCGGTGCCGACGATGCCGATCTCGCCGATGCCCTTGCTGCCCATCGGGTTGAGGTGGGGATCGTCCTCGTCGATCCAGTCGGCCTCGATGGCCGGGACGTCGGCGTGGGCGGGGACGTGGTAGGAGGCGAGGTCGGTCTCGGGGAAGTCACCGAACGTGGGGTCAAGGGTGCTGCCCTCGGTGAGCGCCATGCCGAGGCCCATGACCATGCCGCCGGTGAACTGGGAGCGTGCTGTGCGGGCGTTGAGGATCCGGCCGGCGGCGAAGACGCCCAGCATGCGGCGCACCCGGACCTCGCCGGTGACGGTGTCGACCGCGACCTCCGCGAAGTGGGCGCCGAACGCGTGCCGTGCGTAGGGGCTCTCGGCGTCCGCGCGGCCGGTGGTGTCGGCGCGGACGGTCAGGCCGTCGGGGGGCAGCGGGCCGGGATGCGCGGCGAGCCGGGTGCACGCCTCGTGCACGGCCCAGCCCCAGGAGGCGGTGCCGGAGGAACCGCCGGCCAGCGGGGCCGGGGGCAGGTCGCTGTGACCGACCTCGCTGCGCACCCGGTCCAAGGGGACGCCGAGGGCGTCGGCGGCGATCTGGGCGAGGACGGTACGGGCTCCGGTGCCGATGTCGGCCGCGTTGACCCGGACGGTGAACGTGCCGTCGGGCAGGGCCTGGACACTGGCCGAGGACGGGGAGGCCATCACGGGGTAGGTGGCGGCGGCCACGCCGGTGCCCAGGAGCAGGGGGCCCTCACGGCGGATGCCGGGGCGCGGGTCGCGGCCGGCCCAGCCGAAGCGGCGGGCGCCCTCGCGCAGGCACCGCACGAGGCCGCGGCTGCTGAACGGCTTGCCGCTGCCGGGTTCGCGGTCGGGTTCGTTGCGGACGCGCAGCTCCACCGGGTCCACGCCGAGCGCGTCGGCGAGTTCGTCCAGCGCGGACTCCAGGGCGTACATGCCGGGGGCCTCGCCGGGTGCCCGCATCCAGGAGGGGGAGGGCACGTCCAGGGGGACGACGCGATGGGTGCTGCGCAGGGCGGGGGTGGCGTACATGGTGCGGGAGACGAGTGCGGCGTACTCCACGAACTCCTTCACCCGCGAGGTGTAGGTGGTGACCTCGTGCAGCAGGGCGGTGAGGCGGCCGTCCGCGTCCGTTCCCAGCCGGATCCGCTGCCGGGTGGGGGCGCGGTGGCCGGTGGTGGTGGGCAGGTGGCGGCGGTGGCAGGCCAGGGTGACGGGGCGGCCGGTGTGCCGGGCGGCCATCGCGGCGAGGACGACGTCCGGGCGCGGGGTGCCCTTGGCGCCGAAGCCGCCGCCGACGTGCTCGGCGACGACGGTGATCTGCTCCTCGGGCAGCTCGAACAGCTGGGCCAGCACGGACCGGACGGCCGTACCGCCCTGGCTGGAGGTGTACACGGTGAGCCGGTCGCCGTCCCAGTGGGCGGTGCTGGCGTGCGGCTCCATGGGGTGGTTGTGCAGCGGCGGCACCCGGTAGGTGACGTCGACGCGCACGTCGGCGGCGGCGAAGGCCGCCTCCGGGTCGCCGTGCTCCAGGGTGCCCGGCTCGCCACCGGCCTGCTTCGGCGCGTACGCGTCGCGGTGGCCCTCGTTCAGGTCCACGTCGTGGGGCCGGGTGTCGTAGCTGACGCGGACCGCGCGGGCGGCGGCGCGGGCCGTCTCCGGGGTCTCGGCGACGACCAGGGCCACGCACCAGCCGCGGTGCGGTACGGCGGCGTCCTGGAGGACGGCGAGGGTGGCGTCCTCGGGTTCGGCGAGGCGCGGGGCGTCGCCGGGGGTGAGGACGGCGAGGACGCCGGGCAGGGCGAGGGCGGCCGAGGTGTCGACGCCGGTGACCCGGCCGCGGGCGACCGAGGCCGGCACGGGCCAGGCGTGGGCGCGGCCGGGCACGGCGTACTCGGCGGCGTAGCGGGCGGTGCCGGTGACCTTCTGGCGTCCTTCCCGGCGCTCGGCGGGGGCGCCCAGGGCGCTGCCGGTCATGGTTCCTCCTGTGGCGGCTCAGGCCGTTGCGGGTGCCGGGACGAGACGGTGCAGAACGTCGAGGGCCAGGTTGCGGGCGAGAGGCACCTTGTAGGCGTTGTCCCGCAGCGGCTCGGCGTGCGCGAGTTCGAGTGCCACGGCCCCTTCGAAGGCGGCCGGGGTGGCGGGGGCGCCCAGCAGGGCCAGCTCGGTGTGCCGGGCCCGCCAGGGCCGGTGGGCGAGTCCGCCGAAGGCGACGCCGGCCTGGTCGACGACCCCGTCCACGACCTTCAGGACGACGGCCACGGAGGCGAGGGCGAAGGCGTACGACGCCCGGTCGCGGGCCTTGCGGTAGGCGGAGGGGACCCCGGCGGTGGCGGCCGGCAGGACCACCCCGGTGATCAGTTCGCCGGGGCGGATCCAGGTGTCCCGTTCGGGGTGCTCGCCGGGCAGCCGGTGCAGGTCGGCCACGGCGAGGCGCCGGGTGCCGTCGGTGCCGTACAGCTCGACCTGGGCGTCCAGCGCGGTCAGGGCGACGGCCATGTCGGAGGGGTGGGTGGCGATGCAGTGCTCGGAGTGGCCGAGGACGGCGTGGTCGCGGTGGACGCCGTCCCGCGCGCCGCAGCCACTGCCCGGCTCGCGTTTGTTGCAGGGCTTGTCCAGGTCCTGGAAGTAGGGGCAGCGGGTGCGCTGGAGCAGGTTGCCGCCGGTGGTTGCGGCGTTGCGCAGTTGACCCGAGGCGCCCGCCAGCAGCGCCTGCGACAGGGCCGGGTAGCGTGCGCGGACGCGCGGGTCGGCGGCCAGGTCGCTGTTGCGGACGGTGGCGCCGACGCGCAGGGAGCCGTCGGGCAGCTCCTCGACGGTGTCCAGCGGCAGCCGGCCGATGTCGATGAGGAGGGCGGGCCGCTCGACGCCGAGTTTCAGCAGGTCGACCAGGTTGGTGCCGCCGGCGAGGTAGCGGGCGCCGGGGTGGGCGGCGTACGCCTCGACGGCCTCCTGCAGACCGTCGGGCCTGAGGTATCCGAAGCCGGTCACTCGATCACGTCCTCGATCGCCTCGACGATGCGCGGGTAGGCACCGCAGCGGCACAGGTTGCCGCTCATCCGCTCGCGGATCTCGGGCCGGTCCAGCGCCACGGGCCGCCCGGCGGGGGCCGCCGGGTCGGTGACGTGGGAGGGGTGGCCGGCCGCGGCCTCGGCGAGCATGCCCACGGCGGAGCAGAGCTGGCCCGGGGTGCAGTACCCGCACTGGAAGGCGTCGCGGTCCAGGAAGGCCCGCTGGAGCGGATGCGGCTGCTCCCCGTCACCGAGGCCCTCGACGGTGGTGACCTCACGGCCGTCGAGGGCGACGGCGAGCAGCAGGCAGCTGTTCAGGCGGCGCCCGTCGACCAGCACGGTGCAGGCACCGCACTGGCCCTGGTCGCAGCCCTTCTTCGACCCGGTGAGATCCAGGTCCTCGCGCAGCACGTCCAGCAGGACGCGCCGGTGGTCGACGAGCACGGTGTGCGGTTTGCCGTTGACCCGGAGGGTCACCTCGGAGTGGTGGCCGGGCTCCTGTGCGCTGGTCATGTGGGGGCTGACCTTCCGGACGGGCGGTGATGCCGTCTCCACCGCGTATCCAGACGCGGGCTGCTCACACCTGTCAGGTGCCGGCCGCGCCGGTCCTGGCCACCTTGTCGGTCACGTCCGCGGTGTCGCGGGCGGGCGGCGCGCTGACCCGCGCGTCGGTCCCGAAGTCCGACAAGCGCAGCACGGTCGTGCTCGTCACGGGGGTGTCCCCCCGGCCAGGGGTCTTGTGGGCGAGCGGGTGCAGGGTGAGGCGGACGCTCTCCTGGCGCAGCCGCCCCCGCGCGTCCAGCCACAGCTCCACGGGCAGGGTGGATTTGCCGAGCTGCTCGCGCAGTTCCCGCTCCTGTGCGGCGTTTCCCGATGAGAACGCGGAGAGGGGGACGGAGACGCGGTAGTGGGTGGTGCGGGTGCCGTCGAGGGTCTGGGTGCCGACGCGGGTGACGTCCTCGGAGCCGACCTTCCTGAGGTAGCGGACCGGTTCGGCGGGATCGCTGACCTGGGACCGGCCGGCCGAACCCCGGGCGGCCAGCCGCTCGAGGTCGATCTTCGCCCAGGTCTTGCCGCCCGGCACGGAGGCGTGCTTCCCTCCCGACGGCTTCTGGTAGACCACGCCGTCGACGACGCGCTGCTCGACGGTGGCGCCCCGCGAGGTCAGCGTGACGCGGCTGGTGCCGTCCTTCAAACCGGCCACGCCGCTGCCGTGCGCCGTGACGGCCTGTCCCTCGGCGACGACCTTGCTGGTGATGTCGATCTTCGCGGTGCCCGCGGCCATCGTCCTGCGGTAGGCGTCCTGGACGGCCCGGGCGGGCGGGGTCGCGCTCGGCCGGGCCTGCGTGCCCCCGCCCTTGCCGGCACCGTCCTCGCTGCCGCAGCCGGTCAGCCCGGCGGCGAGGACGAGGGCGGCGACGGCACTTCCGATACCAGCCTTGGACACGGTGAGGTTCCTTCCAATTCGGTTTCGTTCACGGGTACTTGACCCGATCACGGCTTCCCCGCCCCGCGCCCCTCACGCCCGGGCAGTGGGGTACCCGTGGGCCGTGGCCGCTCAGACCGTCGGCACGGTCTCGTCCCGCCGGGCGAACTGGGTGCGGTGCAGCTCCGCGTACCGGCCGCCCGCCGCCAGCAGTTCCTCGTGCGTGCCCCGTTCTGCGATCCGGCCGGACTCCACCACCAGGATCTGGTCGGCGGCCCGCACGGTGGACAGGCGGTGTGCGATGACGACGGCGGTGCGGCCCTCCAGTGCCTCGGTGAGCGCCTCCTGGACGGCCGCCTCGGAGGTGTTGTCCAGGTGGGCGGTGGCCTCGTCCAGGATGACGACGCGCTGGCGGGCCAGCAGCAGCCGGGCGATGGTCATGCGCTGGCGTTCGCCGCCGGAGAGCCGGTAGCCGCGCTCGCCGACGACCGTGTCCAGGCCGTCGGGCAGGGACCGTACGACGTCGGCGAGGCGGGCACGTCCGAGGGCGTCCCACAGGTCGTCGTCCGTGGCGTCCGGCCGGGCCAGCAGCAGGTTGGCGCGGACGGTGTCGTGGAAGAGGTGACCGTCCTGGGTGACCATGCCGAGGGTGGCCCGCAGCGACGCGGCGGTCACGTCCCGGACGTCGGTGCCGCCGATGCGGACCGCGCCCGCGTCCACGTCGTACAGGCGCGGCAGGAGCTGCGCGATGGTCGACTTGCCGGCGCCGGAGGAGCCGACGAGGGCGACGGTCTGGCCGGGTTCGGCGCGGAAGGAGACGCCGTGCAGGACCTCGGCGCCGCCCCGGGTGTCGAGGGCGGCGACCTCCTCCAGGGAGGCCAGGGAGACCTGGTCGGCGGACGGGTAGGCGAAGCGGACGTCCTCGAACTCGACGGCCACGGGGCCTTCGGGGACCTCGCGGGCGTCCGGCTTCTCCGCGATGAGCGGCTCCAGGTCGAGCACCTCGAAGACCCGCTCGAAGCTGACGAGCGCGCTCATCACCTCGACCCGGGCCCCGGCGAGCGCGGTCAGCGGGGCGTACAGGCGGGTGAGCAGCAGGGCGAGGGAGACCACCGCGCCGGGCTCCAGGGTGCCGCGCAGCGCGAACCAGCCGCCCAGGCCGTAGACGAGGGCCAGGGCGAGGGCGGAGACCAGGGTGAGGGAGGTGATGAAGACCGACTGGGCCGTGGCCGTGCGCACGCCGATGTCACGGACCTCGCGGGCGCGGGCCGCGAACTCGGCCGACTCCTCCTCCGGGCGGCCGAACAGTTTGACCAGGGTGGCGCCGGGGGCGGAGAACCGTTCGGTCATCCGGGTGCCCATGGCCGCGTTCAGTGTCGCCGCCTCCCGCTGCATGCGGGCCATCCGGCGGCCCATGCGGCGGGCGGGCAGCACGAACACCGGGAGCAGCACCAGTGCGAGCAGGGTGATCTGCCAGGACAGGGTGAGCATCACCGCGAGCGTGAGCAGCAGGGTGACCAGGTTGCTGACCACGCCGGAGAGGGTGTTGGCGAACGCCCGCTGGGCACCGATCACGTCGTTGTTGAGACGGCTGACCAGCGCGCCCGTACGGGTACGGGTGAAGAACGCGACGGGCATGCGCTGCACATGATCGAACACGGCCGTGCGGAGGTCGAGGATGAGTCCCTCCCCGAGCGTCGCCGACAGGCGCCGGCCGAGGATGCCGAGCCCGGCCTCGGCGAGGGCGACGAGGCCGATGAGCAGGGACAGCCGGACCACGGTGCGGGAGTCGTGCCCCGCCACGATCGCGTCGACGACGCGGCCGGCGAGCACGGGGGTCGCCACGGCGAGCAGGGCCGTCACCACCCCCAGGAGCACGAACCGGACGATGCCGGCGCGATGGGGGCGGGCGAAGGCGGCGATGCGGCGCAGCGTGGCGCGCGCGAGGGGGCGACGCTCGGACTGCGCGTTCATCACGCTGTGCAGTTGCGTCCAGGCGGTGGTTTCCATGCTCATGGGAGAAAACGTAGAACCTCAAGCGTCGTCGAGGTCAAGGGCCGCGCTCTTCCGCCCCCGCCGGTGCCCCCGTACCGGCGGGTCCCGCCACCCGCCGGCGGGACGGCGCGGGGCGCCTTCGGCGGTTGCCGGCCGTGGTCGCTCGCGGCGGCCGGTGCGAGGTGCCTGACCTGGGTGGCCAGCGTGTTCACGCGGAAGCGGTGGTGGTGCCGGGAGCGCTGACGCGCGGGGCGGTGGTGCGCCCGGAGGCCGTTCCACGCGAAGCTACGGGGAAGTCCACCGTCCCCGTCTGCGCACGGGGCCCGAGAAGGAGGTCGCCGTATGCCGGTGCGCGTCGAACGGCAGGAGTACGTCACCACGGTCGTCCTCTCCCGGCCGGAGGCCCGCAACGCGGTGGACGGGCCGACGGCCGCCGCCCTCGCCGCCGCCTTCCGGTCGTTCGAGGCGGACGACGACGCCCGGGTGGCGGTGCTGTGGGGGGAGGGCGGCACGTTCTGCGCGGGCGCGGACCTGAAGGCGATCGGCACCGACCGCGGCAACCGGGTGGCGGAGGACGGTGACGGGCCGATGGGGCCGACGCGGATGCGGCTGTCCAAGCCGGTGATCGCGGCGGTGGCCGGGCACGCGGTCGCGGGCGGCCTGGAACTCGCCCTGTGGTGCGATCTGCGGGTCGCGGAGGAGGACGCGGTGTTCGGGGTGTTCTGCCGGCGCTGGGGGGTGCCGCTGATCGACGGCGGCACGGTACGGCTGCCCCGGCTGATCGGGACCGGACGGGCCATGGACATGATCCTCACGGGCCGCCCGGTCCCCGCCCGCGAGGCGCGGGCGATGGGGCTCGCCGACCGCGTGGTGCCGGCCGGCACCGCCCGCGCGGAGGCCGAGGCGCTCGCCGCGGGGATCGCCCGCTTCCCCCAGGCCTGCCTGCGCGGCGACCGCGCGTCGGTCCTGGACCAGGAGGGCCGGGACGAGGAGACGGCGCTGCGCACCGAACTCCGCCACGGCATGGCCGTCCTGGCCCACGGCACGCAGGGCGCGACCCGCTTCGCCTCCGGCTCCGGCCGACACGGCACGTTCCCGGACGCGTGAAGCGCCGCCCCGTGGACGGACCGGGACCGGGGCGGCAGCGGTGGTCCTTCCGCCCCTTGGCTCGGCAGGTCGCGGCGCGGCGCTGCGTGAACCGCCCTCTCACGCCCTGCCTTCGATATCCGGTGGCGGACACGGCCGCCCGTAGTGAGGATCGCGGCATGCATGTCTTCCTGGAGACCGACCAGCTCGTGCTGCGCCCGTTCACCGACGCCGACACCGACGACCTGTTCGCGCTGGACGACGATCCCGACGTCATGCGCTTCATCAACGGCGGCCGGCCGACAACCCGCGAGGCGATCCGTGCGCAGACCCTGCCATGGCTCCTGCACGACTATCCGTGCTTCGGTACCCGTGGCTACTGGGCCGCCCAGGACAAGGCCGGGACCTTCCTGGGCTGGTTCGAGTTCCGTCCCCTTGACGAGCGCAGCCCCACCGTGGTCGAGCTCGGCTACCGGCTGAACAAGGCCGCCTGGGGCAGGGGCTACGCCACGGAGGGATCGCGGGCCCTGATCGGCAAAGGATTCACCGACCTCGGGGTGGAGCGGGTCATCGCGAACACCATGGCGGTGAACACACGGTCCCGGCGCGTGATGGAGAAGGCGGGTTTGTCGTTCCTCCGGCACTTCACCGGAGACTGGCCGGAGGCGATCGTGGGATCCGAGCAGGGCGAGGTCGAGTACGGCCTCGCCCGATCCGACTGGGAGCAGCGTCGGTAGCCGCCGGTCGCGTCGCCGGAATATGCGACTCCGTTCCTCACGGTTCCCGGGCTCTTCCCAGGCAGGGGCCCGTGCGGTGGGCGGCTGCCGGGTACGCGCCGCGGGAGCGGTAGGACGATGCGGGGCCGCACGAGGCAGGCCGTGGGAGCGGTGAAGGCGTGGACGAGGCGGCTGAACGGCCACGCGGCGAACAGGGCCCATGGCCAGCAGCGCGTGCAGTCGGTGGACGAGGGGCCCGGCGATGCTCGGCAGGCGGTGTTCGTGCATCTGGCTGGAGCGGTTGGTGAGGCCGAACCGGTAGTGGCGGTGACGCCACAGACTGCCGCCGACCATCACGGTGGCGCAGACAGCGGTGTCGCCGACGGCGGCGGCACCGGGCCCGCACCAGCCCCTGCAAACGACGTGCACACATGCCCTGACCTGGCCAACAGCCCCAGCGAGCACCGTTTGCGGTCACCGGGCCGTGCTCACCCGTACCTCTCCTCCCCCGGGGTCGACCAGGTCGTGCCAGTGGCCGGTGAGGGTCAGGGGGCGGTGGGGTGAGGCGGTGCCGGGGCGCTCGCGGTGCAGCAGGCGGCCGTCCTGGTGGACGAGGAGGACCGGGCGGGTCAGCGGGGTGCCGGTGCGCAGCACATGGCGGGCGGGTCGGGCGCCCGGTGTGACGCGGTTGGGGGCGATCCAGCGCAGCGGCGCCTCGACGGTGACGGGTACGCCCGGGTCCGGCCAGGGCGCGCCCGCCAGGAGGTCCAGGACGGTGCCGGCCGCCCGGGCGCCCTCGCGGGCCGCGGTGCCGGCGGGCTCCACGGCGTGCAGGACGTTGCCGGCGGCGAGGACGCCGGGCCGCGAGGTGTGCAGGGAGCCGCCGACGGCGGGGCCGCGGGTGCCGGGGTCGAGGGTGAGGCCGCCGCGCCGGGCGAGTTCGTGGTCGGGGACGAAGTCGCCGGTGAACACGACGGTGTCGCAGGGCAGTACGGCCGTACGGCCGTCCCGGTGACGGACGCGGAGGCCGGACAGCCGCCCGTGGCCGAGCAGTTCGGCGACCGTGGTGCCCGTCAGCAGCGGGATGCCGTGGAGCAGCCGGGCCGCCTGGGCGCGGGCGCGTCCCGTCCCGGCGCGCGGGTGTTCCGTGACCAGGGCGACGACCCCGGTGCCGGCGGCGCGCAGGGTGCCGACGGCCGCGTAGGAGACGTCCTCGGCGCCGACGACGACCGCGCGGCTGCCGATGTGCTGGCCGAACAGGTGGACGGCCTGCTGGAGTTCGCCGGTGGTGTAGACGCCGGCGGGGCGGGTGCCGGGCACCAGCCGTGCGGGGCGCGGGCGTTCGCGCGCGCCGGTGGCCAGGACGACCGCCCGCGCCTCGATGATCTCGTGCCCGCCGGGACCGACGACGTGGAGGGCCGGGCCCCCGGTCGCCCAGTCCAGCGCGGTCGTCCGGGTGCGGACCGTGGCGCCCGCTCGTTCGGCGGCCCCGGTGAGCAGGCGGGCGTAGCGGGGGCCGGTCAACGGGCGCGTCCAGGTGCCGAAGCCGCCGTGCGCGCAGTACCGGGGGACTCCGCCCGGCGCCGCCTCACGTTCCAGTACCTCCACGCGTCCGGCGCCGGCCACGGCCAGCCGCGCGGCGGCGGCGAGCCCGGCGGGGCCCGCCCCGACGACGAGGACGTCGACGCGGCGCGCTGTCGTCATGGCCCGTTCCTTCCGTCGCCGGGCCCCCGCTCGAACAGCTCGCGCACCGCCGCCCCGCAGTAGAAGCCCTGGCAGCGGCCCGCCCGGGCCCGGGTGCGGCGGCGCAGACCCTCCAGGCTGCGGGGCGGGAGCGGCCCGGCGAGGGCGTCGCGGATCTCGCCGCGGGAGACGCGCTCGCAGTGGCAGACGAGGATGCCGTACTCGGGGTCCGCGGCGATGAGGTCGGGCCGCTGGTAGGGGCGGGGGAAGGCCTCGCCGAGCTGGGGCAGGGCGACCGCCTCCGGTTCGCGTACCGGGCCGGGGTCGAGGCCGGCGTCGGTGAGCAGGCCGGTGACGTGGGCGGCGATGGCCAGGGACGCGGTGAGGCCGGTGGAGCGGATGCCGCCGACGGTGACGTACGCCTGCCCGGGGTGGCTGGTGATCCGGTAGTCCTCGTGCCCGGTGGCCGCGCGCAGCCCGGCGTAGACGGCGGTGACCTCCTCGTCGAGGAGGGCGGGCAGGATGCGCCGGCCCTGGTCACGCAGCGTGGCGAGTCCGTCGGCGGTGGACCCGGTGGCCCGTTTGTCGCGCAAGTCCTCGGCGGTGGGGCCGAGGAGGACGTTGCCGTGGACGGTGGGGGCGACGAGGACGCCCTTGCCGAGGGCGGTGGGGACGGGCAGCAGGATGTGCCGGACGAGGGGGCGGGCGAGCTTGTCGAACACCAGGAGCTGGCCGCGGCGCGGGGTCACGGTGAGGTCCTGGTGACCGAGCCGGCGGTCCAGGGTGTCGGCGTGCAGTCCGGCCGCGTTGACCAGGTGGCGGGCGCGCAGGGTGCCTCTGGTGGTGGTCAGCCGGTGCCCGTCCGCCGCCCACCGCGCGTCGCTCACGGCGGTGTTGAGGTGCAGGTCGGCTCCGGCGCCGACGGCCTGGGTGGCGTAGGCGAGGGTGGTCGTCCAGGGGCAGATGACGCTCTCGCCGGGGATGCGCAGGGCGCCGAGCGCGCCGGGGCCGAGGTGGGGTTCGCGGGCGTACAGCTCGCCGGGGCCCAGCAGCGCGAGGTCGGGGCAGGCGTTGCGCTCGGCCTTCGCGGCGAGCCGGGGAAGCGCGGCCAGCTGCTCCTCGTCCCAGGCGACCAGCAGCGCGCCGACCCGTTCCACGGGGATGCCGGTCTCGGCGGCGTAGGCGCCGAGCCGCTGGTAGCCCTCGCGGACCAGGCGGGCCTCCAGGGTGCCGGGGGTCGCGTCGAAACCGGTGTGCAGGATGGCGGTGTTGGCCTTGGAGGTGCCCTGGCCGACGTCGTCCTGGGCCTCGAGAAGCGCGATGCGCAGGCGGGGATGGCGGGCGAGTTCGCGGGCGATGGCGCAGCCGACGACGCCGGCGCCGACGATCGCCACGTCGTACGGCGCCGACGGCAGCGGGCCGTCCGCGGTGACGGTCACGGGCCGAGGAGGGCCGCGACGGCGCCGCGGAAGCGGGCGCGGTGTTCGGCGGCCCGGTCGGCCGGCATGCGGGGCTCGTACACGGTGGCGGGTGCCCAGTCGGGCAGGGCGTCATCGACGCTCAGTGCGCGGTCCGCGCCGAGGCGGGCGAGGGCGGCGGCGCCGAGCGCGGTGGCATCGGGCAGCGCGGACACCTCGACGGGGCGCTGGAGCAGGTCGGCCTGGGCCTGCATGAGGAGGGCGGAGCGGGTCAGGCCGCCGTCGACGCGGAGGGTGTCCAGCGGGGTGCCGAGGTCGGTGGCGGCGGCCTCGGCGAGTTCGGCGACCTGGGCGGCGATGCCCTCGCACAGGGCGCGCACCAGGTGCCCGGGGGTGGTGTCGAGACCGAGGCCGGTGAGGGAGCCGCGCAGGTCGCCGCGCCACCAGGGGGCGGCGAGTCCGGCGAGGGCCGGGACGAAGGTGACCCCGCCGCTGTCGGGCACGGCGGCGCCGACCGGGTCGAGGTCGGCGGCGCGGGAGAGGACGCCGAGGTCGGTGAGCCAGCGGACGGCGGAGGCGGCCGTGTACACCTGGCCGTCCAGACAGTAGCTGGTGTGTCCGGCGAGCCGCCAGGCCACGCAGCTGACCAGGCCCGAGGCGCCGCGCCGGGGGCGGTCGCCGGTGTGGGCGAGGAGGAACGCGCCGGTGCCGTAGGTGCACTTGGCGGCGCCGGGCCCGGTGACGCGCTGGGCGAGCAGGGCGGCCTGCTGGTCGACGGCGAGACCGGTCAGCGGGATCTCGGGGCCGAACGCCCGTGTCGTGCCGACCGGTTGCGCGGCGTCGGTCACCTCGGGCAGGCGTTCGCCGGCCAGCCCGTACAGGTCGAGGGCGCGCGGGGACCAGGTGACGCCGTCCAGGTCCAGCAGCTGGGTGCGGCCGGCGGTGGCGGCGTCGGTGACGAAGGCGCCGGTGAGGCGGTGGACCAGCCAGGAGTCGGAGGTGGTGACGACGCCCTCGCGGGTGAGGTGACGGCGGATCCAGGCCATTTTGGGTGCGGCGAAGTAGGGGTCGAGGGGCAGGCCGGTCAGCTGCCGCAGCTCGTCCGCGTGCGCGGCCAGTGCGGCACAGACGGTCTCGGCGCGCCGGTCCTGCCACACCAGGGCGTCGGTGAGCGGACGGCCGGTGGCGGGGTCCCAGGCGAGGACGGTCTCGCCCTGGTTGGCGAGGCCGAGCGCGACGACGTCCTCACCGGCCTCGGCGAGCGCGCGGCGGCCGGCCTCGACCACCGAGTCGTACAGCCCGGCCGGGTCCACCTCGACCAGGCCGCCGGGCAGGTACCGGGGGCGGACCTCGGCGAATCCGGTGCCGAGGACACCGCGTTCGGGGCAGACGACGAGCGCCTTGGTGCCGGATGTGCCCTGGTCGACGGCGAGCACCGGCCCCGTCATCGCCCGCCCTCCGCCGCGGCACTGAAGATCACCGCATCAGCCTGCCGTCGCACGGGGGGCGGCGTCAAGGGTGTGCGGATTCGGCCAACTGATCTGCTCGATGGTTGAGTTGGCAATAATGGTTCGACGGGAACCCGCGCCTCTATAGTGACCGCCGACCACATGCGAGATCTTCATGACCGCCCAGGGGAGGGCTGTTGCTACGTCACCCCGCCACCACGCCCGTGCGCCCGTGGCAAGGGGCCGGCGGCTGATGGCCAGAGACGCGGTCCGCCCCTCCTACGATCCCGCCGGCCCCGACCAGGCGCTCCGCGCCGCCCTCCAGGATCTGCGCACCGGCCGCTGGATGGCCATGCGCGCCCTGCTCGGGGACACCACGCAGTGGTGGCGGTGGACCCAGCGCACCCAGATCCTCGCGGCGGCCGCGGCCGGCACCGACGTGGTGCGGGCCTGGCTCGCCGAGGAGCCGGGGAACGTGCACGCCGCGGTGATGCACGCCCGGGTCCTGGTGGAGCGGGCGCTGCGGGCCCGGCGCGAACGGCACCGCCGTACCCACGAGTTGTGGATCGAGGCGTGGGACGCCGCCCAGTCCGCCACGGCCACCGCCCCGCGGGACCCCGTGCCCTGGGTGTGCCTGCTGGCGTTGGCCCAGCTCGACCCGGAGCAGCGCTGGGAGGAGCACCGGGCCGCCGCGCCGGAACCGATGCTGCCGCCGGGGCCCTGGGGGCTGCTGGCCGAGGCCCGCGGGCGCGACCCGCACAACCGCGAGGCGCACCACCGGATGCTCCAGTTCCTGTACGCGCGCGGCGGTTCGCGCCGGCTCGCGGAGGCCGCCGGGTACGCGCAGTGGGCCGCCGGGCAGGCTCCGCCCGGTGCCGCGGCGCATCTGCTGCCGCTGTACGTGCGGGTCGAACGCTACCGCCGGGACAGCGGCCACGACGCGGCGCTGGACCTGCACTGGGTGGTGGACGAGGCGGCCCGGGAGGCACAGCACGCCCTGCACACCTGGTTCGAGCACACCGAGCCCGCCGAACGCTCGCTGTCCGACCTCAACCATCTGGCGCACGCCCTGTGGGGTTCCCTCCAGTTCGCGGACGCCGCGCGGGTGTTCGAGGCGATCGGGCCGTACTTCACGCCCCCGCCCTGGATGTACCGCACCCCGGACCGGGAGCGTGCCGTGGAGATCTTCGTCCAGGCCCGGGACCGCTGCCGGGCCGCCGCGGACGGCCCCCGCCCCTGACCGCTGCCGGCCCACCTGACCGGCCCCTGCCCCGGAACCGAGGCCCCACCCCGCACCGCCCAGGAACTCCCCGCACCAGGCAATCCCCGCTCACCACCCTGAACGTGCCTTGTTCGACAGCCCGTTGATCCCGGAGGTCCCCGCGTGTCCCCCATCCCCGAGCCCTCGTCCGCCCCCGCCAGGGGCCTGCCGCAGCAGGACGAGGAGCAGCGCCTGCGTGAACTCGGCTACCGGCCGGTGCTGGCCCGCCGCATGGGCGGTTTCGGCAACTTCGCGATCAGCTTCTCGGTGATCTCGATCCTGTCCGGTTGCATGACCCTGTACGGCTTCGGCCTGAACACCGGCGGCCCCGCCGTGATGCTGTGGGGCTGGGCCGGCGTCGGCGTGTTCGTGCTGTGCGTCGGGCTCGCGCTCGCCGAGGTCACCAGCGCCTACCCGACCTCGGGCGCCCTGTACTACATGGCCGACCGGCTAGGCGGCCGGCGCTGGGGCTGGTACACCGGCTGGCTGAACCTGCTGGGGCTGCTCGGCGCGATCGCCGGCATCGACTACGGCGCCGCCCTGTTCACCGGCGCGTTCGCCAACCTCCAGTGGGGCTTCGAGCCGACGCCCGGCAGGACCATGCTGATCTTCTGTGTGATCCTGCTGCTGCACGCGGTGCTGAACCTGTTCGGTGTCCGCCTGGTCAGCGTGCTCAACTCGGTCAGCGTGTGGTGGCACCTGGCGGGTGTCGCGCTGATCGTCGGGGCGCTGGCGGTCGTCCCCGACCACCACCGGTCGCCGTCCTTCGTGTTCACGAAGTTTGTCAACGAGACCGGCTGGCACAACCCGATGTACGTGGCCGCGATCGGCCTGCTGCTCGCGCAGTACACCTTCTCCGGTTACGACGCCTCCGCCCACCTGTCGGAGGAGACCTCGCACGCCTCGGTGGCCGCGTCCCGCGGCATCGTCCGGGCCATCTGGGTCTCCTGGCTGGCCGGCTTCGCCCTGCTGGCCGGGCTGACCTTCGCCATCCAGGACTACGACGCCACGCGCACCACGGACACCGGTGTGCCGCCCGCCCGGATCCTGCTGGACGGTCTCGGCACCGGTGGCGCCAGCGCGCTGCTGCTCGTGGTGATCGTCGCCCAGCTGTTCTGCGGGAACGCCGAGGTCGCCGCGGCCAGCCGGATGGTGTTCGCGTTCAGCCGGGACGGGGCGCTGCCCGGCTCGCACCTGTGGCGCAAGGTCAGCGACCGCACCCAGACCCCGGTCGCCGCGGTCTGGCTGTCCGTGGTCGTGGCCTGCGTCCTGGCCCTGCCGTCGCTGTACTCGGCGACGGCGTACAACGCGGTGACCGCCATCAACGTCATCGGCATCACCCCGGCCTACGCGATCCCCGTCTACCTGCGGTTGCGCGCGGGCGACCGGTTCCAGCGGGGGCCGTGGCACCTGGGCCGCTGGAGCAGACCGGTCGGCTGGGTGGCGGTCGTGTGGGTGGCGTGCGTGACCGTCCTGTTCTGCCTGCCGCAGTCGTCACCGGTGAACGCCGACACGATGAACTACGCGTCGGTGGCGCTCGCCGTGGTCCTGGTCCTCGCCAGTGTCTGGTGGTACGTCGCCCGCCGGTCGTACGGCACGCCCACGACGGCCGCCTACGGCAGCGACCGCGAACAGGCCGACCTCGCCGAGGGCATCGTCTGAGCCGGGCTGTCCGGTGAGCGCCGGTCCCGGTGCGGACGCGCGTACCGGATACGGCAGGATGAACGAACGCGCCGGTCACCGGAGTTCCGGGGCCGGCGCGGTCGCACATTCCGGACATCGAGCAGGTGACAACGTGACGAGACTTCCCCGCAGGCCTTCCGTAGCGGTTCCGTGCCCGGGGGGTGAGCGGTGAACCGCACGCCGACCCTGGACGACCTCGTCCTCGCCGGAATCGCCCTGGGGGCGGGCCTGCTGGTCGCCTTCCTGTCGCGCACCCTGCTGCACTGGCTCGCGGGGCACGCCAAGCGGACCCGCTGGAGCGGTGACGACGTCATCGTGGACGCGCTGCGCTCGGTCGTGCCGTGGGCGGCGATCGCGGGTGGCGCGGCGGCGGCAGCGGCGGTGCTGCCGCTCACCGGAGCCGTCCGGCACCATGCCGACCAGTGGCTCCAGGTGTGGCTGATCGCCGTGGTGACGTCCTCCGCGGCCCGGGTCATCGCCGGCCTGGTGCGTTCGGTCACCCAGTCCCGCTCGGGCGTGGCGGGCTCGGCGACGATCTTCGTCAACATCACCCGGGTGCTGGTCCTGGCGATCGGCTTCCTGATCGTCCTGCAGACCCTCGGCATCTCGATAGCGCCTCTGCTCACCGCCCTGGGTGTGGGCGGTCTGGCCGTGGCCCTGGCCTTGCAGGACACGCTCGCCAACCTCTTCGCGGGCGTCCACATCCTGGCCTCCAGGACCGTGCAGCCGGGCGATTACATCCGGCTGAGCAGCGGTGAGGAGGGTTACGTCGTCGACATCAACTGGCGTCAGACGACGGTCCGCCAGCTCTCCAACAACCTGGTGGTCATCCCCAACGGCCAGCTCGCCAAGGCCAACATGACCAACTACACCCGTCCCGAGCAGGGACTGACCGTACTGGTGCAGGTGGGCGTGGGCTACGACTGCGACCTGGAGCACGTCGAGCGGGTGACCGCGGAGGTGGTCACGGAGGTCATGACGGACGTCTCGGGCGCGGTCCCCGACCATGAACCCGCCATCCGCTTCCACACCTTCGGCGACTCCCGGATCGGCTTCACCGTGATCCTCGGCGTGGGCGAGTTCAGTGACCAGTACCGGATCAAGCACGAGTTCATCAAGCGCCTGCACCGCCGCTACCGCGAGGAGGGCATCCGCATCCCGGCTCCCACGCGCACGGTGTCCCTGCAGCAGGGCACGGTGGTGATCCCGCAGCAGCGCAACGCCGAGGAGATGAACCCGGAGTCCTTCCGGACGGAGTAGGACGGCCTCGCGACGCCCCTGCGGCGCCTGCCTCCCGCCGTACGGCCCTACGTGCGGGTCCCCGGTGCGCCGGCCGGGGCGCCTTGGGCCTGGGCCGGGGCCGGGGTCCGCGGGAGCAGCGCCCCGGCGGCGAGGCCGCCGAGGCCGATCACCCCGAGTGCGATCATGGCGACGGCGTAGGCGCCCTTGGTGAGTCCCGCGACGAGGATGGTGCCGGCGATCGCCGTACCGAAGGACGAGCCCAGGTTGGACACGCTGCGGGACAGGCCGGAGATCTCGCCCTGCCGCTCCTCCGGGAAGCTCGACTGGACGACGTTCACCGACGGCGTCAGCATCAGGCCCAGGCCGAGCCCCACGAGGAGCAGTCCGGGCACGAACGCCCAGGCGGTGGAGAAACCGCCGGCCAGGCCGACCAGTACCACGACGCCCGTCACGGCGACCGCGAAGCCGGTCGTGATCAGCGTCCGCTGGGACCGCCGCCGCGCCAGCGCCTCGGCGGACAGCGACGTCACGAGCAGCCCGAGCGTGGCCGCCGTGAAGATCACGCCGGTCTGGATGGCGTCGTAGCCGCGCACCACCTGGAGGTAGGCGGCCACCGTGAACGACGTGCCCATGAGCAGCAGCCACTGGGCGTTCTGCGTGATCAGTCCGAGGTTGGAGGTCCGATCGCGGAACAGGCCGAGCGAGAGCAGCGGTTCCTTGCCGGCCCGTTCCTTGGCGCCGCACGAGCGGAGGAACCACGCGAGGACGAGGATGCCGAGGACGATCAGGGCGATCATCAGCCAGAGGTTGTTGTCCGCCGCGAGAATGCCCATGACGACCAGGACGAGGCCCGTCGCGGAGAGGACCGCTCCGGAGGTGTCGAAGGAACGGGTGGGGTCCGGGGGCAGGGGGTCCTCGATGCGGCGGCTGAGCCAGACGATCACCGCGATGACCAGCGCCTGGAACACGAAGGCCGCGCGCCAGCTGATGCCGGTGGTGATGAGTCCGCCGATCAGCGGTCCCGCCGCGGCCCCGATGCCGCCCAGCGCCATGATGATCCCGAACGCACGGGCGCGGGAGGTCAGGTCCGGGTGGAGCAGCGTGGTGAGGATGTAGACGGGCGGGATGAGCAGGGCCGTGCCGACGCCCTCCAGGACGGAGTTGCCCAGGATGAGGACACCGAGCCCCGGGGACACCGCGCTCAGTAGCGCGCCGACGCCGTAGACCAGGAGTCCGCCGACGAAGCAGCGCTTGCGGCCGTAGCGGTCGGTCAGTTTGCCGCCGGGGATCATCAGCGCGGCCATCACCAGCAGGAAGACGGTGATGGCCACCTGGACGCCCTGGACGCTGGTGTCGAGGTCCTTGCTGATGTCGTTGATCATCACGTTCATGTTGGAGCCGGCGAAGCTGCAGATGAACTGGGCGAGGGCCAGCGCGGCGAGTATCCGCCGCTGCTCCGGCGGCGGCTGTGTCCGACCGGCCCCGTCAGTCACCCGCGGTCCCCTCTCCCGTGGCGTCGGTGGGTACCGTGAGACCCTGGATGGCGGGATGCCGGGCCGTGCCGGCGGCCGTCGCGGCCCGGCCCAGTTCCTCGTCGAGGGCCACGGCGGCGGTGACCAGGGCGAGGTGCGTGAACGCCTGCGGGAAGTTGCCGAGTTGCTCCCCCGACGGACCGATCTCCTCGGCGAACAGGCCGACGTGGTTGGCGTAGGTGAGCATCTTGTCGAAGGCGTACCGGGCCTGGTGGAGCCGGCCGCTGCGGGCAAGGGCCTCGACGTAGAAGAAGCTGCACAGGTTGAACGTGCCCTCGGAGCCGCGCAGTCCGTCCGGGGAGGCCGCCGGGTCGTACCGGTAGACCAGGCTGTCGCTGACCAGCTCCCCGTCCATGGCGTCGAGGGTGCTGATCCAGTCGGGGTCGCGCGGGGAGAGGAAACCGACCCGGGGCATCAGCAGCAGCGAGGCGTCCAGGACGTCGGTGTCGAAGTGCTGGACGAAGGCCTGCCGCTTGTCGTGCCAGCCCCGTTCGATGATCTGGTGGAAGACCGCGTCCCGGACGGCCGTCCAGCGGGCGGTGTCGGCCGGGCGGGAGAAGTCGGTGGCCGCCCGTATGCCCCGGTCGAACGCGACCCAGGTCATCAGCCGGCTGTAGGTGAAGTCCTGTCGGCCGCCCCGGGTCTCCCAGATGCCCTCGTCGGGCCGGTCCCAGTTGTCGGCCAGCCAGTCCAGTACGTCGCTCAGCGCCTTCCAGCCGCGGACCGCGCCGATGTCGCCGCCGACCGACAGGGCGTCCGAGGCCTCGCCGTAGATGTCCAGCTGGAGCTGGTCGACGGCCGCGTTGCCCGCCCGTACCGGCCGTGAACCCCGGTAGCCCTCCAGGTGGTCGAGGATCTCCTCGCCCAGGTGGGGATCGCCGTCCACGCGGTACATGATCTGCAAGGGGTCGCCCGAGGCGGTGCCGCCGGCTTCGACGCGGTCGCGCAGCCAGCGCCGGAAGGCGTACGCCTCCGCCTTGAATCCCAGGTCGCTCAGGACGCCCACGGACAGCGAGCCGTCCCGTACCCAGGTGTAGCGGTAGTCCCAGTTGCGCTCGCCGCCCACCTGTTCGGGCAGTCCCATGGTGGCGGCGGCGATGGGCGCCCCCGTCGGCGCGTAGGTGAGCAGTTTCAGGGTGATGGCCGACCGGTTCACCATGTCCTGCCAGCGCCCGTGGTAGGTGCTGGAGCGCAGCCAGGACAGCCAGAACAGGCGGCACTTGTCGATGTCCTCGGCGATCTCGGGCAGTACGGGGGCACGCGGAGCGGGGGCGCCGCCGGCCGCGCTGGTCAGCACGAAGGCGACGGCCTGTCCCGCGCCGAGGGTGAAGCGTGCGGTGACGTCGGCGCCGTCGGCCCGCAGGGCGACCCCGGTGGTGGACTGGACGTGCAGGTCGGTACCCGGGCCGCGCAGGACGGCCTGGTGGTCGTCGGTGACGCCGAGCGTGTGCGGGGCCCGCCCGTAGTCGAAGCGCGGCCTGCACGTGAAGGTGAAGGGCAGGCTGCCGCGCAGGACCCGGGCGACCCTGATCAGGCGGTGCCGGTCGGTGGGTGCCGAGGAGTCGACGGGGGGCATGAAGTCGGCGACCTCGCCGACTCCGCCCGGCCCCATGAACCGGGTGATCAGGATCGCCGTGTCGGACAGGTACAGCTGCCGGACCGACACGCTGCCGCCGAGGTCCTCCGCGGCGAGCCGGCAGTGTCCGCCGCGCTCGCTGTCCAGCAGCGAGGCGAAGACGCTGGGTGAGTCGAAGCGGGGGGTGCACCACCAGTCGACGGTCCCCCCGGACGACACCAGGGCCGCCGTCTGGAGGTCACCCACCAGCCCGTGCTCCGCTATGGGCGGATACCTGTCCATCGTGTCTCCTCCCCGTCCCCGCTACGGACGTGCGGCGAGGTCGTCGTCCTCGAGCACGCAGAGGGCCCAGATGATGAACCCGGAGAGCGCGATCAGCACGATCGACCACAGCGGGTAGTACGGCAGCGAGAGGAAGTTGGCGATGATGACCAGTCCGGCGACGACCACGCCGGACACGCGTGCCCACGTCGCCCGCCCCAGCAGGCCGAAGCCCACGATCACCGCGAGCACGCCCAGGATCAGGTGGATCCAGCCCCAGCTGGTGAGGTTGAACTTGAAGACGTAGTTGGGTGTCGAGACGAAGACGGCGTCGTGGGCGATCGCCATGATGCCCCGGAACACGGCGAGCAGTCCGGCGATCGACAGCATGACCCCGGCGAAGGACGTCAGGCCGCCCGCCCACGCCTGCTTGGCGGAGCGCGTGTGGGCACTGGTGGGATGTGTGGCGGTCATACGGAGTCCTCGATTCGTTGTCGTGGGCGCCGCTCAGCGCCCGGAGGCGGTGGGCACGGTGTCGGAGGGACGGGCCGGTCCGGCCCCGGTGAGGACCAGCTCCTTGGCCCTGCGGAACTCGTCGTCGGTGATGTCGCCGCGGGAGCGCATCTCGGACAGCTTGCCGAGTTCGTCGGCGTGGCTCGGCCGTGCCTCACCGGACCGCGCGGTCTCCCGCACGTAGGAGTCGAGGGCCTCCTGCCGGGCGCGCGCTTCCGTCATCTCGCGCTCGCCCATGCCCTTGCCGCGGGCGATCAGGTAGACGAAGACGCCCAGGAAGGGCAGCACGACGACGAACAGCGTCCAGCCGGCCTTGGCCCAGCCGTTCATGTCGTCGTCGCGGAAGATGTCGACGATGATCCGGAACAGCAGGACGAACCACAGGATCCACAGGAAGAACACCAGCATGGTCCAGAAGGCGCTCAGCAGCGGATAGTCGTACGCGAGGTAGTTCTGCGCGCTCATGTCTCTCCTCCGTCCGGGGCGCCGGCACGTACGGTTCGCCGAGCCGGCTTCTGCCGCTTTCAGCGTGCACACGGCGAGCGGATCGCGTCCTCACCCGGAGCGGGTGAGCCTGTCCGCGCGGGTCAGGCGGCGGGGCCGGGCGCGCCCGGCAGCGTGCCGCCGCTCCTGCGCAGGGCGGCCCGCCAGGCGAAGGCGACGCCCAGCTCGACCAGGCCCAGCAGCACGAGCCACAGACCGAGCAGCCGGGTCAGCGCGCGCGCCGACTCGGCGGGCAGCGCCAGCACCACGATCCCGGCGACGATGCCGAGCAGCGCGGCACCCAGGACGACCACCCGGTGCGGCAGCTCCCGGACGGCGATCGCCGTGTAGAGCGTGAGGACGCCCGACGCCAGCCAGACCAGCCCGACGATCAGCGACAGGGCGGCGATGGTCTGCAGCGGGTTGCGCAGGCAGAGCACTCCGGCCAGGACGTACAGCACCGCGGCCAGCAGTCCGGGAAGCCGTTCCCCGTGCTCCTGGCGCGCGAACGCCGTCACGAACCGGAACGCGCCGTTGAGCAGCAGGCAGAGCCCGATGATGACCGCCAGGACATGCAGCGTCTCGTCCGGCCAGACGAGGATCAGCACGCCCGGTACGAGCGTGACGACCGCCGCTCCCAGGGTCCAGGTCCAGGAGCGGGCGATCACCGTCATGGTCTCGGTGGGACCGGTGGCCGTCCCGCCGGACGGATACGACTGTCCGGTCCGCGGCGCCTGTCCACGCGACTCGGTCATGGCTCCTCCTCGCGTGTCCCTGACCGGACCGTCCGCGGATCCCCGACAGGACGGCACACGGCCCCTCGGCTCAACAGCATGGCCGGAGCTGCGGTGCGCCGGATCACCCACCGCGGGTGATCCTCGCGGTGCGGTCCCGGCGTGGCGTGGGGGTGGGCCGTGGGCGGACCGCACGGCCGGAAGGGCGGTGCCGGGCCGGGGCGCCGTTCACTCCGGCAGTTGCCGCATCTCCACGACCCGCAGTCCGAGCGACTGGCAGCGGTTGAGCAACCCGTACAGGTGAGCCTCGTCGATGACGGGACCGAACAGGACCGTCTGCCCGGACATCAGCACCCGTTCGAGTTCCGGAAAAGCCTGGGCCATGGTCTCCGACATGTGTCCGTCGACACGGATCTCGTAGCGCATGTGGCCTTCTCCCGCCGCGGGCCGGTTGCGGTCTCCTCGTGATGCTGCTACCTCAGGCCGCGCGGGGCCTCACCCGGCACAGGTGACCTGCCCCCCGGGGGCGGCTACGCCGCATCAGTGAGTGACAACGATCTTGACCGAGATGATCGCCAGACCGAGCAGCAGATTGACCGCCGCGGCGCCCGCCACCAGACGCCAGGACGCTCCCGCCCGCCGCGCGCCGACCGCGGACCAGCCCACCTGACCGGCCACGGCCACCCCGACCGCCAGCCAGCCCGCGCCCCGCACGCCCAGGCCGAAGAGCGGGCTGACGGCCACCGCGACGGCCGGCGGGACGGCCGCCTCGACGATCGGCCACTCCTCGCGGCACACGCGCAGCACGGTCGGCCGGTCCAGTGAGCGCTGCGCGAGGCGGGCCCCGAACAGGTGGGCGTGGATGTGGCCGACCCAGAAGACAAGGCCGGTGCCCAGCAGCAGGAGCATCAGCTCCAGCCGGGGGAACTCACCCAGGCCGGAGGCGCCGATCACCACGGACGCGGCGAGCATCGACCCGTAGACGGCGCCCGTGTAGTCGGCGTGGGAGCGGCGCCCGATCCGGCGTTCGGGGGCCGCGGCCCGGTCGGTCGGGGACATCGGCGTCGCCTTTCGTGCACTCGTGGCGCCGCCACGCCGGCCGCGGACGGTCCCGCCCGGCGGACGGTCAGATCTGCCCGTGCTCACGGGCCCGGCGTACCGCGTCGGCGCGTGTGTTCACCCCGAGTTTGCGGTAGGCGCTCTTGAGGTGGGTCTTCACCGTGTTGACGGAGACGTACAGGTGGGCGGCGATCTCCTGCGTGGACATCATGTCGGCCAGCCCGCCCACGACCTCGCGTTCACGCCCGCTCAGTTCCTCCACGACGAGGCAGGGGGCGTACGCGCCCGGTTCCGGGCCGTCCTGCGGGCCGCGGCGGTCCGGCGTGAGCCAGCCCGCGGCCAGTCCCTGGAGGGGCGGCGAGTCGAGCAGGCGCCGGATACCGGGCCCGGCGTCGAGGAAGGGCCGCCGCAGCCGCTCCTGCCGGGCCTCCAGAAGGGCGTGGGCGAGCTGCTTGCGGGCGGTGGCGGTGTCCCCCGCCTCCTCGGCGTCCCGGGCGCGCACCAGCGCGGCCCGGACGGTCGTCCGCGGGTCGGTACGGTCCCCGGGCCCGACCTGGTCGAGCAGGCCGATGGCCGCCTCGCGGTTCCCGGCGGCGAGCTGGGCCCAGGCGATCTCGGCCGCGTACGCGGGCTCAGCGGCGCAGGACACGTCGTCGAGGACCTTGACGGCACTGTCCGGGCGGCCCTCGGCCAGATGGGCCGCGGAGGTGATCAGCGCCGTCCGGACCTCCGCCCAGGGGGAGGCCACGAGGGCCGGCACGGTGGGGACGGCCGCCGCCGCGGCGGCCACGGGCTCGTCCCGGGCCAGCAGCAGTCCCGCCGTCGCGAGGGACCGGCTGGTGGCCGTCACCGGATCGCGCGGCGAACCGCGGCCCGCCGCCTCGTCCAGCAGGGTCCGGGCCCGCCCGAGTTCGCCGCGGTCCACGGCCACGGCCGCCAGCACCAGATGGCCGAGGCCCTCGCCGACCGAGCGGGAGTGGCCCGCACCGGACGTCTCCGTCCCGGTCAGGGCCGCCAGCGCGGTGCGTTCGGCACGGCAGAGCCGGCCGTCCAGATAGTCGATCAGTGCCAGCTGCCCGAGGGAGTCCTCCCGGGGCAGGGCGGTCGCCGCCCCGCCCGGACCCGAGGCCACCTCGGACAGCGCGGCACGTGCGTCGTCGAAACGGCCGGCCCACAGCCGGGCCGAGCCCAGGTGGGTCAGCAGGAGGGCGGTGAGTTCGGGGTGTTTCTCCAGCAGCCGGGCGGAGACCTCGCCCCGCAGGTCCTCGGCGGCCGCCACGGCCTGCTCGGCCGTGCCGGGCGACCCCGACAGCCGGGCACCCAGGGTCTGGAGCAGCAGGCAGCTCAGCCGGAGCGCGGCGTCGGACCCCTGTGCGGCGTCGGGCCCCTGCGCGGCCAGCTGCTCCTCGGCCCGGCGCAGATGGGCCAGACCCCGGTCCACCTCGCGCTCGGACAGGTCGCGGGCGGCGCGCACCAGGTCCGCCGCCGCGCCCTTGACCTCGGGTCCCATCGGTGAGAACAGCTCGGTGAGGCCGTCCGCGCGCAGTCCGCCGAGCAGCTGGCCGATCGCCAGGTCGTCGACGAGGGCCCGGGCGGTGAAGTTCCAGTCGCCCGCGGCGGCGCCGTGCGCCAGCGCCTCGGGGAGGAGGCCGCAGGCCCGCAGCCACCGCGCGGCACGCCGGTGGAGTTCCGGTTCGAGCCCGGGCGAGCGGGCCCGCAGATGGGCCCGGAGGATCTCCCCGAACAGGGGGTGCAGGCGGTACCAGGACTGTCCCAGGTCCTCCACGAACGCGTTCTGGCCGCGCAGCGCGGCGAGGATCGGCTCCGCACCGCCGTGGCCGGTCAGCTCGGCGGCCAGAGCGGGGCAGAACCGGTCCGTGACGCTGACCCGCAGCAAAAGATCCTGCGTGCGGGCCGTCTGCCGCTTGAGCACCTCGGCGAGCAGGAAGTCGGCGATCGTGCCGCGGCCCGCCTCGAAGTCCTTCAGGTACCTCTCGGGGTCCGGGCTCCGCTCGGCGGCCAAAGCGCTCAGGCGCAGCCCGGCGGCCCAGCCCCCGGTGCGCTTCACCAGGGCGCGGGTGGCCTCCGGGGGAAGCCGTAGTCCGTGCAGTTCCAGGAGTGCCGCGGCCTCCTCCTCGGTGAAGGCCAGCTCGGCGTCCCGGATCTCGGTGACGGCTCCGGCCGCCCGGTAGCGGTGCAGCGGCAGCAGCGGTTCGGTGCGTGAGACGAGTATCAGGCGCAGACCCGGTCCGGCGTGGTGCAGGACGAACTCCAGCTGTTCGGCGATCGGCGCGGAGGTCATCCGGTCGGAGTCGTCGAGCACGAGGACGACGGGCTCCTCGCGCCCGCTGAGGTCGTCGGCGAGCCGGACCAGCAGCCTGTGCTCCACCCGGCCGGCGTCCCCCGGGCAGCCGATGCCGGGCGGGAGGGGCACGCCGGAGGCGCGCAGGGCCTGGAGCACATAGGCCCAGAACATCCCGCAGCCCTGGTCCCCCGGCTCGCCCGTCAGCCAGGCGACCGGCCGGCGGAGCCCGGCGGCCCAGTCCGCGACCAGCAGGGTCTTGCCCGCGCCGGCCGAGCCGTCGACCACCGTCAGCGGGGTGTCGAAGGCCTGGTCGAGGTGTGCGGCGAGCCGTGGCCGACGCAGGAAGGTGGCCGGCCTGGCCGGTACCGCGAGCCGGGTCCGGAGGAACGGCTCGCCCAGCGGATCGACGTACGCGACGGCCGGACCCGGCGCGCTCTGCTGCCTCTCGGACACTGGATCACCACCTGTCCGTCGGACCGTGGGGAGGGCTCCACTCGATCAGCATCCCAGTCCTGCGGCCCCGGCGCAGTTCGCGCGGGACCGGGCGGGGCCGGGCACGGGTCCCGCCCGGTCCCGCGCGGCGCGGAATCGCCACCAGGGCGGGTGCCGCCGTCAGTGCTCGTCGCCGGGCGGAGGTGTCCGCCCGCCCGCCGCGGGGGTCCGGACGCGGGCGGTGGCCGCCAGCAGGGCGAGCAGCGCCAGGATGCCGAGGAGGACCAGGACCAGCAGCAGGACCGTGAGAACCGTCGGGTGGTTCCAGAGCGCGAAGACGAACGCGATGACCAGCAGGGCGGCCAGGGTGAGCCACCGGCGGTGGGCCAGGGTCCAGGCACCGGCCTGCCCGGTGCCGATGTGGTGGCCCGCCGCCCACCGCGCCGCGGAGTCCGCCGTGTGGTCGGACGCGCCGCGGATCGCCACGGGCAGCCGGCCCGGTCCGACGAGATAGGCGCCGAGGGCGATGACGACGCCCAGGACGACGGCCGTCCGCAGGCTGACCCGCAGGAAGCGGAGCAGGGTGTCGAAGACGGCCGCGGCTGCGGCCTCGGACTGCACCTGGGGCGGCAGGTGGTCGAGGTAGTAGTGGCGGGCCACGACCAGGGCGACGGCGACCGCCAGGCAGGCGAGGGAGGCTCCCAGCGCGGTGCGTACCAGGGCTCGTCGGCGCCGGTGGGCCAGGAGCACTCCGGCGGCGCCGAGGACGACGACGAGCACCGGGAACCAGTTCCCGACGATGTCGAGGAGGTGTGCGGCCTTGCGGTACTTGGCGAGCTGGTCGGACTGGAACAGCACGAACTCCTTGTTCACCTGCGGGATCTTGTCGGCGGGTTTCAGGCCCGCGTCGACCAGCTCCTTCTTGACCCGGTCGACGGCCGTACCCACGTCCAGGGTGACCGTGCCGTCGCTGACTCCGACCGCGCCGCGCCCCTTGCCGGTCAGGGCGTGCACGACGGCGTTGTGGGCCGCCCGGTTGGCGGTGCGCCACACCGTGGCGAAGGCGTCGCTCCGGACGACCCGCGTGGCGATCCTGGTGACGGCCTGGTCGACGGCGGAGTCGAGCTGGGGCCCCAGCCCACGGATCGCGTCGGCGGCGCGCGGCGGCAGGCCCTGGGACCTCAGCCAGTTGGCCATGTCCGCGGCCGCCTGCGTGCCGTTCACGCGGGTGTCCACGGCCTCGGTGATGCGGTGGACGGCGGCGTCCTGGACGGCGGGGTCGGTGGCGAGGGGCGCGACGGTGGAGACGTAGCGGTCGGTGTCGAGCGCGATGTCGTGCACCCAGGTGGCCATGAGGGCGACCGGGACGAGAACGCAGGTGAGGACGATGAGCACGGCCGAGGCCACGCTGCGCGCCGTGCGGCCGGCGGCACCGGCGGCGGTTCCGCCGGCCTGCCCTCCGGGTGGCCGCCCCGTACCGCCGGGAGCGGTGGCGTCACGGTCCGGCGAGGTCCGGTCCCTATCCGGCCTCCGATCCGGGTCCGGGTGCCGATCCGGGTCCGGGTGCCGGTCGGAGCCCGGGGCCCGGCCGGGGTCCGGGGTCCGGTCCGGGTCCGGGTCCGGCGGGTGCGGGTCGGTCGGCTCGGTCACGGGGTTCTCCGGCGCGGTAGGTGCCTGGACACGCCCCATTGCCTCAGCTCCGTGGCGCGGTCGCACGCCGGGTGGACCGGACGGACGACGCCGGGCACGCCGCGGCGGATCGTCAGGAGGCGGGCGGGCGGAGGTCACGCAGGGGCGGCGGGCTGCCCAGGCGGCGGGCCAGGAAGGGCTCCTGGGCCAGGACGGCGCCCGCGCTGACGCTGACGGCGGCCGCGACACAGACCACGATCAGCCAGGAGAGCAGCACGAACACGGAACCGACGGGACCGTACTCGGTCAAGGCGCGGTCGAGCGCGCGCGGCATGTACAGGCGGGCGGTGACCGTCAGCGCGGTGAGGACGGTCGCCGTGATCACGGCACCCGGCAGCAGGGGTCGCCAGCCGATCCGCCCGCCCAGCAGCAGGTGCTGGGTCCACCACCACAGGCCCGTCTGGACGACGAGTGTGAGGGGGGCGCCCAGCCAGGCGCCGGCCCCGAACCCGTCCCGTACGGGTCCCTGGAGGACCAGGACACCGAGCCACAGGAGGAGCCAGGCCGGCCAGCGCCAGAGGGCGACCCTGGTGCCCGCCCGGGGAATCTCCCACGCGCGCTTGCACAGCCGTTGCAGCGCCCGGCTGACCGCGGTGGCCGACAGCAGCACCATCAGGGCGCCCACGACGCCGGTGGCCTGCTGGAGGTCGTGCGTCGTGGGCTGGAGCACGTGCTTCAGTTCGGTGCTCGCCGAACCGGACAGCCCGAACACCGCCTGCACGGAGTCGACCAGCTGATGGCGCACCTGCGGCGGGGCGTAGGCCCCGACGACGAACAGCAGCGGGACCGCGGTCAGGAAGCACTGCGCGGCCAGGCGGGTGGCGGAGTCGAAGATGTTCACGGACACCATGCGGTCCGCGAGGTGCGTGAGGACCGGCAGGCGGCTCTCCGCCCGCCGGTGCGCCGACCTCGCCCGGGCCATCAGCCGCTGGGCACGCCCGTCCGCCGCCATCAGGGTTCCGGGCACGGCATGACGTTGGTCCCTTCGCTGCCCCTGTCCGCACTGCCACCGCGTTCGCTGCGTCCAGGGTGGGGCGTGAGCCGGCCGGCGGCATCCGGGCGGGCGTCGGGCCGGCTCACGCGGACGGGCAGGCGCCGTCCGCGCGGCCCGTGAGGAAGACGGACCGCGCCTCGGCCCGGGGCGCCGCCCGACTCGCGGGCGCGGAAGTGCGGGCCTGCGGGCCGCGTGCTGCAATGGCAGGCGGGGGCCGCCGGCCATCGGCCGTGAAGGTGCTGCCAGGACGACGGTACGGCCGGACCTGCGGCCGCCCAGGCTCCCGTCCGGCCTTTGTCCGGTTTCGATGAGGAGTGGCCATGGACAGTGTCGAAGAGATGGGCCCCGTCGACTATCTGGTCATCGAGTTCCCCGGGAACCGCATGACGGGCGAGGCGTTCCCCCTGCTGGTCGATCTCGCCGAGCGCGGCATCATCCGCATCATCGACCTGGCGTTCGTACGCAAGGAGGCGGACGGCTCGGTCGTCGCGCTGGAACTGAAGGACCTCGGCGGCGAGGTGGATCTGTCCGTCTTCGAGGGAGCCTCGTCCGGCGTGCTGGACCAGAGCGATCTGGAGGAGGCCGCCAACGCCCTGGAACCCGGTAACGCGTCCGCGGTGCTGGTGTACGAGAACCTGTGGGCGGCTCCGCTGGCCCGAGCGCTGCGGCGCAGCGGGGGGCAGCTCGTCGCGAGCGGCCGCATCCCCGTACAGGCCCTGCTCGCCTCCCTGGACGCCATGGAGGACACCGTGCCGCCCGGCGGTTCCGCAGCCGCCTGAGCCGGTCCCGCACCGGCCGGCGCATCGATCGACTTGGAGATGACCGACATGCCCGGACTGCTCAGGGGCGTCGCACGCACAGCCGTCGTCGCCGGAACCGCCACCGCCGTGTCCAACCGGGTCTCCCGGCGGCAGGCGGGCCGCTGGGCGCAGCAGGACTACGAACAGCAGCAGGCGTACGAACAGCAGCAGTACGCACAGCAGCAGGCCCCGCCGCCCCCGCCCGCGGCGCCCCCGGCGACCGCCCCCGTTTCCGCTGCCGCTCCCGCCTCCGACGACATGAGCCACCGGATCGACCAGCTCAAGCAGCTGGCCGACCTCAAGGCCCAGGGAGTGCTGACGGACGAGGAGTTCGAGAGCCAGAAGCGCCGGCTGCTGGCCTGAGCCGGCGGGGGCCGGTGATGGACGAGGAGCGGGCCCGCGCGCTCCGCTCCCTGGACCGGCGGCTGGACGCGCTCGCCCGGCAGCCGTTCCGGGCGGGCTTCCGCCTGCGCGGCCGGGACCGGGCGACCGCCGCGCTGAAGGGCCCGGCGACCCTCCGGTGGCACGCGTACGACCTGGTCGCCAAGCGGCTGGCGCCGGCCGAGCCGTACAAGGACGGCAGGCAGACGCCGTACCGGGGGCACCCCGTGTTCGTGGCCCAGCACGCCACCGCCACCTGCTGCCGGGGCTGCCTCGCACGCTGGCACGGCATCCCCGCGGGACGGGAGCTGACCCGCGTCGAACATCTGTACGTGGTGGACGTCATATGCCGCTGGATCGCGCGCGAGATGGCGGGCGGCGAGGACGGCGGCGAGTTTTCCGGCCAGGACCCCTGTCCCACCGACCCCGGTCACGAGATATCTTGATGTCGAGCAATGTTGCAGACGTGGAGCGGAGCACCCGGTGACTGACTCGACCATCATCTACACCTACACAGACGAGGCCCCGGCCCTGGCGACGCATTCGTTCCTGCCGGTGATCCGGGCGTACGCCTCGCAGGCCGGTGTGCCCGTGGAGACCCGCGACATCTCGCTGGCAGGGCGCATCATCGCCGTCTTCCCTGAGTACCTGACCGAGGACCAGCGCGTCCCGGACGCGCTGACCGAGCTGGGCGAGCTGGCCAAGACCCCCGCCGCCAACATCATCAAGCTGCCGAACATCTCGGCGTCGATCCCGCAGCTCAAGGCCGCCGTCGCCGAGCTCCAGGGCAAGGGCTACGCCCTGCCGGACTACCCGGACGACCCCAGGACCGACGAGGAGCGCGACATCCGCGCCCGTTACGACAAGGTCAAGGGCTCCGCCGTCAACCCGGTGCTGCGCGAGGGCAACTCCGACCGCCGCGCCCCGGCCTCGGTGAAGAACTACGCCAAGGCGCACCCGCACCGCATGGGTGCCTGGAGCAGCGAGTCCCGCACCGACGTGGCGACCATGGGCGAGAACGACTTCCGTTCCACCGAGAAGTCCGTGGTGATCGCCGAGGACGGCGCGCTGCGGATCGAGCTGGTCGCCGAGGACGGCACCACCACCGTGCTGCGTGAGTCCGTACCGGTCCGCAAGGACGAGGTCGTCGACGCCTCCGTGCTGCGCGTGGCCGAGCTGAACACGTTCCTCGCCGCGCAGGTCGCCCGGGCCAAGGAGGAGGGCGTCCTGTTCTCCGTGCACCTGAAGGCGACGATGATGAAGGTCTCCGACCCGATCATCTTCGGCCATGTGGTGCGCACCTTCTTCCCGAAGACGTTCGCGAAGTACGGCGAGACCCTGAAGGCGGCCGGCCTCACCCCGAACGACGGCCTCGGCGGCATCCTGAAGGGCCTGGAGCAGCTGCCCGAGGGCGCCGAGATCAAGGCCTCCTTCGACGCGGAGATCGCCGAGGGCCCGGCCCTCGCCATGGTCGACTCCGACAAGGGCATCACCAACCTGCACGTGCCCTCGGACGTCATCATCGACGCCTCCATGCCGGCGATGATCCGCACCTCCGGCCACATGTGGGGCCCGGACGGCCAGGAGCACGACGCCCTCGCCGTCATCCCGGACTCCTCCTACGCCGGTGTCTACCAGGCCGTCATCGACGACTGCCGGGCCAACGGCGCCTACGACCCGTCGACCATGGGCTCCGTCCCGAACGTCGGCCTCATGGCGCAGAAGGCCGAGGAGTACGGCTCCCACGACAAGACCTTCGAGGTCCCGGCCGCCGGCACCGTCCGCCTGACCGACCGGGCCGGCAACGTGCTGATCGAGCAGCCGGTCGCCGCGGGCGACATCTTCCGCGCCTGCCAGACCAAGGACGACCCGATCCGCGACTGGGTGAAGCTGGCCGTCACCCGTGCCCGCGCCACCGGCGACCCGGCCGTGTTCTGGCTGGACGAGACCCGCGCCCACGACGCGCAGCTCATCGCCAAGGTCCGGCAGTACCTGCCGGAGCACGACACCGAGGGTCTCGACATCCGGATCCTCGACCCGGTCCAGGCGACCAAGCTGTCGGTGGAGCGCATCCGCCGCGGCGAGAACACCATCTCGGTCACCGGCAACGTGCTGCGCGACTACCTGACCGACCTCTTCCCGATCATGGAGCTGGGCACCAGCGCCAAGATGCTGTCGGTCGTCCCGCTGATGGCGGGCGGCGGCCTGTTCGAGACGGGCGCCGGCGGCTCCGCGCCCAAGCACGTCCAGCAGCTGGTCAAGGAGAACTACCTGCGCTGGGACTCCCTCGGCGAGTTCTTCGCGCTCGTGCCCTCCTTCGAGCAGTTCGCCGAGACCACCGGCAACACCCGTGCCAAGGTGCTCGCCGACACCCTGGACCGCGCCACGGCGACCTTCCTCGAGGAGGACAAGTCCCCGACCCGGCGCGTCGGCGGCATCGACAACCGCGGCAGCCACTTCTACCTGTCCCTGTACTGGGCGCAGGAGCTGGCGCGGCAGACCGACGACGCCGAGCTGGCCAAGGCGTTCGCGCCACTGGCCGAGAACCTCGCCGCGAACGAGCAGCGGATCGTGGACGAGCTGAACGCCGTCCAGGGTTCTCCGGTCGACATCGGCGGCTACTACCAGGTCGACCAGGCCAAGGCGGACGCGGTCATGCGCCCGTCGGCCACCTGGAACGAGGCGCTGGCGTCGCTGAGCTGACGCTCGCGGCCCGACCGTCGCCCTGGTCGCCGTAGTCTCCGCCCCGGCCGGCACCACCCGGCCGGGGCGGAGCCGTACCCACTGCCCACCGCACCCCGGGAGCCGCCAGTGTCCTCCTTCGACCTCCTGCCCGGTGCCGCCGGCTCGCCCGTCCTGCTGCACGTGCCGCACTCCGCGCGGGCGGTACCCGGGGACGTACGCGGCGGCATCCTGCTGGACGACGCGGAACTGGAACGGGAGCTGGACCACATCACGGACGCGCACACCGCCGAGATCGCCGAACGGGCCGCCGCGCTCGCCGGGGTCCGGCCCTGGCGGTTCGTGAACCGGCTGTCACGGCTGGTCGTGGACCCGGAACGGTTCCCCGACGAGCGGGAGGAGATGCTCGCCGCCGGGATGGGCGCCGTGTACACGCGGACCACGCACCGCGGTGAACTGCGGCCCGCGGACACCGACCCCGAGCCGTTGCTCGCCCGCTACTTCCGGCCGTACGCCGAGGCCATGACGGAGGCGGTCGCCGGACGGCTGGCCGCCACCGGACGGGCCGTGATCATCGACGTGCACTCGTATCCGGCCGCACCGCTCCCCTACGAACTGCACGGCACCGGGCCGCGCCCGCCGGTGTGCCTGGGCACGGACGCCTTCCACACCCCGCCCGCGCTGATCGAGGCCGCGCGCCGGGCGTTCGCCGGATGCGGGGAGACCGGGCTGGACACCCCGTTCGCGGGGACGTACGTACCGCTGGACTTCTACGGCACCGACGCCCGGGTCGGCGCGCTGATGGTGGAGATCCGGCGGGACGTCTACATGACCGAGCCGGGCGGCCCCACCGGGCCGGGCCTGGACCGGCTCGCCTCGGCGCTGGCCACGCTCGTCGACGCCCTGTAGCCCAGGCCCCGCCCCCGTCCGGTGAACGGGGTCAGGCCCGCAGCCACTCGGTGACGATCACCTCCGCGCCGGTGCGCAACCGCAGGGCGAACGGGCCGGCCGGCGGCGTGTCGCTGGTGAACCGGCCGAGGGTGTCGGCGGCGACCGGGCGCGGGGCCCGGGGGCCGCCGAGCACCTCGATCCGGGCCGGCTGCGGCGGCAGCACCTGGCCGATCAGCCCGTCGGCGGTGACCTCGACGTCGACGGTCACCTCGCCCGCCCGGAACGTCAGCATGCGCGGCGCGTCCGTGGCGCCCCGGACCGGCAGCGCGTCCACGAGCGAGTCGAAGGTCAGCTCGGCGAGCCGGGCGTCCAGGTCGTGCAGGGCGTAGGCGTCCAGGGCGCTCTGGAGCAGTTCGGCCGGGACGGGGTCCAGGACGGCGGCGGCCAGGCGCAGTTCCTCCTCCAGCAGCGTGTCCGCGTACCCGTCCTCGTCCGGGACCGCTTCCCGGCGCAGCTCGTCGTCGTTCACACCGCACCCCGTGTGTCCATCCGGGCCCGCAGCCGGCGCAGACAGCGCTGGCGCAGCGGGCCGATGCTGCCGACCGCGATACCGAGGGCGGCGGAGATCTCCCCGTAACTGGGCGGTGGCGAGGCCATCAGCACGCGCAGCAGCTGCCGGCAGCGCTCGCCCAGTGAGTCCAGCTCCTGCCAGAGCCGGCGGATCCGCTCGGCCCGGTCCGCCGCCTCCTCGCTGTCGATCAGCGACTCCTCCGGCGTCCGGTCCTGGCTGGCCCGGTCGAGCAGCTGCGGATCGTCGGTCAGGGTGAGCCGCGTCAGCTGCCTGAGCACCTTCAGGCACTCGTGGCGGGCGGTACTGGCCAGCCAGGCGGCGGTCTTGTCGGGTTCCCGGATCCGGCGCAGATGCTGGGCGAAGCGGAACCACACGGTCTGGAAGACCTCGTGCCCGTCGGCGTCCGAGAGCCGGTGTGCGCGCACCACCGACCACACCAGCGGACTCATTCCTTCCACCAGCGCCTTCCAGGCCGCGGCGTCCCCGTCGACGGCGGCCCGGACCAGCGCGCCGACCTCTGCTCGCTCCACGGCTCCACCCCTTGTGTACGGCACGTCATCGTACGCCGCGGAGCGGAGGGTTCCGGCCGTCATGCGGGCAGCGCCGGGATCACGGTGCGGACGGGGCGCCAGGTGGGCGGCATGAGCGCGGGGACGTGCGCCCCGCGCACCTGAGCCCGGTGGGTGCCGGCCGCCAGCAGCCGGGCGGCGGCCACCCGCGGGTCGCGCTCGGCGTACGCCGTCATCCGGGCGGCGACGAGTCCCGCGGCCACCGGTGCGGCGAAGGAGGTGCCGCTCCACTGCGCGAGGCCGTCGAACATCACCTGGTCGGGTTTGCCGCCGGTGTTCTCCCGGCCCTCGCTCAGCACGCCGGTGTGACGTGGGTACTGGCAGGTGCAGGCGTAGTCGGCGCCGAACCGGCAGTCGTCGTAGGTGGAGTGCTGGTAGACGTACGGCACGGGGGTGACGAAGCCGGTGAGGGCGCTGGTGAGGCGCTCGCCGGGGGCGTGGACGCGCACCCAGGGGCCGTGGTTGGTGAAGCAGGCCCCCGACTCGCCGTCCGCGCGCAGGGCGCCGACCGAGAGCACGCAGTCCGCGTACTCGGGCAGGGCGGCGTAGGCGGCGGGCCAGAACGGGGTGTCGCTGCCGTTGTTGCCGGCGGCGGCGACCAGCAGGGTGCGCCGCTCGCGCAGTTCCCGCATGAACCCGTCGAGGCCGATCAGGCCGTCGGCGTCCGCGCCGGGGGTGCCGGCGGACAGGCTGATGATGTCCGGCCAGCCGTCCCGGTCGACGGCCTCGAAGAGCCGACCGGCGAACTCGGACTCCAGTACGGCACCGGCGTCGTTGAGGGTGCCCCGGACGGTGATGTCGGTGTTGGGCGCGAGGGCCGCGACGATCCCGGCGATGAACGTGCCGTGGCCGACGTACTGGTGGAGCACCCCGTCGCCGTCGGTCTCGGTCAGCTGGGCGTCGCCGGTGGTGTGGGCGAGCGGCGGGTAGGCGAGGTGGTCGTGCACCAGGCCGGTGTCGATCACGAGGACGCCGACGGCCGTGGCCGGGTCGTGACGGGCCCCCCGGACGGCAGGGTTGGCGGCCTCGGTGCGCGCGGCGGGCACGGGTTCGTCGCCGGGGCAGGCGTTGACCGCGATGTGCAGCACGTGGTTGCGGCCGGCCAGCCGGCGGCCCCGGCGCCGCTCGGCCGCCCGTACGGCGCGCAGCGCGTGCGGCACGGTGTCCTCGCCCCCGGCGGGATCGCCGACGCGGACGCGGGTGACGCCGGTGCGGTCCGCCGGCGGGTCCACGCGGCCCACGTGGTCGGGGACGAGGCCCGGGGTCTCGGTGAAGTGGGCGCGCACGGCGTCCTCGACGAACCGGGCGTCCTCGCCGCCCCGGACGAGGACGACACCCTTCTCGTAGAGGAGGCCGGGGGTGTCGTCGGGCCCCATGGTGAGGGGGACGTCCGGCAGGGAGCGCCGGATGTGCTCGAACTGCTCGTGGAATCGCTGTAGTGCCATGTCGTGATCTCCCCCTCGGGACGGTGTCCGACAGTGAGAGCCGCGGGACCACCGTCTGATACAGCAGGCCACTACCATGCGAGACGTGACAGCGGGAAGCGAGTCGGTGCTCGAACTGCTGCCCATGGTGTTCGCCGATCCGGGCGAGGCCCGGGCACGTGCCGAACACGTCCTGCGCTCCGCCGCGCCGCCGTTGCACGCCAGCGTGGCCCACCAGGTGCTCGGCATCTGGCAGCGGGACTTCGGGGATCTGCGCATCGCGCTCCGGCATCTGCGGCGGGCCCGGGACCTGGCCGCGCGCGCCGAGTCGGCCGACCGGGAGGCCGATGTGCTCGCGACGCTGGGGGTCGCACTGGTGCACGCGGGGCGCACGCGGCAGGGGCTCGCGTCGTTCGAGCGGGGGGTCGCCCGCGGCAGCGGGCACACCCGGGCCCGGGTGCTGTTCCGGCGGGCGTATGTGTGGTGGGTGCTGGGGCGGCACCGGGAGGCGCTGGAGGACGTCCGGCGGGCGCTGCCTGTGCTGCGGCAGGCCGGCGACGACATCTGGACCGCGCGGGCGCTGACGCTGCGGGCGACCGTGCACCTGGCGCTCGGGGCGGTGGACCGGGCGGTCGCGGACTTCACGGCGGCGGAGCGGTTGTGGGACACCACCGGCCAGGAGCACGACAAGGCGGACGCGGTGGAGAGCCGGGGGCTGGCCGCGTTCCGCTCCGGGGACATCCCGGCGGCGCTGCGGCTGCTGGACGAGGCCGAGGAGCGGTACGCCAAGCTGGGCACGCCCACCTACAACCTGTCGATCCGGCGCTGCGAGGTGCTGATGGCGGCGGGGCTCGCCCCGGAGGCGCTGGCCGAGGCGGACGCGGCCGGCGCGGTGCTGGACCGGATCGGCGGGCAGTCCACCCGCAGGGCCGAGCTGCTGCTCGCGGCGGCGCGGGCCGCCCGCTCGGCCGGGGACCCGCACACCGCGACCGCCCGCGCCGCCGTCGCCGTACGCCTGTTCGCCGCGCAGCGCCGGACATGGTGGGAGACGCACGCCCGGCTGGTGCTGATCGAGGCGCGGGTGGCGGCCGGCCGGCGCTCGGGGCGGCTGGTGGGGGACGCGGCGGCGGTCGCCGAGCGGCTGGCCTCCTTCGGGTCGCCCGCCGCCCCCGAGGCCTCGCTGCTCGCCGGCCGGATCGCGCTGGAGCTGGGCTGGACGGCGGACGCCGAACGGCATCTGGCGGTGGCCGCCCGCAGCCGGAACTGCGGGCTGCCACCGGCCCGGATGACCGGCTGGGCGGCGCAGGCGCTGCGGGCGCGGGCCGCCGGTTCGCGGCGGGGTGTGCTGGAGGCGTGCCGGCGCGGCCTGGACGTGCTGGACGACCACCGGATGACGCTGGGCGCCTCGGAGCTGCGCGCCCACGCCACCGCGCAGGGTGCCGAACTGGCCGCGCTCGCGCAGGAGGTGAGCCTCGCCCAGGGCGGTCCGCGGCGGCTGCTGGTGTGGAGCGAGCGGTGGCGGGCGACCGTGCTGTCCGCGCCGCCGGCCCGGCCGCCGCACGATCCGGCGCTGCTGAGCGGTCTGACCGCCTACCGGGAGATCGCGGCCCGCGCGGAGGCCGCCCGGATGGAGGGCCGCCCGGTACCGGCACTGGAACGCGAACAGCGGCGCCTGGAGCGGGAGATCCGCTCCCGGACCCGGCACATGGGCGGCGCCGCCACCGGCGCGGGAGACCGCTTGGACGTGGCCCGGCTGCTGGACCGGCTCGGTGACGGGTGGCTGGTGGAACTGGCCGTCGTGGACGGCCGGGTGCACGTGCTGCTGTGCGGGCAGGGCCGGGTACGGCGGTTCGCCGGCGGGTCGCTGGCGGAGGCGGTGGCGGAGGCCGGGCATGTGCAGGCCGGGCTGCGGCGGCTCGCGCACCCGGGTGCCGAGGCGCGGCTGCCGCTGGTGGAGGCGGCGGGCCGGCGGTTGCAGGAGCTGCTGCTGGCCGGGGCGGCGAAGTGGCTCGGTCCGGGCCCGGTGGTGGTCGTGCCGCCGGGAGCGCTGCACCGGGTGCCGTGGGCGCTGCTGCCCGCGCTGCGGGAGCGGGTGCTGAGCGTGTCGCCGTCGGCGGGCAGCTGGCTGCGGGCCCGGGAGACGGAGCCGCCGCCGGAGGGCCGGCCGGTGCTGGTGCGCGGTCCCGGCCTGGCGACGGGTGGTGCGGAGGTGCCCGAACTGGCCGGCCGGTACGGCGCGGCGACGGTCCTGGAGGGCGACGACGCCCAGGTGCCGCGGGTGCTGGCGGAACTCGACGGGGCGGGCCTCGCCCATCTCGCGGCGCACGGCACGTTCCGCGCGGACAGCCCGCTGTTCTCCGCCCTGCGGATGGCCGACGGGCCGCTGATCGTCCACGACTTCGAGCGGCTGTCCCGCAGCCCGTACCGGATCATCCTGTCCAGCTGCGACACCGCCCGCCTCGCCTCGGTCGGCGCCGACGAACTGCTCGGCCTGGTCACCGCGTTGCTGCCGCTGGGCACGGCCGGGGTGGTGGCCAGCAGCGCGCCGGTCAACGACGCGGCGGTGGTGCCGCTGATGCTGGCCCTGCACAAGGGCCTCGGCGCGGGTCTCTCCCTGGCCGAGGCCCTGCGGGACGCCCGTACGACGCTGCCGGGCGACGCGGTCCACCAGGCGACGGGCTGGGCGTTCGCGGCGTTCGGGGCGGCGTGAGGGACGGTGTGCGGGGCGGCGTGAGGGATGGTACGCGGGGCGGCGTGAGGGACGGTGTGCGGGCGCGCCTCTACGCCGTCTCCCGCTCGGGCGCGTCCACCAGCCAGGGCAGGGTGCCGCGGCCCGCCGTACCCAGCCGGGTGTAGGCGCCGTACAGGTGGTTGCCCACCGTCCGCACGGACAGGGTCAGCTTCTCGGCGATCTCCCGGTTGCTGAGCCCGGCCGCCGCCAGCGCGACGATCTGCCGTTGCCGTGCGGTGAGTTCACCGAGGAGGAGCCCGGTCAGGGCCGGCGTGCGGGCCCCCTCGCAGCGGCGGGCCAGGGCGACGGCCCGGGTGCGGGACAGCCGCGCGGCACGCGGGTCACGGTGGGCCCGTGCGGCCTGGGCGTGGGCCTCCGCCGCGTACAGCAGGAAACCCCGCCCCGCCAGCGCCTGCGCGGCCCGGTCCAGCGCACTCCCGTCGCCGCGGGCCAGCGCCTCGGCGTGCCGGGCGAACACACTGCCGGCCGGCAGCCGTCCGACGGCCTCCCGGGGAGCGCCGAGTCGTACCGCGCCGTAGAGCGCGTGGACGTCGTCGGGATCGGCCGTCTCGCCCGGCACCCCTTCCGCCAGGGCCAGCTCCGTCCGGCACCCGGTGTCCCCGGGCGCCTCCCGCAGCCCCTCCCCGGCCCAGGCCGCCGCCTCGCGCAGCTCGCCCCGCAGCCGCGCGAAACGGGCGCGGACCGCGGCGTACCCGGCGGGCAGCGGACCGCCCTCCGCCACCAGCCACTCCCCCACCGGCGTCGGCACCGTCCGTACGTCCAGCCGCTCCAACCGGCTGACGAGGACGCGCTGTTCGGCGGCCAGCGCCGGCCCGTACGCGAAGGGCGCGCGGCCCAGCCGGCGGGCCCGCAGGCGGCCGGCCGCGGCGCGCAGCACGGGGCCGTGCAGGGGGTGGGCGAGGGTGACGGCTCCCTGGTCGTCGACGTCGACGAGGCCGTCCGCCTCCAGGCGTTCGAGGGCGTCCAGATCCAGCCCGTCCACCGGCAGCGGCCGGGGTTCGGCGAACGCCAGGCGTTCCAGGGCGTCACGCTCACCCGGGCCGGACCGCTCCAGCGCGGGGGCGAGCCGCTCCCGGACGGCCGGGGTGAGCGGTGGCGCGCCCCGCCAGGCCCGTTCGCCGGTGCTCGGGACAGGCGTCAGCCGTCCGGACGCGGCGAGCCCGGTCACCAGGTCGCGCAGCAGCCGCAGATCGCCCCGGCACGCCCGGTGCAGCCTGCGCACGGTCAGCGGTTCCAGTGCGGCGCCGGCCAGCAGCCGTGCGGTGTCCTCCCGGGACAGCGGGGCGAGGGCCAGCCGGGGCAGCAGCTCCCCGGTCCACAGCCGGGACACCGCGCCCGGCGCGGGCGTCTCGTCGGCGGCGGCCACGAGCAGGCGGGTGTGCCCGTGCACGGCGAGCTGGTGGACCAGAGCGGCCGAGGCCTCGTCCAGCAGCTGCGCGTCGTCCACGACGAGCAGCCGTACCCCGGACAGGGCGTGGACCGCGTGGTGCAGCGAGAGGGTGCCGGGGAGCAGCGGGGCGAAGGCGCCGAAGCGCAGGCCGCGGGCCTCGGGAGTACCGGTCACCCGGGCGTGGTCCGTGCCCCGCACCGCCTCCGTGATCAGCCGGGTCTTGCCGCGTCCGGCCGGTCCGGTCACCACGATGCCGGGCCGGCCGGCGGCCGACGCCCCGCGCACCAGGTCCAGTTCGTCCGTCCGGCCCGTGAACGGCCAGGGCTGTGCGGGCGTGGTCGCGTCCTGCTCGTCAGTTCTCACGTCATCCTGAGCGAGCGTACTCAGGTTTGATACAGGGTGACTTGAGTAGCCCCCGACTCAGGCGTGCGGCCCGGCGGTGCGGCACGCTGGCCGCATGACCCGACGCCTCTGCTCGCTTCCGCGGCAGCCGGCCCCGGCCTTCGCACCGGGGCTGACCGCCGGGCGGCTGGGCGCGCTGCTCGCCGGGCGGCGGATGTGGGTCAACGGCACGGTCCTGCACTACGGCTTCCTGGACACCCGCTCCGACGCCTCGGTGATCCCGGTCCCCGGGACAGGCGAGCTGCGCCGGGTGCCGTGGGCGGGCGGCGAGGAGCAGCGGGACGTGGTCCGCGGGTGTTTCCACGAGTGGCAGGACCTCGGTATCGGCGTCACGTTCACCGAGGTCGGCGACCGTCACGAGGCGGAGCTGCGGATCGGGTTCCAGGCCGGTGCCGGTTCCTGGTCGGCGGTCGGCCGGGAGGCGCTGTCGGCCGGGCGCGGTGAGCGCACCGTCAACTTCGGCTGGGACGTGACCGCGCCCGGTGAGCGCGGGACGGTCCTGCACCAGATCGGGCACGCGCTCGGCATGGTGCATGAGCACCAGAGCCCGGTCGCCGGGCTCCACTGGGACGACGAGGCCGTGTACGCCGAGCTGGCGGGCCCGCCCAACTTCTGGAGCCGGGAGACGACGTACACGAACGTGCTGCGCCGGCTGGACGCCTGCGCGGCGGACGGCTCGGTGTGGGATCCGCAGTCGGTCATGACGCTGCCGATCGGGCCGGGGCTGGTGCTGGAGCCGGAGCAGTACCGCGGGGGGTTGCGCCCGCCCTGCTCCCCGTCCCCGGCCGACAAGGAGTTCGTGCTGCGCTGGTACCCGCCCACCGGGCTGTCCGAGCCGGCCGCGCTGGTGCCGTTCCGGTCGGCGCCGATCGGGCTCGGGGCGGGCGGGCAGGCCGACTTCACCCTCGAGCCGCCGGAGACCCGCGAGTACACCGTGGGGACCTTCGGCGACGCCGACACCGTGCTGGTGGTCTTCGAGGAGCGTGACGGGGAACCGCGCTTCCTCGCGGGGCACGACGACGGCGGCACGCCGGACAACGCCGCCGTCCGGGTCCGCCTCGTCAGGGGCCGCCGCTACACCGTCCGGGTCCGCCTGTACTCCACCTGGGGTTCGGGAGAGACGGCCGTCATGTGCTGGTGACGGCACCCGGGCGGCACGCGGCCACGGTCCGGCGCCGGGGGAACGGCCGCGGACGTCACCCACGGGGGAGGTGACGTCCGCGGCCACGCCACCGCCCGCGCGGGGCGCGACCCGTACGGGGGGTCCGCCGCGCACCGCGTACGCGGCCACGCGGGGCGTGCGCCTCCTGGCCGCCGCGCCGGTGCTGTCCGTGACCACGGGCCGGCCGCGCCGGCCTCGGACCGGCCCGTCCCGCCGCGGGCACCGGACGCTTGGAGCAGCGGCACCGGAGCCGGCGGACGGGACACCGCGTGAGGCGGCACGGTGCCGGGGCGGGCCGGCGCGGGCGTCACGGCAGGCCCGCGGGCGACCCGGCGCCCCGGCTCGACGGCGGTGACGAGCCGGGGCGGCCGGACCGGTCACGAGTGTTAGCGCCGCGGTTTCCGCACGCCCGTGACCGGGTCCGGGCGGTGCACGATCAGGGTGATCGCGAGGAACCTCACGAGGCGGCGCGTTCCGCCGGGGCACCGGCGGCGTCGGGATGGGCGAGTCCCAGGTGGTCGCGCAGGGTCGTGCCCTCGTAGTCGGTGCGGAACACGCCCTGTTCCTGGAGCAGCGGAACGACCTTGTCGGCGAACGGGTCGAGTCCGCCGGGCGTGATGTGCGGGACGAGGATGAACCCGTCGGAGGCGTCCGCCTGCACGAACTCGTTGATGGTCCGGGCGACGGTGGCCGGGGTGCCGACGAAGGTCTGCCGGTTGCCGGTGTTGATCACGAGGTCGCGGATGGACCACTTGTTGGCCTCGGCGAGCTGCCGCCACTCGCGCGCGATGGCGATCGGGTCGCGGTACATCCGCACCTGGGCGCGGCCCCGGGAGATGTGCTCCTCGTCGACCACGGGATCGACGTCGGGCAGCGGGCCCTCCGGGTCGTACGCCGACAGGTCACGGTTCCAGACGAACTCCAGGTGCTTGACGGCGGTGGCGCCGCTGACCTGCTGCCGGCGGACCTCGCGTGCGCGTTCGGCGGCCTCCTGGTCGGTGTCGCCGAGGACGAAGGTCGCGGCGGGCAGGATGAGCAGCTGGTCGGGGCGGCGGCCGTACGCGGCGAGGCGGGACTTGACGTCGGTGTAGAAGGCCTGTCCCTCCTTCAGCGTGGCGTAACGGCTGAAGATGGCGTCGGCGGTGGAGGCGGCGAACTCGCGGCCCTCGTCGGAGTCGCCCGCCTGGAAGATGACGGGGCGGCCCTGCGGGGAGCGCGGCACGTTGAACCGGCCGTGGATGTCGAAGTGCTGTCCCTGGTGGACGAAGGCGCCGGCCGCGGCGTCCTTCAGGAAGGTGCCGGTGGCCTGGTCCGCGAGGATCTCGTCGCCCTGCCAGGAGTCGAAGAGTTCCCGGGTGGTGGCGAGGAACTCCTTGGCGCGGGAGTAGCGCTCCTCCTGCGGCAGGAAGCCGCCGCGGCGGAAGTTCTCGCCGGTGAATGCGTCCCAGGAGGTGACGACGTTCCACGCGGACCGGCCGGCGGAGAGGTGGTCGAGGCTCGCGAACTGGCGGGCCACCTCGTAGGGCTCGTTGAAGGTGGAGTTGATGGTGCCGGTCAGGCCGAGCCGGTCGGTGACGGCGGCGAGCGCGGCCAGCACGGTGAAGGTGTCGGGGCGGCCGACCACGTCCAGGTCGTATATCTTGCCGCCCTGCTCGCGCAGCCTGAGCCCCTCGGCGAGGAACAGGAAGTCGAACTTGGCGCGTTCGGCGGTCTTCGCGAAGTGCACGAACGACTCGAACTCGATGTGGCTGCCGGCGGCCGGGTCGCTCCACACGGTGGTGTTGTTGACCCCGGGGAAGTGGGCGGCCAGGTGGATCTGCTTCAGCGGCTTGCTCATGGGGGCGGTCCTCCTGGCTCAGGCGGTTGCTGCGGCATAGCGGTTGGCGGGGCGGGCGAGGCCGAGGTGGCCGCGCAGGGTGCCGGTCCCATAGGCGTCCCGGAAGCGGTGGCGGCGCTGGAGCTCGGGCACCAGCTCGCGGCTGATGCGCGGCAGGTCGTGGCCGGCGACCGCGGGGCGCAGCCGGAACCCGGTCAGCCCGCCGGCCGCCAGTTCCTCCAGCAGGTCGGCCAGTTGGGCGGCCGTACCGGTGAAGACGCGGGCGTCGCTGGTGTACGGCTCACCGGCGAGGGCGTCGAGGCGGCCGAGGCGGGCCTCGGCCTCGGCCTGGCTGTCGTCGAGGAGGACGACGAGGTCACCGAAGACGTGCAGGGTGTCCCCGGCGCGGCCCGCCGCCTCCTGCTCGGCGCGGATCTCCGCGACGATCGCGCGGGCGTGTGCCGTGTCGCGCGGGGTGACGTAGCCGATGTCGGCCTGGCGGGCGACGAGCCGGTAGGGGACGGTCTGGTGGGCGAGGGCGGTGACCAGCGGCTGGCCCTGCGGCGGGCGGGGAGTGATGGAGGGGCCCTTGACGTGGAAGAAGCGGCCCTCGAAGTCGATGTAGTGCAGCTTGTCCCGGTCGATGAAGCGGCCGGTGGCCGCGTCCCGGATCTCGGCGTCGTCCTCCCAGCTGTCCCAGAGCCGGCGCACCACTTCCACGTGGTCGGCGGCCTCGTCGAACAGGCCGCTGATCAGTTCCTGCGCGCCCGGGCTGTCGAAGCCGGTGATCCGGGGGACCGTACGGCGGCCGAAGTGGGCGGCCTCGTCCGGGCGGGCGGTGATCTGCACGCGCAGGCCGGCGCGTCCGGCGCTGACGTAGTCGAGGGTGGCGATGGCCTTGGAGATGTGGAACGGCTCGGTGTGTGTGGCCACCACGGTCGGGACCAGGCCTATGTGCCGGGTGAGCGGGGCGATCCGGGAGGCGACGAGGACCGCGTCGAGGCGGCCGCGGACCCGGTCGGTGCGCTCGTCGGGTGCCAGGAGCTGGTCGGACTGCGGACCGAGGCCGTCCTCCAGGGTGACGAAGTCGAGCAGGCCGCGTTCGGCCTCGGCGACCAGGCCGGCCCAGTATCCGGCGGTGAACAGGTCGCGGGGGCGGGCGACCGGCTCGCGCCAGGACGCGGGGTGCCAGCCGGTGCCGTCCAGGGCGACGGCGAGATGCAGGTGTGCGGAGGGGGTCGAGGACACGTCGGTGCCTTCCTTGATGTCCGTACGAGAGGTCCGGCTCGCGGGCGGGGTGCGGCGAGGGGCGAGCGCGGCAGGAGGAGATCCGGGCCGGGGAGGCCGGGGGCAGGGGTCAGCGGCGACAGAGCGCGGCGGACACGCGCTGGAGGTCGATGTGCGGCCGGGAGTGCAGACGGACGGACCGGTAGGGGTGCGGGTCGCACAGCGGGCGTTGCCGCGGTCGTACGGGCATCACGGCCGTCACCTCCCTCCGTCCGGTGAGGCGGGCCCGATCGGCGTCCGCCCGGCGGATCTCGTCACGACGCTCAACGCCCGGCCGGGGACGGTTGTTCCCGGGGCGCGCAGATGCCCGACGCGGGAGCGGCGGCGCGGGGTGAGGCCGATCGACTCGTGGAGCCGGACCGCGGGCCGTGCTGCCGGCGGCGTGCGGGAACGGGGTGACCCCGCGGCCCCCGATGCCCGCGGCGACCGCCCGCACCAGCCGGGTCGCCGGTCCCCGGCCGCGGTGTGCGGTGCACACGGCGCTGATCTCCGTCCGGCCGGGCAGTCGCAGCCGCTGCCCGGCCATGGCGACCTGCCTGCCGCGGCGCCGGAAGCCGGGACCGGTGCCCAGCTCGGGGATCCGGGTCAGGAACGGGCCCGGCAGGGTGCGGGCGACCGGGCCGAGGATCTCGGGCAGGTCGGCGGGGCCCGACGGGATCGCTTCCGGAGCCGGTTCGGCGCGCCGCGCGGTGCCGGCGAGCTGGACGCACCGGTCCGCCCGGTGGCGGGCCGCGCGGACGTCGTTCGGGTGTGCCACGGAAGGCGGGGTCCTCTCTTCTTCCGGTGGGTACGAGGCCGGGTCAGGAGTTGGTCAGCGGCAGCCCGGGCGGGTTGACCTCCGACTTGGCGACGGCCTCGTTGGAGAGGTTGTAGGCGGCCAGCCACTTGGCGTACTGCCCGTGCTCGATGAGGTGGTTGACGGCGTCCGCGAGCGGCTTGGCGAGCCCGCTGTCCTTCTTGGCGGTGGCGGCGATCAGGCCCTGGAGCGTCGCGCCGGCGCCGGAGAAGGTGCCCGCGTTGCGGGTCGCGGCGGGCGTGTTCGCGGTCTGTCTGGCCCGGTAGGCCACGGAGGGGTTGGGACCGAGGAAGGCGTCGATCTTGCCGCTGCTGAGCGCCAGGTTGGTGGCGTTCTGGTCCGGGAAGTACTTGACGGTGAGCTTCTTGCCCTCCTTGGCCAGCCGCGTCTTCCACTCCAGGAGGATCTTCTCCTGGTTGGTGCCCGCGCCCACGGAGACCGTCCGGCCCGCGAGGTTCTCGTAGTCGCCGTCGAAGTTCCAGGTGCTCTTCTTCAGCACCTCGAAGGCGAGGTTGTCCTTGCGGTAGGAGGCGAACTCGTACTTCTTCTTGCGTTCCTCGGTGTCGGTGACGTTGGAGAAGGCCACGTCGACCTTGCCGCTGTCGACGCCGACGAAGAGGTTCTCCCAGGTGAAGTTCCTGATCTCGGGCTCGAGTCCGAGCACCGCGGCGACCAGGCGGCCGAAGTCGGGCTCGGAGCCGGTGAGGGTCTTCTGGTCGGTGCCGGTGAAGTCGAGCGGCGCGGATCCGGCCGGCAGGCCGCCGACGCCGATGACGAGCTTGCCGCTCCTGCGGATGGACGCGGGCAGTTCGGCACGGATGGACTTCACTTCGGAGACCTTCAGCGTCGTCTCCTCGGCGGCCCCGTTGGACAGCCGTCCGACGGTGACCTTTCCCGCGGCATCGGTGCTGGTGGCGGCCTCGCTGTCGCCCCCGCAGGCGGCGAGCCCGGTGGCGAGGGTGGTGACGGCGGTCGCCGCGGTGATGCCCCGGATCAGGCTGCGTCGGGAGAGGTGGGTAGGCATGGCGTGGCTGTCCTTGTCTCGCTTGTCCCGCTGATGACGGTGGTGGGAGTGGTGCCTTGGGGGGAGGTCGTGGGTCCGGCGCGCGGGGAGTCAGAGCACCTTGGCGAGGAAGTCCCGGGTCCGTTCGTGGCGGGGCCGGTCCAGCACCTCTCCGGGCGGGCCCTGTTCGACGATCCGGCCGCCGTCGATGAAGACGACCCGGTCGGCGACCTCGCGGGCGAAGCCGATCTCGTGGGTGACGATGACCAGGGTGGTGCCGCTGGTCGCCAGGTCCTTGATGACGGCCAGCACCTCGCCGACGAGTTCGGGGTCGAGCGCCGAGGTCGGCTCGTCGAAGAGGATCACCCCGGGCCGCAGGGCGAGGGCGCGGGCGATGGCGACGCGCTGCTGCTGGCCGCCGGACAACTGCCGGGGGTAGGCGCCGGTCCGGTCGCCGAGGCCCACGCGGGTGAGCAGTTCGCGGGCGAGTTCCCGGGCCGCCGGCCCGGTCAGCTTCCCGGTGGCGACGGGAGCGGCGGCGACGTTGTCGAGGACGGTCAGGTGCGGGAACAGATTGAAGTTCTGGAAGACGAAGCCGATGCGGCTGCGCTGGGCGAGGATGGCGCGCTCGCTGAGTTCCTTCAGCCGTCCGCCGTGCCGCTTCACGCCGATCAGTTCGCCGCCCACGCTGACGTGGCCGATCTCGGGCTTCTCCAGGTGGTTGACGACCCGGAGCAGGGTCGACTTGCCGGAGCCCGACGGGCCGAGGATGACCGTGACCTCGCCGGGCCGGATGGTCAGGTCGATGCCGTCGAGGACGCGGTGGGCGCCGTACCACTTGTGGACGTCGCGCAGTTCGAGCGCGGCGGGGACGGTCTTGTCGAGGGTGCCGGCGGTGGTCATACGGCGGCCTCCCCGCGCAACCGGGCCCGGAGGCCGGCCAGCGCGGCCCGGGCCCGCTGTGCCGGTGTCGGCGGCAGGGTGCGGGTGGCGCCCCGGGCGTAGTACCGCTCGACGTAGAACTGGACGACGGACACGGCGCTGGTCAGGATCAGGTACCAGACGGTGGCGACCAGCAGCAGCGGCACGATGTCGCCGGGGTAGGTGCTGCCCAGCGACTGCACCGAGCCGAACAGGTCGAGAAGGGACACGTAGAACACCAGGGACGTGCTCTTGACGAGGCCGATCAACTGGTTGACGTAGTTCGGGGTGATGGAGCGCAGGGCCTGCGGGAGGACGATCCGGCGGAACTGGTACCCCTTGGGCAGGCCGAGCGCGGCGGCGGCCTCGTGCTGGCCCTGGTCGACGGAGAGGATGCCGCCGCGGACCACCTCGGACGCGTACGCCGCCTCGTTGAGGCTGAGGCCGACGACGGCGATCGTCATGTCGGTGGCCAGCCTGGACTCGTCGAAGCTGACGAAGGCCGGGCCGAACGGCACACCCAGGCTCAACGTCCTGTACAGGGCACTGAAGTTGTACAGGAAGATCAGCACCACGATCAGCGGCACGGACCGGAACAGCCAGGTGTACGTCCAGCTCACCGCGCGCAGCACCGGGCTGCCGGAGAGCCGGGCGAGCGCCAGCAGGACGCCGCCGAGCAGGCCCAGCACGGCGCTGAGCGCGGCGACTTCGAGGGTGACGAGGAGTCCGTCGAGAACGGCCGGGCGCAGGAACCAGTAGCGGAAGCGGTCCCACTGGTAGAAGGGATTGGTGGCCAGCCCGTGCAGGATCTGCGTGACGAGCACGAGGACGACGGCGGTGACGATCCACCGGCCGGGCCGGCGCAGCGGCTGGACCCGCTGTGCGACCAGTGGTCTTGACGGGGCGTCGGGGTGTGGTGGCGCCTCGGCGAGGGAGAGGGCGGCGCCTGGGGGTTCACTCATGGCGGACTCCGGCGGGATCGGACACCCCGGGACGGCGGCGAGCGGCTGCGGGCCCCGACGGCACTGGGCGCGGGGCGGCGCACGGGAACGCGCGGAACCGGGAGCTGGGTGGACGACGGCACACCACGAACACGGTGTGCGGCGGGAACGCGAGGGGCTGGGAGGAGGCGTCAGCCCCGGCAGCGGGCGAGGCCCGGCGCGGTACACAGTGCGCTGTTCACGCGGAGCAGGTCGACGGCGCGGTCGGCGACGAGGAGGCCGGCGTACGACGGTACGCGGCCCTGGGGGCGGCTGTCGGCCGTCCTGGGAGCTGCGTACATGGCGTCACCTGTCACTGTTCCGGCCTGTGGGGCCTCGCGCTTACCGAAAACGTCATCCGGTCCGGTCGTCACCTGGGGCACCCCACCGCGGTGCGAGGGTTGCCGGTCAGCGAGCCAGGGCTTGGCGCTGACACTCATGACCGTTCTGAGCCGTAAGTAAGGCAGTCGTCCGTCCGGATGTCAACGGCTGTCCGCGCACTGGACGCCAACAACCCACACTCACCTGCGAGAAGCGTCCGATGCCTCCGCGGCGTGACCCGCCCAGTCCAGGATCTGGACGGCGGCTCCGGCGGCTTCCAGGCCCTGGCAGCGGCCGTGGTGGCGGCGGGCGATGCCGTCGAGGTCGAGGTGGCGGCCGAAGGCGGGCCGGGCGGTCAGGCGGCGGGCGTAGGCCCACAGCGCGCGGTGGCCGGCGATGCGGTGCACGGCGGCGGCGTCGAGGTGGCAGCGGTGGACGGTGTCCAGCTGCACGAGGGACACCCACAGCTCGATGTCGGCGGCGGTCAGCCGGCCGTCGACCAGGTACTCCTCCCCGCTCAGCCGCCGTTCCAGCCGGCCCAGGGTGTCGAGCAGAACCTCCAGGGCGGCGGCCCGTTCGGCCGGGGCGGCACCGGCCCGGCCGGCGCGCTGCGCGGCTTCCTCGACACCCTCGGCACACATCCGCTCCACTGCCTCGATCACGGACTCCAGGCCGCGCGGGTGGAGTTGGGCGTCGCCGGTGTGCCCGAAGCGGTCCAGGTCGCGCAGGATGTCCGGGGCGTGGGTGCTGACGATGCGCCCGGACCAGTCGTCGCTGAGCACGGGTGCGAGCGCCGGTCCGGTGTGGTGGTGGACGCTCGCCTCGTACAGCGGGCGCAGCGCCGTGTGGCCGCCGCCGGGCTGGTCCGGGACGGCGGGCAGGAGGGTGACCGGACAGCTGGTGTCCAGTTCGAGCAGGCTGTGTCCGACGGCGAGGCGCAGCCCGTCGGGACAAGCGGTCGACAGGTGGAGCCGGTAGCGGTGCGGCACGGCGTAGTGGCCGCTGCGGGCGTCCCGGCCGATCCGGCCCCGGAAGAGGGGGGCGGTGCGGTGGACGGTCGGCGCGGCGGTGAGCGGAGCGATGGACATGCGTCTCCCCGGGTGATGGGCGTGCGGACGAGTGCGCGGGCACGGGAGCGGCCGGGTGGTGGGCGAACGGCCGGGCGGGCGGGAACGGCCGGGCGGTGGGCGCGGAGGGGCCCGGCTCAGCGGTGGAGGCTGATCGCGCTACAGACCCGCAGCAGGTCGATGTGACGGCGGGAGGTGAGCAGGAGTGCGCGCGACGGCGTCCGGCCCGTTGGGCCGGTGACCGCTTCGAGGCGCGCCATGATTTCCTACCCGTTCACTAGGATTCCCTCCCTGGAGTGTCGATCCGCCGCCCCGCGGCGTCAAGGGGGCGTCCACACCCGGGACTCCGGGTGGGTGAGCGGGGGGCCGGCGAGGGCGGGGCGAAGACCGCGCGAGGTCTCCCCAGCAGCTGCGGTATGTGACATAGTACTGCCGTGACGAAGCGACCGACCTGTGACGTCGTCGTCGTAGGAGCCGGGATGGTGGGTGCGGCCTGCGCGCTGTACGCCGCACGGGCCGGCCTCGACGTACGGCTGGTGGACCGGGGCGCGGTGGCCGGCGGCACCACCGGCGCGGGCGAGGGCAACGTACTCGTCTCCGACAAGGAACCCGGCCCCGAACTGCGGCTCGCCCTGCTGTCGGCCGCGCTGTGGGCGGACCTGGCGCAGGAACTGGGCACGGCGATCGAGTACGAGCCCAAGGGCGGCCTGGTGGTCGCCCGGACACCCGAATCCCTGTCCGCGCTGCGGGAGTTCGCCGCGGGCCAGCAGGCCGCCTCGGTCACGGCCGTGCCGGTCGACGCGGACGGACTGCGTTCCCTGGAACCCCGGCTGGCGTCCGGCATGGCGGGCGGCGTCCACTATCCGCAGGACGCCCAGGTGATGCCCGCGCTGGCCGCCGCGCACCTGGTCCGCGCCTCCGGTGCCCGGCTGCACACGGGCCGGACCGTGACCGGGGTACTGCGCGCGGCGGACGGCGCGGTCCGCGGCGTGCGCACCGATCGGGGCGACATCCACGCGCCGGCGGTGGTGAACGCGGCCGGCACCTGGGGCGGTGACCTCGCGGCGTTCGCCGGTGTCCGGCTGCCGGTGCTCCCCCGGCGCGGCTTCGTGCTGGTCACCGAGCCGCTGCCCCCGCGCGCGATCCGGCACAAGGTGTACGCCGCGGACTACGTGGCCGACGTGGCGAGCGACTCGGCCGGCCTGCGCACCTCGCCGGTCGTGGAGGCGACGGCCGCAGGTCCGGTACTGATCGGCGCGAGCCGGGAACGGGTCGGTTTCGACCGTTCGCTGTCCCTGCCCGCGCTGCGGGCGCTCGCGGCCGGGGCCGTCGCGCTGTTCCCGTTCCTGGCGCGGGTCCGTGCGCTGCGGACGTACGCGGGTTTCCGGCCGTACCTGCCCGACCACCTGCCGGCGATCGGCCCCGACCCGCGGGTGCCCGGCCTGTTCCACGCCTGCGGGCACGAGGGCGCCGGCATCGGGCTCGCCCCGGCCACCGGGCGGCTGGTCGCTCGGGCCCTCACGGGGGAGGCACCGGAGCTGGACCTCACGCCGTTCCGGCCGGAACGGTTCGACACCGACGGAGGCGAGAACCCGTGCGTCCACTGAGACGGCATCCCGCGCACCCACCGGAGCCGGCCCCGGCCCGGCCGGACGGGTCCTTCACCGTCACCTTCGACGGCCGGCCCCTGCCGGCGCTGCCCGGGCAGACGGTCGCGGCGGCCCTGTGGGCGGCCGGCGTGACCGCGTGGCGCGACACCCGCGGCGCGGGCCGGCCCCGGGGGCTGTTCTGCGGGATCGGCGTGTGCTTCGACTGCCTGGTGACCGTGGACGACCGCCCGAACCAGCGGGCCTGCCTGGTCCCGGTGCGCCCGGGCGACGCCATCCGCACCCAGCCGGGGACGGGATGGGCCGGCAGCCGGCCGCGGGACGCGGAGCCGGACCATGGGTGAACGACCGACCCTGGCCGTGGTCGGCGCCGGCCCGGCAGGGCTCGCCGCGGCCCTGGCCGCAGCCGCCCGCGGTGTACGGGTGACCCTCGTGGACGCGGGCGGCCGGGCCGGCGGACAGTTCTACCGGCAGCCCGCCCCGGCCCTCGCCGCCCGCCCGGCACACGCCCCGCACCTTCAGGGGCGCACCTGGGAACGGCTTCGGGACGGTCTCGCCCGCCACCGCGCGGCCGGCCGGATCACTCACCTGACCGATCATCACGTGTGGTGCGTGGTACGGGAGGAGTCCTCCGCGACGTTCGCCGTGCACAGCCTGCTCGGCCCCGCGCAGGAGGAGGGTGGCACCGTCCGCGCCGACGCCGTGCTCCTCGCCACCGGCGGCTACGAGCGCGTCCTCCCCTTCCCCGGCTGGACGCTGCCCGGCGTGGTCACGGCGGGCGGCGCGCAGGCCATGCTCAAGGGCGCCCTGGTGCTGCCCGGCCGCACGGCCGTGATCGCGGGCACCGGGCCGCTGCTGCTGCCGGTGGCCACCGGGCTCGCCGCGGCCGGCGCCCGGGTCACGGCGCTGGTGGAGTCCGCCGGCCCGGGCGCGCTGCTGCGCACGGCACCCGCCCTGGCCGCGCAGCCCGGCAAACTCGCCGAGGGCGCCGGCTACGCGGTACGGCTCCTGCGGCACGGTGTGCGCACACTGACCCGGCACACCGTGGTGGAGGCGCACGGCACCGACCGGCTGGAGGCCGTGACGGTGGCCGCACTCGGCCACGACGGGCATCCCCGCCCCGGCGGCGCGCGGCGCATCCCCTGCGACACCCTCGCCGTCGGTCACGGCATGCTGCCGCACACCGACCTCGCCGAGACCCTCGGCTGCGCCCTGTCCGGCACGGGTGTCCGGGTCGACGACGAACAGCGCACCGACGTGCCCGGCGTCTGGGCGGCCGGGGAGGCGACCGGTGTCGGCGGAGCGGCCCTCGCGCTCGCCGAAGGCCACATCGCCGGCCGCTCGGCCGCCGCCCGCCTGCACGGCACCGCCCCGGACCCGCGCCGCTGGGCCGCCGCCGCCCGGGCCAGGACCCGGCTGCGGGCGTTCGCCACGGCCCTCGACGCGGTGTACGCCCCACCGGCGGGCTGGGTGGAGGCGGTCACGGACGACACCGTGGTGTGCCGCTGCGAGGAGGTCACCGCCGGGGAGGTCCGGGAGGCCGTCGGCACGCTGGGCGCCGGTGACCTGCGCACCGTGAAGCTGCTCACCCGGGCCGGGATGGGCTGGTGCCAGGGCCGGATGTGCGCGCCCGGGGTGGCCGGGCTGGCCGGCTGCCCGCCGGACGCCGGACGCCGGCCGTTCGCGCGGCCGGTACCGCTCGGCGTGCTGGCCGCGCTTCCCCCGACCGGCGCCGGGCCCGGCACGGACTGAGCCCGCCCCGCAGTCACACCTGAGCCCTCGTCAGTAATATGTCACACACTACGGAAGAGAGAACGTCCATGTCCGAGGCATCGAAGCGTCCCTGGCGCGGCATCCTCGTCGCCACCGCCCTCCCGCTCACCGCCGGCCTCCGCGTCGATCACGACCGCTATGCCGAACACTGCGCCTGGCTCGTGGCGAACGGCTGCGACGGCGTCGTACCGAACGGCTCGCTGGGTGAGTACCAGGTGCTCACCCCCGACGAACGCCGGCGGGTGGTCGAGACCGCCGTGGCCGCGGTCGGCGGTGAGCGGGTGATGCCCGGCGTCGCCGCGTACGGCTCCGCAGAGGCCCGCCGCTGGGCCGAGCAGGCGGGCGAGGCCGGTTGCGGGTCGGTGATGCTGCTGCCGCCCAACGCCTACCGCGCCGACGAGCGGTCCGTCCTCGCCCACTACGGGGAGGTGGCGCGGGCGGGCCTGCCGGTGGTGGCGTACAACAACCCGGTGGACACCAAGGTGGACCTGGTGCCCGAACTCCTCGCCCGGCTGCACGGCGAGGGGCTGGTGCAGGCCGTCAAGGAGTTCTCCGGAGACGTCCGCCGGGCCTACCGCATCGCCGAACTCGCGCCGGAACTCGACGTGTTGGCCGGGGCCGACGACGTCCTGCTGGAACTGGCGGTGGCCGGCGCCAAGGGCTGGGTGGCCGGCTACCCCAACGCGCTGCCGCGGGCCTCGGCGGAGCTGTACCGTGCCGCGGTGGCCGGTGACCTCGCCACCGCGCTCCCCCTGTACCGTCAACTGCACCCACTGCTGCGCTGGGACTCCAGAACGGAGTTCGTCCAGGCGATCAAGGTGTCGATGGACGTCGTCGGGCGGTACGGCGGCCCGGTGCGACCGCCGCGCGTCCCGCTGCTGCCCGAGCAGGAGGCCGCGGTCCGCGCGGCCACCGAGAAGGCCGTCGCCGCGGGCCTCGCGTAAGAAGGGCGGGACCATGCGCAGCAAGCTCGTCCTGCACGCCGTCGACTCGCACACCGAGGGCATGCCCACCCGCGTGATCACCGGCGGGATCGGCACCGTCCCCGGTGCGACGATGAACGAACGACGGCTGTACTTCCGCGAACACCGCGACCACCTCAAGCAGTTGCTGATGAACGAACCGCGCGGCCACGCCGCGATGAGCGGCGCCGTCCTCCAGCCGCCCAGCCGGCCGGACTGCGACTGGGGGGTCGTCTACATCGAGGTCTCCGGCTATCTGCCGATGTGCGGGCACGGCACGATCGGGGTGGCGACCGTGCTGGTCGAGACAGGCATGGTGGAGGTGGTGGAGCCGGTGACCACCATCCGGCTCGACACCCCGGCGGGGGTGGTGGTCGCCGAGGTGGCGGTGGCGGACGGCGCCGCACAACACGTGACCCTGCACAACGTCCCGTCGTTCGCCGCCGGCCTGAACCGCGCCGTCACCCTGCCCGACGGCCGCGCGGTCACCTACGACCTCGCCTACGGCGGCAACTTCTACGCGATCCTCCCGCTCGACGCGTTCGGCCTGCCCTTCGACCGCGCCCGCAAGGACGACATCCTGGCGGCGGGCCTGTCGCTGATGCGGGCGGTCAACGCCGAGGCGGAGCCGGTGCACCCCGAGGACCCGTCCATCCGCGGCTGCCACCACGTCCACGTCCTCGCGCCCGGCGCCACGGCCCGGCACTCCCGGCACGCGATGGTCATCCACCCGGGCTGGTTCGACCGCTCCCCGTGCGGCACGGGTACGAGCGCGCGCATGGCGCAACTGCACGCGCGCGGCGAACTGCCCCTGCACACCGAGTTCGTGAACGAGTCGTTCATCGGCACCCGCTTCACGGGACGGCTGCTGGGCACGACGGAGGTCGCCGGGCTCCCGGCCGTGCTGCCCAGCTTCACCGGCCGCGCCTGGATCACCGGCACCGCGCAGTACCTGCTGGACCCCACCGACCCGTTCCCGGAGGGGTTCGTCCTCTAGACTCACCGGGTGATGCGTGACATGGCACAGGACGGCCAGGGCGCCGAGCCGCCCGCACTCCCCCGGCTGGGCGGCCGGAGCAGCTTCCGCGAGCGGGTCGCCGACGCGCTGCGCGCCGCGCTGATCGCCGGTGAGCTGCGCCCCGGCGAGGTGTACTCGGCGCCGTCGCTCGCCACCCGCTTCGGCGTCTCGGCGACGCCGGTGCGGGAGGCGATGCTGGACCTGGCGAAGGAGGGGCTGGTCGACACCGTGCCCAACAAGGGCTTCCGGGTCACCGCCGTCTCCGACAGGCAGCTGGACGAGTACACGCACATCCGCTCCCTCGTCGAGATCCCCACCGTGGTGGAGCTGACCCGTACGGCCGACCGCGTCTCGCTGGAGGCGCTGCGCCCGGCGGCGCGGGAGATCGTCACCGCCGCGGTGGCGGGCGACCTGATCGGCTACGTCGAGGCCGACACCCGCTTCCACCTCGGCCTGCTCGCCCTGGCGGGCAACGCCCACCTGGTCGAGGTCGTCGCCGACCTGCGCAAACGCTCCCGTCTGTACGGACTGACCGCGCTGGTGGAGGCGGGCAGGCTGCTCGCCTCCGCCGAGGAGCACCTGGAACTGCTGGACGCCCTGCTGGAGCGCGACGAGAAGGCCGTACACGCGATCATGACCCGGCACCTGGGGCACGTCCGCAGCCTCTGGGCAGCGACGGACTGACCCGCGCCCCGCCCCGGTGTCCCGGACCCCACGCCACACCCTCACCGCACTTCCCCACCGCACACCCCGCCGGACCACCACGTCCGCCACCGGACGCCGCCGCCCTGCCGCGCCACGCCGCGCTTCCACCGCCGGATACCGCGGTGGCGCTCCACCGCCGCACACGTCCGCCGCGGACCGCCGCCGCACTTCCGCCGCCATAGCTCCACCGCCGACCCCCGCCGCCCGGTCCACCGTCGCGCCTCCACCGCCGGATACCGCCGTGGCGCTCCACCGCCGCACGCCTGTACCGGCCCGCCGCCGCAGCTCCACCACCGGACTCCGCCGCCCGGCCCCGTGCCCCTTGCGCTCCGGACACCGCCGAGGCCCTCCGCCACCGCACACCCCCGCGCCCGGTCCGCCCGACCTCCACCGCCCTGCCCCGCCCTTTCCCTGCCCGCCCTCGCCAGGCCCCCCTGCGCCGCACATATGACGGCCGACAGGCCACAACACGACGCATTTTGCGTCGTCTGGCCGAGCGCACGGGACAACAAACGCCGATTTTGCGCCGGAATGCCGCATCCCCGACCATGGGCCCGTCCCGGCGATCCCGGGAACGTCAGTTCCATGAGAGGCGCACCACCCATGCACAGCACCGGGACCGCCACACCGTCGGCTCCGGCTCCCGCGGAGACCCTCGCGGCTCCCGCGCAGGACCCGCGAGGAGAGTCCGGCAGGCACGCCCGCCGGTTCGGCCTGCCCGTCGCCACCGCGCTGGTGATGGGCAACATCATCGGCGGGGGCATCTTCCTGCTCCCCGCCTCCATCGCCCCCTACGGCACGGTCAGCCTGGTCGCCTTCGTGGTGCTGACCGTCGGCGCCATCGCCCTTGCCCTGGTCTTCGGCCGGCTCGCCGCCCGCGACCCCCGCACCGGCGGGCCGTACGTGTACGCCCGCGAGGCGTTCGGCGACTTCGCCGGCTTCCTCGCCGCCTGGTCGTACTGGATCACCACCTGGGTGTCGAACGCCGCGCTCGCCGTGGCCGCCGTCGGGTATCTCGACGTGCTGATCCCGGTCGAGGGGCATCGCTGGAGCGCGTGCCTGGCGGCCCTGACCCTCCAGTGGCTGCCCGCCCTCGCCAACTTCGCCGGCACCCGCTACGTGGGCGCCGTCCAGCTGGTGTCCACGGTGCTGAAGTTCGTGCCGCTGCTGCTCGTCGCGGTCGGCGGGCTGTTCTTCTTCGACCCCTCGAAGCTCGGCCCGTTCAACGCCGGCGGGCACAGCGCGGTCGGCGCGGTCTCGGCCTCCGCCGCCCTGCTGCTGTTCTCCTACCTCGGCGTGGAGTCCGCCGCGGTCAGCGCGGGCGAGGTCAAGGACGCCCGCCGCAATGTGGGGCGTGCCACCGTCATCGGCACCGCGGGCGCCGCGCTGGTGTATCTGCTGGGCACGCTGTCCGTGTTCGGTACGGTCCCGCACGGCCGCCTGGTCACCTCCACCGCGCCGTTCTCGGACGCCGTGAACACGATGTTCGGCGGCGGGTGGGGCGGCACGGCCGTGGCCCTCGCCGCACTAGTGTCGATGACCGGCTGCCTCAACGGCTGGACGCTGCTGAGCGCGCAGACTCCGTACGCGGCGGCACGCGACGGCCTGTTCCCGGCCGCCTTCACCCGCCGGCGGCGGGGCGTGCCCACGGTGGGTGTCGGCGTGACCGTCGTCCTGGCCTCGCTGCTCACCTGCTACAACTACCTGTCGGGCTCGGGCCGGGTCTTCGAGGTCCTGGTCCTCGTCACCACGTTCACCGCGACCGTGCCGTACCTGCTGGCCGCGTCCGCGCAGATCTTCCACCTGGTCTCGGGCCGTCCCGGGGCGGTCGACCGGGGACGGCTGGTCCGGGACTCCGCGGTCACCGCGGTGGCCGCCGCCTTCTCGGTGTGGCTGATGGCGGGCGCGGGCTACGCGGCGGTATACCAGGGCGCGTTGTTCCTGTTCGCCGGGATCATCGTCTACGCGGTGATGGCGGCTCGCCGGCAGCGCGGACGGACGTCGGCGACCCAGGCACCGTGACACCGCCGACGCGGTGAGCCGGCTCCGGACACGCCGCCGACGCGATGGGCCGGGCCCGCAGCCGCCACCGACGCCGTGGGCCGGCTCCGGACACGCCGCCGCAGGGCCGTCGTCCCGTCGCCCGCCGTCCCTGCCCGGCTGCGCGAAGTCTTGCCAACCCGTCGCCGCACTCCTACTCTCCGGGATGTAGAAAGCGCTTTCCCTCTCAGGAGCGGGGAGCGCTGCCGCGTGGGCCGCTCCTCCGTGCCGCCGTGCGTGAGCCGCTTGCGCACCGCCACGTCGGCGCCCTGGCGGACGTACCGCGCACACCCGATCGCCCCCGCGCCAACGGACGAAGGAGCAGCTGGAAATGAGACGTTCAGCCGCAGTGCGGCTCTACGCGGCCGGGGCCGCCGTAGCGCTCGCAGCCGCAACCGGAACTGTCATGTCCACAACATCCGCATCGGCGGTGACCGGCGCTGCGACCGGCTACGCCGGCCAGAACGGCGGCACCACCGGCGGCGCGGGCGGCGCCACCGTACGGGCCACCACGGGCACCGCCATCCACGCCGCGCTGTGCAACCGGGCGAGCAGCGACACGCCCCTCACCATCGAGGTCGAGGGGACGATCAACCACAGCAACACCGCCAAAGTGTCGGGGAGCAGCTGCGACACCGCCGACGGCGTGATCGAGCTGAAGCGGATCCGCAACGTGACGCTGGTCGGAGTCGGCGGCGGGGCGGTCTTCGACCAGGTGGGCATCCACGTCCGCGAGTCCAGCAACGTCATCATCCAGAACGTGACGGTGAAGAACGTCAAGAAATCGGGTTCGCCCACGTCCAACGGGGGCGACGCCATCGGCATGGAGAGCGACGTCCACAACGTCTGGGTCGACCACGCGACCCTGGAAGCGTCCGGGGGCGAGTCGGAGGGGTACGACAGCCTGTTCGACCTGAAGGACAACACGCGCTACGTGACGCTGTCGTACAGCATCATGCGCGACTCCGGCCGGGGCGGTCTCGTCGGGTCGAGCGACACGCAGCTCTCCAACGGCTACATCACGTACCACCACAACCTGTACGAGAACATCGACTCGCGCACCCCGCTGCTGCGCGGCGGCACCGCCCACATGTACAACAACTACTACAAGGGGCTGAACAAGTCCGGCATCAACTCCCGTGCGGGCGCCCGCGCGAAGGTGGACAACAACTACTTCGAGGACTCGAAGGACGTCCTGGGCACCTTCTACACGGACGCGGCCGGATACTGGCAGGTCAGCGGCAACATCTTCGACAACGTGACCTGGTCCGCGCCGGGCGCGGAGAACCACCCGGCCGGTCCGGACCCGACGTCGAACACCACCGTCGGCATTCCGTACTCCTACCGCCTCGACGACGCGGCGTGCGTCCCGTCGATCGTGACGCGGACGGCCGGCGCCGGCACCGGGCTGAAGGTGTCGGACGGCAGCTGCTCGGCGTAGACGCCCGCCCCGACGCCGACCACGCCGGTGCCTACGCCCACCCCGACCGCGGAGCCGACACGGCCCGGCGGCACCGACCTCCGCCTCGGCGCCGGCGCCTACGGCTCGCCGTATCGCGGTCCGGTCGCGGCCACGGCACCCTGCTATGGGGGATTCAACCGAGACACCGGCCGAGTTCGGCACCGCAGACCGGCATCACCCGGCCACCGGCGGAGCCTGGGCTGCGATGCGGCGGACGGCATGACGTCGACGAGCGCTTTCCCGCTCGTGGTTCCCCGCTGGTGGAGTCAGCCGCCGTCGCTCGGGCTGGAGGGCTCGTTCGCGGGGTGCCGGCGGCGCAACAGGTACTTATGCTGACCGGACAGCACGAGTTCGCCACGCTGATTGTGGATCGTGGCAGCGGTGATCACGACACCCTTGTCGTCCAGGTGCTCGAGGCCGGTGATGGTGAGCGCCGGGTACAGGGTGTCCCCGGAGTGCACTTCCTTGAGGAAGGTGCAGGACAGTTCCAGGAAGGAGATGAACACCTCACCGATGAAGTGCGGGAACAGAGTGGCGCCGGGGGCTGTGAAGGCGAGCACTTGCAGGCCGTGGACCACCGGTGCGGCGTGCCCGTGCCGGTGAGCCCACTCGGCGTCGTAATGCACCGGGTGATTGTCCGCGGAGACCGTCTGGAATGCGGCCGCGTGAGCGTCGGTCAGAGTGCGGCTCGGAGCACGGAAGACCTCACCGACGCGCAGGTCCTCGAACGTCCTGGCCGGAACGACGAGGAACGCGTCCGGATCGAAGGGCTCCGATGCGGCTGTCACCGATTCTGTGCTGGGCTGTGCCATGAGGCTGTCCTTCTGCTCGATCTGCGGTGCCGGTCCGGGGGAAGCGGCTGGGTGTGCCCCCGGTCCCGACCTGGAGGCGCCGGCTCACTTGCGTGAGGTGACGGGCGCGGCAAGCAGGTTGGGGTCGTCATCGGTGAAGTAGGCGCCGCTGGCGATGTAGGCGGTCGCGCCCCGTACGGCGAGCGACGTGGGGTTCTCCAGTCCGTCCTCGCCCGTCAGCGCCGTGCTGTGGCTGCCGCTCCGCTCGACTCGGACGATCTTGTTGTCCGCGTTGATCGCCGCCAGGAGCGTGTCACCGGAACCGGTGAACGCGAAGTCGTCGATGTTTGTCAGTCCGGTGGCGCGGGTCTGGATGGCTCCGGCGGTGCCCTGCCGGGTGACCGGTATCCGAAGCACGGTGCCCTTGTCGAGATTGGAGACCCACACCGCACCCTTGTGCGTCTTGATGCCGTTGGCGCCGAGGAACGCGGCGGCGGCCAGTTCGGGACCGGTGCTCCACCGGGTGGGAGTCCCCCCGGTCACGGGCACTCGCCAGACGGTGCCGAGGACCGAGTCGGCCACGTAAAGGTGGTGTCCGCTCTCATCGACAGCGAGGCCGTTGGGCAGACTCCCGGCGGGAAGCGCGGCGATGCGATGCGGGGTACCGCCGGCGCGCAGGCGCCACACGCCGGTCAGGTCGCTGCTGCCGGTGGCGTACAGGAAGTACAGCGTTCCGTCGTGAGTACGGACGATGCCGCCGAGGAACGGTTGCGACAGCGCGGGAGTGGTGGAACCGGCCGGGGGCTCGGGCAAGGTGGCCAGGACACGCACCGTGCCGTCGTGCGCGATCCGGGCGATCTGCCGGCTGTAGGCGAAGGTGACCACGGCGGCGCCGTGGGGCTCCAGGGTGATGTTCTCCGGTCGTTGGCCCTTGGCGATGTCGAGGTGCGCCACGAAGTGGACGCTCCGGTGCGCAGTGGCGGCAGCCGTGGTCGCCGGCCCCGCGGACACGACGACGGCTGCCGCCACGGCCGAGGCCAGGAGGCCGCTGCGTATTCTCGTCGTCAGGAACTCAGGCATGTGTCATCTCTTTCCTCGCATGTGGGGCCGCGGCGAACGCACCGGTGGAGGGGCGCTCCGGGGCCGTCGGTCAGCGGCGTCCGGTCCGAGGTGGGCCGGTCGCACTGCGGGCGGGCCGCTGAATCTATTGGGCTCAGGTCGGCTCGGCTGTCTCTCCGCGCACCGCATGAAGATCGACAGTGCACTGACTCGGCCCGGCCTCGGTGCCGGCCGCTGTCACCCTTCCCGGGGCGCCAGGAGTACGGCTGTGCGGCCGGCGTGCACCACGGCATCGCTGACACGGGGGCTGAACAGCGTCTCGAGCAGTCCGTGGTGGTGGGGGCCGAGGACGAGCAGATCGGCCAGGTACGCCTCGGCGGCGGAGGAGATGGTGGTGGCTATCTGGGTGTTCAGGGCGCTGACGACGGCGCCCTCGGCGTCGATGCCCGCGTCACGCAGTGCGGTGACGGCCTCGTCCAGAACGGCCTTGGCTTCCGCGTCGTCCTCCAGCGGAACCACGGCGGTGAGGTCGGCCACGGAGACCGCGACGTGCAGAACGGTGACCTTGGCCCCGGTCAGCCGGGCCATGTCGCCTGCCAGACGAACAGCGGAACGGCGGGCGGGACTTGAGTCCACGGCGACGAGAATGCGTTGGAACATGCTTTTTCGAACCTTTCTGAATATTCGATGCGCCGCGCCCGGACATGGTGATCGAGACCTCCGGCGTGGTGGACGAGGCATCCACCGAGCGTGAATCCCTCGAGAGTCCGGTCACGTACCCGTATGGGCAGCTCGGTCGGGCCGACGCGTTCCGGATCCGGCCACGTGACACTTCAGCGGACCAACCGTTCGGACGGCAGCGCGTACAAGCAGACCAGTCGCGGACTCCCTCGGGATGTTCCGTCCACGCACTCCTGCGGATCAGGAGCGCACAGTGCCGCGAACGGCGGTCGTGTTCAGTGGCACCGCTCGGATACTGGTACCGCGTCACCGTTGCCGAGAAGGCGCCGGCGGGCGTGAGGGACCCTTCGAGGATGGCGGCTTCCGGTCGTCCGACCCGGATCGACGATGAGCACAGGTGAGGGACGAGACGATGACCGACGAGTTGATGGGTGACGAGGTCTACCAGCCGAACGGGGCGGAAGTGCAGGACGACGCCGGCCTGTTGGACGCGTCGGACACCTTGGACTACCGGAGCGGCACCGAGGCCCTGGACGAGGGCTACTCACCCCCGGAGAGGCCCTGGGGTGTGGAACACACCGGCGTCACGGCCTCCGAGCAGCAAAGGGGGGAGACCCTGGACGAGCGCCTCGCGGAGGAACTGCCCGACATCGGTGTCCCGGAGGGCGATGGCATCGGCGACACCTGGGACACCGATGGTGAGCTGATCGACTACGAGGTCGGCGACGAGCGCGCGGGACGGCTTGTCGCGCCGGACGAGGGCAGCCACGAGAACACCGAGTCGGACCTGTTCGCCTCCGACGTGGGGCTGGACGGCGCGGGAGCGTCGGCGGAGGAGGCGGCGATGTTCGTCATCCCCGGTCCGGACGAATACTGACGTCCCGACGCCGCGAGTGGGCACCGCACCAGCCGTTCGGCGACAGCCGGGCGGTCCGCCGCGACCTCCGCCGCACGCCACCACGTGCGGCGGAGGTAAGTGCCTGTTTTCGATCCTGAGCTGCGCGTTTGCCCGCTCAGGATGCGAAACGGTGCTGGTTCGGGTGCTTGCCGCAAACGCTGGGAGCGTGAAGTTGTCGAAGTCCGCATCATTCCCCCGGGGGTCGTCCTTGAGATCGGACACCGGCCGTGTGCCGTGGGAACCTGGGCGGATGGCTGATCGTCCTCTTAGGCATGCCTCGCGTTCTCATTCTTGGAATCGACCCGCGTGCAGTGCCCGGTATGGACGGAGACGCCCTTCGAGCGGCCCTCGATCAGGAACTGGCCCGATTCGGCGAACACGCCATCGATGCGTCCATGACGCTGATCGAGTTGGATGAGTCGGCCGAGCCGGCGATCGTTGCAGCGCTGTCCGAACACGACTGGGACGTCGTCGTCATCGGGGGCGGGATCCGCAAGCCGGAGCCGCTCCTGCCGCTCTTTGAGCAGGTCGTGAATCTGGTCCGGCGTCATGCGTCGAAGGCTGCGATCGCGTTCAACACGAGCGGCGGCGACAGCGTCGAATCAGCCAAGCGGTGGCTGTGAGCCAGAAGTCGCTGAACAGGCTTCGGTGGCGGTGGGAGAGTGTCGCTCAGGGCCGCGATCCGGGCCCGGCGACCTCTTGGCGGCGTTGCTGGCCGTCAGGGCCGGGGTGATCAGTCTCGTCGGGCCTCGCGGGAGGCTGGCTGTCCGCTCCTGCGGGAGCTTCGGCGGGTGATTCGCCTGGTCATGAGGGTGATCGCGGCCCAGGTGAGGAGCGATTCCGAGAGCTGGATGAGTCGCTCGTAGTCGCGCCCGTGCATGACCCAGGCATGCGAGCGCCCAACGACCCAGCGCCGGGGCGGAACGACGAACCCGGGGACGTTCTTCGGGCGGCTGACAGTCTTGATCGTCAGGTTCAGGTATGTCTTCGCCCAGGTCACGAGCTGGCCGGCATAGGCGCAGTCGGCCCAGACGATGGTGATCTCGGGGTGCATCAGCCGCAGTCGGAACAGCACTTCCCTGGCCGCGTTGCGGTCGGTCATGTCGGCCGGGGTGGGGGATCGAAAACAGGCACCAAGCGGCCGACTCGATCCTCAGGACCCGGTCGCGATGCGCTGGGCCCGCCGCAGTGCCTCCTCCGGTGTCGCCTCGCCCGTCAGCGCCGACTGGATCGCCGTGTAGATGCCGGTCGCCACCTTCGGCCACTCCACGCCGACCCGGCTGGTGCGGGCGCGGGCTTTGCGCACGGCGTCGGCGAACACGGCCATGGACGGTGTCTGCTCGGCGTACTCGGCGGCCAGTGAGGTGCGCGACGGCACAGTGGAGTACGCCTTGGCCACGGCCAGCGAGTCGCGGGGACTGTTGAGACAGGCGAGCACCTGCGCGGCCTTCTCCTGACGAGCCTCGGAGGCGCTCCGGGGGACCGTCCACACCTCGCCGCCCAGGGGCGTGACGACGGACTGCCCCTTCTTGCGGACCGGCAGGGGCGCGATCCCCCAGTGGAGGTCGCGGACCTCCTTCAGGGCGGAGATCCGCCAGGGTCCGTTGATCATCATGGCGGCCTTACCCGCGGCGAACTGGTCGTGGACGTCGGCCTGGTTCCAGTTCAGCGCCGACCTCGACACGGAACCGCTGCGCACCAGATCCACCCACAGCTGGAGCGCCTGCGCGGCCTGCGGGCTGTCCAGCTCCGTCTCCTTGCCGCCGTTGGACCACAGGAAGGGCAGGAACTGCCAGCTGCCCTCGAAAGTCGCGTTCGCATCGACCGCCAGCCCGTAGCGACCGGGGCGGGTCAGCGCGGCCGCCCCCGCCTCCAGCTCGTCCCAGGTCCGCGGCACGGCGACACCCGCCTCGGCGAGCATGTCCTTGTTGTAGAAGAGGGCGACGGTATTCACCGCAGGCGCCAGCCCGTACACCTGTCCCTTGTAGGTTCCGGCCGACAGGATGCCCGGGGCGTAACCGCTGTAGTCGATGCCGTACCGGCTCAAAGGGGTCAGCATGCCGGTCCGAGCGACCTGCTGCACATCGGGATTGTCCAGCATGAGCAGGTCGGGAGGGGTCCGCGAGGACGCCTGCCGCAGGACCGTGGGGACGAGCGCGGGCCCCGGAACACTGCGGTGCTCGACCTTGACGCCGGCTGTCCTGCCGCAGGCCGTGAGCCGCGCGCCCCATTGGGCGTGTTCGGTGCTGTCGGTGTAGTAGTCGAGCGCGGTGATGGTGGTGGCCTCGTCCGCGGACGAGGCCCCGCTCCCGTTCGCGCACCCGGGGACAGCCGATGCCAGAGCGGCCGACACGAGAAGAGCGGCGATCCGCCGCACGGCCGGTCTGACCGCTGAGCCCATGACGCTTACCCCTGCTCGGAAAACATTCGTCCACCTGTCGCGAGCGGGAGCCGATCCGAGAAGTCCCGCCGTGACCGGAGCATCGTAAAGCCGCTCACGGAGATTCCGGAAAATGAGGGGGGACGAGCAGGCATGAGCGGACTCCCGCCGGGGTAGTCGAAGCGGTTCGGCGCGCGACCCGCCGTGCCGCGTCGGCCGGCAGGGCCGTCGACGGGCGCGCGTGACGCGGGCCCGTCATGACGGCCACGTCTCATGCCGCGGTGTCCCCGACCTCACGCCGGGACGCAGGCGGGCCGGGGCGCCGCACATACGGCCCGGGCGACGTGTCACCCGGGGCAGACGTACCGGGCTCCCGGACAGCCGAGCGCCGCCACTCGGCGGGGGACATTCCGTACATCGCCCGGAACGCGCGGCTGAAGTGGGAGGCGCTGGTGAACCCCCACCGGCGGGCCACCGCGGAGATGGTCCGGTCCACCGTCCCGCAGCGAGCCAGCTCACGACGGCACTCCTGGAGCCGACGGCGCCGGATCCACCGGTTGACGGTGGTGTCCTCGTGCTCGAAGAGCTTGTGCAGGTAGCGGACGGAGATGCGGTGGGCGTGGGCGATGGAGTCCGGAGTGAGGTCCGGATCGGCGAGATGCCGGTCGATGAACGCCTGGATGCGCGGCAGCAGGTACCGTGCGGCGCCCGGCGCGTCCCCCATCTCCTGGTGCAGCCGCTCCTCGGTCAGGATCGAGAACAGGTCCACGACATGGCGCACCAGGGACTCGCCGGTGCCGGAGGACAACGTCGGCACCGTGTCCCCGAGCTTGATCAGCAGAGGTGACAGCAGCGAGCCCGACGGCGTGTCGGGTCCTATGGGGGTCGTCATCAGCTGTTGCAGGGCCGAATCCGTCAGGCCCAGGAGCCGCTGCGGGAGAAGGAGGCATGTCACGTGGAACACGGAGTCGAAGTCGACCCTCACCGGCCGGGTCATGTCGAAGAAGAGGGTGTCCCCGGGACGCAGGTGCGCGACCCTGTCGTCGTTCTCGACGGCAACGGCCCCCTTGACCACCGACATGACGATCAGTGGTTCGTCAGGGCCGGACGCGGCCGGACGCTCGGGCCGCCGTACCCGCATGGCGCCGCCCTGCACCGTGGTCACCTGCACGGGACCGAGCTGAGAGGTCCGGATGGTTCCCGAGTAGTCCGTGCCGTCGGGTATGGAGACGTCGACCTGTGTGAACGTGCGGGACAGGGCGTCGCCCCAGTAAGCCAGTCTCCGGTGGGCAGGCACCGCCGCCGTGGTGTAAAGGACCTCCGTCGGCTGTCTTCCTGTTGCCCTCGAGCCTGCGTCCGATGACATGTTCTGCGCCCTTCAGCCGGTGTGTCTACGGACACCGTGCCAACTCACCGCGACCGGCACATCGCGTGAACACGCTAGATGTGCGGCGAAGGGCGTCCGAGCCGGTGGAGAGTGCGGCGCCGGTGCGGGCCGCGGCGCCGCGGGGAGAAGGCATGGGGTCCTTCACCCGAGCTTGCCGAGCACATGAGCCGAGGGCCGCGTCCCGGCGCGGGGTGCGGCCCTCGGTCACTGCTCTCGTGTCCCCCGTGGCCGCGGTCCGTCCCCCCCACCTCACTGCCCCGCCGCGACCCTCTCCGCTTGGCGACGCGGTGTGACTCCGTGGAAGCGGCAGCGGCCCGCGCGCCCCGAGCGTCCGGTCAGACGCGGACCAGCGGCGTGTCGACCAGGTGCTCGGCCAGGAACCACGCCTGGAGTTCGCCGGTCCTGATCACCTGCGACACCAGCAGGTCATTGGTGCCGTCGTCCCCCATCTCGGCGGCGCGGGCAGCGGCGTCGTGGGCGTCGATGAGGATCGTCTCGTGAGCCTCCAGCAGACGGGAGAGCATCGCCGGCACCTCCTCCACGCCGTCCGGAGGCCGCGGGATCGACGTGATCTCCGCGACGTGCCGGGAATCGCCCACCGCCACGCCGCCCAGGGACTGCACCCGCTCGGCGATGGTGTCGACCAGTTCGAGCTGTTCCGCGGCGTGCTTGTCCAGCAGGAGGTGCAACTGGTAGAAGGTCGCCCCGCGCAGCAGCCAGTGGTGCTTCTTGTACAGGCCGTACAGGATCTGTGTGTCCGCCAGAGCCTTGTTCAGGCGCTGGCAGGAGTACATCCGCGCCTCGTAGGACAGGCCGAGCGGGTACTGCCTCACCGTCCCGAAGGCCTGGATCACCTCGCCCTTCTGGTGCAGCCAGGGCTGGCTGCCGCTCACGTGGTTCGAGCTGCTGGTCATGATGTGCCTCCTGCGGTGCCGTAAGTTCTGGGATGAGGCTAGGCAGGACGATGTGGCCCTCTTTGCTCCGCGACGCACACGGTGGTGCCCGACAGTGCACGAAGACCGCACCGTGTCGCCGGGTGACGGATCCACCTCCGCCGGCCGCGGACGCCGTGGGGAGGCCCGGGCCCCCGGCGGCGGCCGGCCGTGGCGCGGGTCGGTGACGGCCCGACACCCGCTGGAGGCCTTCACCGGTGGTGCCGCGGGGAGGTTTCAGCCGTGCGTGTGTCGAACGCTCCGGCCGTCTCCGCCCCTGGGGGTTACGCGGGCAGCAACCGCTGCCGCAGCTCGCCGATGCCCCGGATCGAGCTGACGAGTTCGTCGCCGGCCGTCAGCCATCGCCGGGGCGTACGGCCGAGGCCCACTCCCGAGGGCGTACCGGTGTAGAGGACGTCCCCGGGCAGCAGCGGCAGCACCTCCGACAGCTTCGCGATGAGAGCGGGAACGGGGAAGATGAGCTGCCGGGTGGATCCGTGCTGCACCTGCTCGCCGTTGACGCTGCACGCGAGTTCGAGGTCGTCCGGGTCGTCGAACTCGTCGGGGGTGACCAGGCACGGACCCATGGGCGAGAAACCCGGGTAGGACTTCGCGAGGCCGAACTGGGGCGCCGGCCCGCTCATCTGGAGGACCCGTTCCGACAGGTCCTGCCCGACCGTCAGACCGGCCACGTGGTCCCACGCGTCCTCTTGCCGCACCCGGTGGGCCGGACGGCCGATGACGACGACCAGTTCCACCTCCCAGTCCGTGTTGCCGCCCTTTGGCAGGACCACGTCGGTGACCGGCCCGGTGATGCTGCTGGCGAACTTGGTGAACACCGGCGGCATGCCCTCGGGCATGCCGAAACCGGCCTCGTCGACGTGCTCACGGTAGTTGAGGCCGACGGCGAGGAGCTGGCGCGGTGCGGGCGCCGGGGCGCCGAGGTCGGCCGGGGCGTAGGGGCGGCCGGTGCTCATGTCGGCGTCGGCGGCCCACGTCCGGAATTCGGACCAACGTTCGAAGATCGCCTGCGGGTCGGGCGGGAAACGGTGGTCACTGGCTTCATGGACGTCCACCGCCCGTCCACCCGAGACCAGGGACAGCCGTCCGGACACGTTGGCGATACGCATGACATTCTCCTGTGCTGGCTTCGGGAAGGGGTCCCGGGTCCGGACGGGCCGCGGTCAGAGGGGCCGGGTGACCCGTTCGAGGAGCAGGAGTACCGACTGGTACGGGCGGCCGGTGACGTGTTCCATGCCGATCTCGCACGTACGGTTCGCCGAGAGGTACGCGTCGTAGGTACCCGCCACGACCTCCTGCGCCTCGTGGGTGGTGGCCGACTCGGTCAGCTCCTTGTGGAGCATGCCTCGGTCACCGGCGAAGCCGCAGCACTCCGCGTAGACCGGGACACTCACGTCGTGCGCCACGAACCGGGCCAGCTCGTCGAGGTGCTCCACGTCGCCGAGGTGCCTCATGGAGCACGTCGGATGGATGACCGCGCGGTCCAGTTTCCGGGACGCCGTGAGATGCGGCAGCAGTTCGGTGGCCGCCCAGACCAGGGAGTCGACGACGTCGAGCTGTTCATGCCTGCGCTTGTTCTCCGGCGTCAGGTACGGGGTGATCTCGTGTCCGATACCGAGGGTGCAGGACGAGGCGTCGACCACCAGGGGCAGCCTGCCGCCGTCCGTCCATTCCCAGGCCTTTTCCACGGTGCGGTTGGCCATGAACGTGTTGCCGTCGTCGTATCCCTTGGAGTGCCAGATCGTCGCGCAGCAGGAGCCGGCCAGGTCCGGGGGCACCCAGACCGGACGGCTCGCCCGCTGGGAGAGTGCCACCACGGCCTCCGGCAGGGGGAGGTCCTCCCCTCCTTCGGGTCCCGCGAAGATCCTGTTGACGCAGGCCACGAAGTAGACGGCGGCGGCGCCCTCGCGCCGGGTCAGGGGCAGCCGGGAGGACGCGGGGGCGGGGATCGCGCTGATCCACTCGGGCACCAGGTCGGGTGTGACCGCCTTGCGGGCCACGGAGGTGGTGCGGGTGAGGAGGCGGTCGTCGACATGTTCCGCGACCCCGAGAGCGACGCGGACGGTCGCCTCCACGGCCGCGAAGTGCTCGGCGACGCGCTCCGCGTTCCGCTCGGCCCGACGCCCGTGCCGCTGGTGCCGGAACCCCTTCATCATGGCTCCGGTGTCGATGCCGACCGGGCAGGCGATCTTGCAGGTCGAGTCACCGGCGCAGGTGTCCACGGCATCGTAGCCGTACGACTCCAGCAGACTGTCCGTGACGGGCGAGTCGGCAGGCTGGCGCATCATCTCGCGCCGGAGCACGATCCGTTGCCGCGGCGTCGTCGTCAGGTCACGGCTCGGGCACACCGGTTCGCAGAAGCCGCACTCGATGCAGGGGTCGGCGACGGCCTCGATGGTGGGGATCGTCTTGAGATGCTTCAGATGGGCCTTCGGGTCCCGGTTCAGTACCACCCCCGGAGCGAGCACCCCGTGGGGGTCGAGTGCCCGCTTGACCCGCCACATCATCTCCACGGCCCGGGCCCCCCACTCGGATTCCAGGAAGGGGGTCATGTTCCGGCCGGTGGCGTGTTCCGCCTTGAGGGAACCGTCGAACCGCTCGGTCACCATGGCGCAGAACTCGTCCATGAACGCCGCGTACCGTCGTACGTCCTCAGGCCGGGAGGCGTCGAAGGCGAGCAGGAAGTGCAGGTTGCCGTGTGCGGCGTGCCCGGCCACCGCGGCGTCGAAGCCGTGGCGCCGCTGCGTCCCCGCCAGCGCCTCGCAGGCCTCGGCCAGCCGCGAGGGCGGAACGGCGAAGTCCTCGGTGATCAGCGTCGTACCGGTGGGCCGCGCCTTGCCCACGGCTGTCATGAACGCCTCGCGGGCGTGCCAGTAGGTGCGCGCCACGCCTCGATCGGTGACGAAGCCGTTGGTCACCGACGCCACGGGAGAGACCAGCCTCAGCCCCTTGACGACATCCGCGGCGGCTCGCTGGTGGGCGAGGTGGTCGTCCTCCGTCGCGGCGCGGAACTCGACCAGCAGCGCGGCGGTGTCCTGCGGCAGGTCCCGCCAGTCATCGGGCACGCCGTCCACGGCGGCGCAGGCGCGCAAGGTGTTGCCGTCCATCAGCTCCACGGCACGGGCTCCCGCGTGGTTGAACAGCGGCACGGCGGCGGCAGCGGAGGGCAGGTCGGGGAAGAAGAGAAGTGCCGTACAGGTCAGCTTGTCGAGGGGAACGGTGTCGAAGACGGTTTCGGCGATGAAGCCCAGTGTGCCTTGGGAGCCGACCATGAGACCTCGCAGGATCTCCACGGCGGTGGAACCGTCGAGGAAGGCGTCCAGCCGGTATCCGCTGGTGTTCTTCAGCTCGTACTTGGCGCGGATCCGCGCCACGAGCGCGCTGTCGCTCTCGATCTCGGCCTTGAGCGCCAGCAGGGTCGCGCACAGTTCCGGCTCGGCCGTCCGCAGGCGCGCCTCGGCGTCGGGGGCGGCCGTGTCGACGACCGTGCCGGAGGGCAGTACCGCGGTCAGGGAGGACAGCAGCCGATAGGAGTTGCGGGTGATGCCGGCGGTCATGCCGGAGGCGTTGTTGGCCACGACGCCCCCGACCGTACAGGCGCTGGAGCTGGCGGGATCCGGTCCCATCAGCCGGCCGTGCCGGGACAGCGTGACGTTGGCCCGCCCCACGGTCGTGCCCGGCTGGATCCGCGCCCTGGCGCCGCCGTCAAGGACTTCCAGCCCGGTCCAGTGGCGACGTACGTCGACCAGGATGTCGTCGCCCTGGGCCTGCCCGTTGAGGGACGTGCCGGCCGCACGGAAGACCACGTGACGGTGGTTGTCGCGAGCGTAGCGCAGCACGGTGGCCACGTCGTCGACGGTCTCGGCGATGACCACGACGCGGGGCACCAGGCGGTACGGGCTGGCATCCGACGCGTATCTCACCAGATCCGAGATCTTGTGCAGGACCTTGTGCGGGCCCAGTTCGGCGACGAGGGCGTCCCGCAGACCGTCCGGGGTACCGGACGCCCGGCCGTCGGCGACCCGGTCGACGGACGGTCCCTCCGTCGTGCGGGGGCGCAGCATTCCCGGCTTCGGATCGAGCAGCGGCATGCGGTTCTCCTTCTTTTCCGTGTCGTGGGCCGGCGCTGTGGCCCGGGATGGCCACGTCTCGTGGCAGGACGAGGCGTCCGTCCACGCCACGGAGGATTCCGCCCTTTCGGGAAGCCATGGCGCGCCGCCTTCCGTGGCTTCCGCCATCAGCGGAAGACGGCGCTACCGGACCCCGGGTGCGGCTCGGGCCAGGACCCTGGAACGCCGGCGTGTGCCGCCCCGCGCACGCCGGCATCGGTCACCCGGGTGTCCCGGTGGCGGTCAGTGACCGGCTCGGACGGTGCGCGCGGCGTCGAGGACCAGGTCGGTCACCGCGCGTGGGTCGCTCACCGAGACCGCGTGCGGCGCGCGGACGGTGACCGTGCGGGCCTTGGCGCGCGTGGCCATCCACCGCTGCGCGGCCGGCGGGATGTTGCGGTCCTCGGAGGCGATGAGGTACCAGCTGGGCAGCGTCTTCCAGGCCGCGGCGGTGGCTCGCTCCTCGAGCGCCGCCACGGTGATCGGACGCTGTCCGACGGCCATCGTCCGCGCCGTGACGAGCGGGACACCGGCCGCGAACTGGTGGCGGAACAGGTCCTGCCGGATGAGCAGTTCATCGCCCTGTCCACCACCGGGCAGAGGGTACTTCTGGGCCACAGTGGTCTCGGCCAGGGAACTGCCCGGATACTTGGCGGCCAGTGACGAGGCGCTCTCGCCCACGTCCGGGACGAAGGCCGCCACGTAGACCAGCCCCCTGACGTTCGCGGCCCCGACCGCCGCGCGGCTGATGACCGATCCTCCGTAGGAGTGGCCGACCAGCACGATCGGGCCCTGGATGCTGTCCAGGACACTGCGCACATAGGCGGCGTCACCGGCGAGGCCGCGCAGCGGGACGGGCGGGGCCACGACGCGGTGGCCGTGGCGCTGGAGTCTCTTCACCACGGGAGCCCAGCTGGAGGCGTCGGTGAAGGCGCCGTGGATCAGCACGATGGTGGGCAGTGTCTTCTTGTCCTCGGACGCCGAAACGGCCGCCAGGCCCCTCTCCGGGGCCGAGTTCGCGACACCGGCCGTGCCCAGGGCTGCGGCACCGGCCAGCATGGAGACGGTCATGGTGCGACGTGGGATCGAAGCGTTCATTGTGTGCTTTCTGTTCGAGGTGGTCTTCTGCCGTGCCGTCGGCGGCGCCCCCGGGCGCGACGGTGGGCCGCGCTCCGGGGGGGCCGAGTACCGGCGGGGCGGGTTACTTGGAGGTGGCCTTGACGGCTTCCTCGATGAGGGCGACGACGCGCTCGGGGTGGGCGAGCATGACGAGGTGGGAGGAGTCGACCTCGACGGTGGTCATGCCGGCACGCCGGTAACCGAAGCGCTCGACATCGGGGTTGATGGTGTGGTCCGAGGAGGACACCAGACCCCAGGACGGCTTCGTCTTCCAGGCCGCCGCCGGAGCGGCGTCCGCGAACGCCTGCGCGGCCAGCGGACGCTGGGAGACAGCCAGAACCGCCGCGACATCGGGGTCGACGTCCGCAGCGAAGATCGCCGGGAACTTGCCGACCTCCACCGACACATCGGTACCCGGCGTGTCGGACCCCTCGACCGGGAACGGCGTGTAGACCAGCGCCGCCGCCAGATCCGAATCCGGGAACCGGCCCTGGAGCTCACCCAGGCTCTCCCCCACCTCAAGGGCATAACCCGACAGGTAAACCAGCCCCTTGACGTTGTCCTCCACACCGGCCACCGTGATCACGGCACCACCGTAGGAGTGGCCGACCAGGACGACCGGACCCTCGATCTGACGGACGACCGAGGCCACGTACGCCGCGTCCCCGATCAGACTCCGGTTGGGCACCGCCGGAGCCACGACCTTCAGACCACGCTTCAACAGCTCGGGAATGACACTCGCATAGCTCGACGCGTCGGCGAACGCACCATGCACCAGAACAACGGTCGGACTCTCGGAAAGGGACATGATCGGGCTCGTTTCTTCGCTCATGAGATGTGGTGTTCGGCTACGGAGACTCGCTGCGGACTGCCGGGTCCGCGGCGTGCGGACGCTGCGGGGGTGAACGCCGGACGCGGCACGGGTCTGCGTAGCGAGGGCCGCCGATCGGTCGGCGGGTACCTCGGCCGGTGGCTCCCGGCCGGAACCGGCAGTTGGCTTACGGGACTTAAGCCGCGGGTACGGAGGAAACGCTACGGCTTACGTGGACGGATCACTTGCCTCTGCGCGCCCTGGCATGACCCATGAGCGCTCCATCCGTTCGCGTCCGTCGTTCGTGTGCGTCGTTCCTGTCCGCGGGACCCGGGACCGGCAGACAGAAGGCGGCAGCGGCCGGGACCGCGCCGCTGCCGCCCTCCGGCGTTCCGTGCCCGCCGGCCTTGCCGGCGGTGACAGGGAACAGCGGCATGTGGACCGCTCAGCCGTTCCAGCCGTCCAGGAAGGCCAGGAGTTCCGCGTTGACCACCTCGGGCTGTTCCTCCTGGCAGAGGTGACCGCACTGGGGGATCGCCACTCCCCGTACGTCACGGGCCATGCCCTTCCACACGTCGAGGACGTCGTAGGCCCTGCCGACGGCGCTGAAGTCTTCCCCCCACATCGTCAGCACCGGGCAGTCGATGAGCCGGTCCTCGTCCTCCCGGTCCTGAGCGACGTCCTGGGGAGCCGCGCGATAGTCCATGCACGAACCACGGACCGCCCCCGGCTGCCGGTAGGCACGGACGTAGACATCGATCTCCTCCGGCGTCAGCATCTCCGGGTCGTACGACCAGTCGCGGTAGAAGTGCGTCAGCCAGGCCTCTTCATTGCCCGCGATCAGGGCCTCGGGCAGGTCGGGAACCTGGAGGAAGGTGAAGAACCAGTAACCCTGCCGCGCGAGGGCCACGTCGTAGGTGTCGGCGATCACCCGGGTCGGGATGTTGTCCATCGCGACGAACCGGTCGATGCGGTCGCGGTGATCCTTAGCGAAGCGTGTACCCACACGCGCGCCGCGGTCGTGGCCGACCAGCGCGATCCTCTCGTGGCCGAGGTGGTCCATCAGGGCGACGGTGTCATTGGCCATCGTGCGCTTGTCGTAACCGGATGCGGGCTTCTCGGTGTCGCCGTACCCACGAAGATCCGGGGCGATGACGGTGTACTTCTCCGCGAGTACCGGAATCTGCTTGCGCCAGCCGTACCAGGTCTCCGGGAAGCCGTGCAGCAGATAGACAGGCGGGCCCTGGCCCGCACTGACCCAGTGCTGCTTTATTCCGTTGAGCACCGCCGTGTGGTGCGTGATCTCCGTCGAAACTGTCATGCTGACTCGCAGGCTCCTCAGGTATGGGGACAGGGCGGCATGTACCTGGGCGGAGCGACGCACAGGGCGGCGACTGTCTCCGCCCTGTGCGCGACTTCGCCCGCGGGCCGCTCCGCGCTGCCGGATGCTCAGCCGGTGGTGGCCTTGACGGCTTCCTCGATGAGGGCGACGACGCGCTCGGGGTGGGCGAGCATGACGAGGTGGGAGGAGTCGACCTCGACGGTGGTCATGCCGGCACGCCGGTAACCGAAGCGCTCGACATCGGGGTTGATGGTGTGGTCCGAGGAGGACACCAGACCCCAGGACGGCTTCGTCTTCCAGGCCGCCGCCGGAGCGGCGTCCGCGAACGCCTGCGCGGCCAGCGGACGCTGGGAGACAGCCAGAACCGCCGCGACATCGGGGTCGACGTCCGCAGCGAAGATCGCCGGGAACTTGCCGACCTCCACCGACACATCGGTACCCGGCGTGTCGGACCCCTCGACCGGGAACGGCGTGTAGACCAGCGCCGCCGCCAGATCCGAATCCGGGAACCGGCCCTGGAGCTCACCCAGGCTCTCCCCCACCTCAAGGGCATAACCCGACAGGTACACCAGCCCCTTGACGTTGTCCTCCACACCGGCCACCGTGATCACGGCACCACCGTAGGAGTGGCCGACCAGGACGACCGGACCCTCGATCTGACGGACGACCGAGGCCACGTACGCCGCGTCCCCGATCAGACTCCGGTTGGGCACCGCCGGAGCCACGACCTTCAGACCACGCTTCAACAGCTCGGGAATGACACTCGCATAGCTCGACGCGTCGGCGAACGCACCATGCACCAGAACAACGGTCGGACTCTCGGAAAGGGACATGACGGATCCTTCTGTGCTGGCCCGGAAGCGGATGGGCGGCTCGGTCTCGTGCTCTCGTAAGGCAGAAACCGAACACCGAGGCCGAGTCTGCTCAGGACCCGGAAGCCGACTTGCCCGAGTGTGCATGTCCTCGGTTCCGTGAGCGCCCTCAACTCGTATGGTGCCGCCCCGCACGCCGCGCCGTTGCCGGGATGCCTCGGCCAGGGTGCCGGTGTCGTCCGCCCCTCCGACGCCGCCCGGAGTCCTCTTCGGGACCTCCACCGGCCGGCCGGCGCCCACCGCTTCTTGTTCCGGGCACGGGAAATGGGCCGCTCGGCGCTTCACGGCGCCGAGCGGCCCAGGTGCGGCCTTGGTGCTGCCGGCACCCTGCCGGCCGGTCTACCCGCGCATCAGCCCTCGAACACTTCGCGCAGCCGGGCTTCCTGCTCCCTGGCGAGGCCGGATCGGATCAGCACCGCGTGCTCCTCGGGGAATGCCTCCTTCACGCGGTCCAGCACCTCGCCCTCGGACAGCAGGAAGAGCGCGGAGGTGCCTCGGGTCACCTGCCACTCGACCGACTCGATGAAGTCGTCGTCGATGCCGACATCGGCCCGCTTGCCGCCCAGGGCGCCGGCTGCGGCGCCGACGGCGGCGCCCAGGAGCGGCATGAAGAAGATGAGGCCGAAGAGCAGGCCCCAGAAGGAACCCGACAGGGCACCCGCCCCTACCAGGTCGGTGAGCTGCTTGGTCCTGGGCTTCTTCGCATCTGCCGGCCAGCTGACGGCGGCGGCGTCCACCACTTTGATCAGCTCCTGCTTCTGCAGGGCGAGCAGTGTCTGCTCCACCTGCGGAGCGCTTTCGGGCGCGTCGAACTTCCAGACGGTCGACGTGGCCATGTGGGAACCCTTCAGAGCACGGCTTTCCGCTCTCGGCAAAGGCCCGCGAGAACGTGTCCCACGCCGCCTGCCGACCCCTCGTGCGGTGGCGGCACACTTCCCTGCGCGCAGAGAAAAGGATCACCGTGACTTCACGGAGCCCGGCCGGGAGAGTCGGACACGCGCCTCCGAGAGGCGCTGGGGGTCGGCCTCGGAGCCGAGCGAGACGCAGGCCCGGAAAGCCTCCCGGGACTCCCTCTCCCGGCCGGCGGAAAGGAGGACTTCTCCCAGGTGGCACAGATGCATGCTCTTCACCGACGTGTTCCCGAGGTCGTCGCAGAGGCGGATCGCGGTACTGATGTGCGCGATCGCTTCGTCCCACCTCTCCAGCAGGGCGAAGGTCCGGCCGATTCCGGAGATGATGCCGACGCGTGACGTCCCGGCGACGTACGGCTGTATGAGATCGCCGGCCTCGTCCAGGAACGACAGGGTCCGCTGGTACGAATCGAGAGCTGCCGCGCCCAGGCCCTGTGTCAGGAGGTTGAGGGACCGGCCGAGCAGGGACTGGAGACTGCCGTGCAGATCGCCCGCCGACTCGAACAGCGCCGCTGCCCGGCTGTAGCACTCGCTCGCCTCCACGAGGCTCCCGAGGTTCCGGTAGGCCCAGGCCCGGTAGTAGGAGGACCACGCCTGTTGCGGTATGTCTCCGGCGCGCAGCGCCGCCGCCAGTGCCTCTTCGGACACGGGCAGGCTGTCGGCGGGACTGCTTTCGCACACGATGAGGGTCCACGCGTAGTAGTTGAGCTGCGCGGCTCTCGAGGTCTCGTCGCCCAGAGCCTCAGCGCTGCGCGCAGCCATGCTGAACACCTCGGGCCAGTGTCCCCAGAAGATCCACTGGTCGGAGAACCAGTGCAGGGCCTCGGCCACCTCCACCACCATGGCATGGTCCCCGGCTTCCGCCGCGGCGTGCAGGGCGGCCAGCCAGTTGATCCCCTGAACCTGCAGCCACTGGCGAGCCAGGTCGGCGGAGGACAGGTCCACCAGTCCCTGCCGGCTCGCCGGAGGCGCACCGTGGCCGGGCTCGAACCAGCGGCCCGCGACGATGGTCGTCTCCAGGAGCCACCGGTACAGGTCGGCCCGCACCTGTTCCCCTCCCTCCCGGCCCTCGTCGGCCTCCAGGCGGCCGTATGCGTACAGGCGCAGCAGGTCGTGCATCCTGAAGCGGTCGCCGTGGGTGCCGAGCAGACCTGCCTCGACCAACTCCTCCAGGACGTCCTCCGCCGACAGGAGGTCCTGCGCGAGCAGAAGTGCGGCACAAGCCACCCCCGCGTCAGGCCCGGGCACGACGGACAGGCGTCTGAACAACCGGGCGGCGTCCGGAGTCAGCTGGCGGTACGAGAGGTCGAACGCGGCCGACACGGTCCTGTCCCCGGCGACCAGAGCGTCCAGGCGGCGCTCCTCCACGGCCAGCCGGTCGGCCAGGCGGCGCACCGTCCAGCCGGTCCGTGTCGCCAGCCAGCTGCCGGCCAAGCGCAGGGCGAGCGGAAGGTAGCCGCACCGCCGGGCCACATCACTGAGTGCGGACGGATCGCTGGAGGCGCGTTCCTCCCCGATCACGCCGGTGAGGAAGGCGACGGCCTCCTCGGCGGCCATCTCCCCCAGGCTCAGCCGGTGCACGTTCCGCAGCCCGGTGAGCACCCGTCGGCTGGTCACCATCACCATGGCCCGACCACGCGCGGGCAGCAGCGGCTGTACCTGGGCTTCGTCGCGGGCGTTGTCGAACACCAGCAGGCACTGCCGGTCGGCGAGAAGGTTCTGGTACAGCGCGGCCTGACCCTGCGGGCCGGCCTTGACGAGTTCCGCGTCCGCTACGTGGAACGCCTTCAGCACGCCCAGCATGAGTTCCGCCGTGGACGGCGGCTCCGCGTCCATGCCGCGCAGCTCCAGGACCATCTGGCCGTCGGGAAATCGATGCGCCAGCTTCTGGGCCGCGTGCAGGGCGAGCGCGGTCTTCCCCATGCCGGGCGGCCCCGACACGGCCACCACCACGGGCCGGGAGCCGACGCCCGCGGACTCCTCCCCGTCGGCCTCGGGTGTCGCCTTCCCGGCCGCCAGCGTCGCCAACGACACCAACTCGTGCTCGCGTCCGACGAAGTCGTTGATCCCCCGGGGAAAGGTGCGGACGGCAACGGGGCCGAAGTCGTTCGCGCGTCCCGCTCGCGCGGCAGCCAGCAGCTGGTCACGCTGGTTCCCGTCGAGCCTCAGGCCGTCGGCGAGGGCAGCCACCGTACGCCGCTGCGGAGCCGCACGCCGGCCCCGCTCCAGATCCCCGATACCTCGGACACTGACGCCCGAGGCCTCGGCGAGGCCTTCGATGGTCAGGAACGCGCTCACCCGGAACTGCCGCAGCAGCGCTCCGAATTCCTGTCCTCCGGCGCTCACGTGGCTCGTCCCCTTCGTTGCCCGCGCCGCGGTCCGGTCTTCGAAGGACAGTCTCGGCCGAACCGGGAGCGCTGATTCGAAGTGCACAGTCTCAAGGGACCAGCGGCATCGCTGACGACTGTAACCTCTGCCGGTTTTGTCCAGCTGCCGCCCTCATGCCGTCGTGAGCGGTGTGAGGTGTCATCCGCCCGGGTCATGCCCGCTCCGTCTCTTGCACGGCGCGGCGGCGAGCGTCGAGGGAGTCGAGCCGCACCGCCGCTTCCCGAGCGGTGCGGGGGTCCGCATAGGGCCCCAGAGAAATGATCCGTGCGAAGACATCCCGCGCCTCCGCCGTGCGCCCCGTACCGAGCAGAACACCGCCCAGTTTGTTGAGACTCCGGCTCTCCAGTGCGGTGTTTCCGCTCTTACTGCTGAGCTCGATGGACTTCCGCAGGTAGACGACGGCCTCATCCCATTTCTTCAGCCGCTGGCTGACATGGGCGATACCGGTGTAGATCGCCGTCCGGGCGAACTCCGCGCAATGCCCCTCGATACGGTCATCTGCCTCTTCGAGGAAAGCGAGCGCGCGCCGGAATGCTTCGATCGCCTCCTCGTTGCGACCGGAAGAGGAAAGGACCATGGCGATTCCCTGCAGGGCGGTGAGGCTGCCCTGCGCGTCTTCCATCGACGTGAAGAGGTGGCTGGCCTGACTCATGTGGTCAGCCGCGGACTCGTGTGCGCTGAGGCGGCTGAAAGCCCAGGCCCGGTAGAAATGGGCCCACGCCTGCTGGGGTGTGTCGGCAGCGGCTCGGGCGAGGGCGAGGGCCTGGGCGGAGTGCGTCAGGCTGTCGCGGTGACGACCCTCGCACAACAGCCGCGCCCATGCCAGGTAATTGAGCTGAGTCGCTTGCAGGACGGGGTCGCCCAGTGCCCGCGCGCAGTCGGCGGCGGTGGCGTAGACCTCGGGCCAGTACCCCCAGAAGATCCACTGGTCGGAGAACCAGTGCAGGGATTCGGCCACCTCGACCACTGTGGTGTGTTCACCGGCCTCGGCGGCCACGCGAAAGGCGGCGAGCCAGTTCGCGCCCTCCACCTGGAGCCATTCCCGCCCCTTGTTCGCCGAGGACAGGTCCACTCCCCCGTCCCAGGCGGCGGACGGGGCCCCGTAGCCGGGCTCGAACCATCGGCCGGCCACGATCGCGGTCCGGAGCAGCCAGTCGCACAGAGCGGTCCGAGCACGCCCGATGTCGTCCGGGGTCTCCTCGGCGTGCAAGCGCGTCCGGGCGTAGAGCCGCAACAGGTCGTGCAGCCGGTAGCGGTCGCGTTCGGCACCCAGCAAGCCTGCTTCCACCAGTTCCTCCAAGGTGTCCTCGGCGTCGAAGACATGCTGCCCGGACAGCTGGGCGGCCCCGGCCGCGGAGACGTCGGGCCCCGGGACGAGAGCGAGTCGCCTGAACAGGCGGGCGGCTTCGGAGGTGAGCCGGCGGTAGGAAAGGTCGAACGCCGTGGACACGCGCATGTCTCCGGCGGCCAGTGCCTCCAGTCGGCCGTCGTCGGGGGCGAGCCGCTCGGCGAGTCTGTGCACCGGCGATGCCTTCTGCGAGGCCAGCCAGTTGCCTGCCAGGCGCAGGGCGAGCGGTAGATGTCCGCAGTACCGGGCGACCCTTTCCAGTGCGCCGGTGTCGGCGGACGCCCGCTCCCCGCCCACCAACGCCGTCAGCAGCGCCGTGGCCTCATGTGTGTCGAACCCGTCGAGCAGCAGGCGGTGCACGCCCTCCAGACCGGTGAGCATGCGCCGGCTCGTGACCACCACGATCCCCGTGCCGGATCCGGGCAGCAGCGGGCGCACCTGCGCCTCGTCACGGGCGTTGTCGAGTACGAGCACGAATCGCCGTTCCGCCAAGGTCTGGCGGTACAGTCCGATATGGCCTTGCGGGCCGACTTTCACCAGATCCCGGTCGGCGACCCGGAGTGCTCGCAGCACACCGAGCATGAGCTCGCCCGGCTCCGGCGGGTCCGCGTCCAGTCCCCGCATGTCCACTACGACCTGACCGTCCGGGAAGTGGTCGGCGAGCCGGCGAGCCGCGTGCAGCGCCAGCGTCGTCTTGCCCGCGCCCGGTGGCCCGGACACCGCCGCGATCACAGGCCGTACGCCCGGGCCGGACGCGGCGGCCTGTTCATCCGATGTCCGGCCGCCGGGGATCTGCCGTGCAAGCTCGATGAGCCATGACAGTTCGCGTTCCCGGCCGACGAAATCGGTGATCTCGCGCCGCACCGCCTGCACACCGACGGGGGCGTATCCGTCACTTCGCCCGGCGCGGGCCGCGCCCAGCAGCCGTTGCCGCTCCGCGTCGGACAGTCGCAGCCCTGCGGCCAGGGCCGTTATCGTGCGCCGCTGCGGAGCCGCACGCCGTCCCCGCTCCAGATCCCCGATGCCGCGAACGCTCAGTCCTGACGCCTCGGCCAGGCCTTCGATGGTAAGGGAGGCCGCCAGGCGCAGCTCGCGAAGCGTGGAGCCGAAGTCCGGCACTCCCTCGATCGTTCCTGTTGTCACGGCCGTCATGCTTTATCGCACCTCATCCATAACCCGATGACCTGCGAGTGCCTCGCAACAATCAGACGGTCAACTCATCTGCGCGCCGTAGCGCGACTGATCGGCCGCGCAGATCCACAAGAGTTCGCTCAGGGAAGTAAGGGGAGGTGCTGTGGAGGACGGATGATCGACGGTGATCGGCGACCACTGCTCATGAGTCGCGTCCGGTTGCCTCACGGGCCACTCGTCCCAGCCTGCGCACCGACATCAAGCGTCCCTTCGACTTTCTCCTGCCATACGAGGGCACGCTATGACGGGGCCGGGGCGGAAAGCTGTGACGATGGACTCAACCGGCCACGCGAGTGCACTCCCGGGCAAGAAGCGGTGCACTCCTGATCAAAAAGCTGCTGCCCGTCGCGCTCACTCGAGCCCCCAAGGCGGACGGCGTACGGGTTCGCCCCCGTCCGGCAGTCAGTCGGTGCGGCCCGTGAGTTCGGCGAGTGCGCTCTCGATGTCGACGTGCGAACCCTCCGCCCCCAGGGGCACCAGTTCACAGGCCCCCTCCAGGAATCTCGTCACCTCCGACACCACGATCTCGAGCAGGGCCGCCCCGCCGGCGGACCGCAGGACGATGCGCATGACGCCCGGGGAGCACCCGTGCCGGGGAAGGACCAGTACGTCTCCCGCACCTGCCGGCCGGCGCAGTCCCTCGACGAGCAGGTCGCGAGCCAACACCCAGACGACCGGCCGCGCCGGGGGCGCGCCCAAGGAAAGACGGACGGCGTACGGGTCACTCCGGTCGTAGTGCAACCGCGCGGGCAGCGGCACCCGCGGCTCCCCCGAGACGCTGACGAACACCGTGACGTCGCACATGACCGAAGCGAGCTGCTGACTCATGGACTCCCCCAAAGAAAGGATCACGACAGATTGGCCCTCTGTGCGACCGTAGGAACCCGTGCACCGTGCAACTTGTCGGCCCGTGCATGAGCGGTTGCTTCTGCAAGAACGATTTTCAGACACTGCCAAGCGGATCCACCGTGCTGGGCGAGGAGGCCTTCAACGCGCGGTCACACCGCTGCGGAAGGCCTCGGCGTCGGCGGTCACCGCATCACGAGGGGACCCCCCGGCGATGGCGTGACGCTCGGCGCGGCGCTTCCAACCGGCTCACCGGCCACGCCACAAGCGATCTCACTCGGCAAGTGCGTCATCGTGAACGAGCGTGGCCGCGCTCTGCGCGGCACAGGGCCGGGCAGAGCGCGGCGCCCGCGCCGGTGGCGCCGACGCGGGCGCCGGCATCCCGGACACCGGGCGACGGCCGTTCGCCGAAAAGTATCGCGCCAAGTGTGTGGGGGAGATCGAGTCCGCTCCGTATCCGAGATCCGGAACTCCCCGGCCTTCGCCCGATACGCACGGCGTCCCGGCATGGCGCACCGCATACCCGTCGAGTGCGCTGCCGGTTCTCATGCGGTGCGCTGACCGGCAAAAAGGCGCCTCACGCTCTCACTAGCCTGACCGCGCCCCATGACTGACCGGCTCAAGGAGTTCCATGGCGAAGCAGAGCGTTGCCGAACAGTACGTAGATCTTCTGGCCCGTGCGGGTGTGCACCGTATGTACGGTGTGGTCGGTGACAGCCTCAACCCCGTCGTGGACGCCGTCAGACGGCACCGGTCCCTGGAGTGGGTCCAGGTGCGGCACGAGGAGGTCGCGGCCTTCGCCGCCGGTGCCGAGGCGCAGCTCACCGGTCGGCTGGCGGCCTGCGCCGGTTCCTGCGGACCGGGCAACCTCCATCTGATCAACGGCCTGTTCGACGCCCACCGGTCGATGGCGCCGGTCCTCGCGCTGGCCGCACAGATACCCAGTGGCGAGATCGGCACCGGGTACTTCCAGGAAACACACCCGGACCGGCTGTTCGAAGAATGCAGTCACTATTCGGAACTCATCTCCTCGCCCCGGCAGATGCCCCGGGTGGTGCAGACGGCGATCCAGCACGCGGTGGGCCGGCGCGGGGTGTCGGTGGTCGCCCTGTCCGGTGATGTCGCGGACGAGGACACCCCGAGCGACGGAGCGGAGCTGGCGATACCGCTGGACCGGCCCGCCGTCCGCCCGGCCGACCACGAACTGGCGCGCCTGCGGGAACTGGTGGACGCCGCCGGGAAGGTCACGCTGTTCTGCGGCCGGGGCGTCGCCGGTGCCCACGCCGAGGTGATGGCGTTCGCCGAGAAGGTCAAGGCCCCGGTGGGCCACGCGCTCCGCGGCAAGGAGCACATCCAGTACGACAACCCGTACGACGTCGGCATGTCGGGCCTGCTGGGTTACGGCGCCGCCTACGAGGCGATGCACGAGTGCGACCTGCTGATCCTCCTCGGCACCGACTTCCCGTACTCCAACTTCCTGCCGCGCGACGTGAAGACCGTGCAGATCGACATCCAGCCCGAACGACTCGGCCGCCGCACGCAGTTGGACCTCGCCGTCTGGGGAGACGTACGCGAGACGCTGAAGTGCCTGACCCCCGCCGTGCGGGAGAAGCCGTCCCGGCGGTTCCTGGACCGGATGCTGGACCGACACGTCCACGCCCTGGAGAAGGCGGTCGGCGCCTACACCCACGACGTCGGAACACTCACCCCGATCCACCCCGAGTACGTGGCGTCGGTGCTCGACGAGGAGGCGGCCGACGACGCGGTCTTCACCGTGGACACCGGCATGTGCTGCGTCTGGGCGGCCCGCTACCTGACCCCGAACGGGCGCCGTCGCATCCTCGGCTCCTTCGTGCACGGCTCCATGGCCAACGCGCTGCCCCAGGCGATCGGCGCCCAGTTCCTCGACCGGGGGCGCCAGGTGGTGTCCCTCTCCGGCGACGGCGGATTCTCCATGCTCATGGGAGACTTCCTGACCCTGGTGCAGTACGGCCTGCCGGTGAAGGTGGTCCTCTTCAACAACTCGTCCCTCGGCATGGTCGACCTGGAGATGATGGTCGACGGTCTGCCTCCGCACGGCACCGCGTACCCGCACACCGATTACGCGGCCATCGCCACCGCCGCGGGCGCGCTCGGCATCCGTGTGGAGAGTCCGGGAGAGGTGCGCGGCGCTCTGCGCGAGGCCTTCAACCACGACGGGCCGGCCCTGGTCGACGTGGTCACCGACCCCGACGCACTCGCCATCCCCCCCAAGGCCACCGCGGAGCAGGTCAAGGGCTTCGCCCTGTCCGCCGGGCGCAGCGTCCTCACCGGCGGCGTGGGACGCATGATCCACCTCGCCCGCACCAACCTGCGCAACATCCCGCGCCCGTAAGTGCCCCGGCCGGTGAGACAGCGCCGGGCACGGTAGGCGAGGCGTGGCAAGCTCCGCCCGTGTCACGGGCGGTGATGCGGGCACCGGCCACCGAGCCACCATGAGGACGGCGACGGCGTCCATGCCGTTGCCGGAGAGCCCGGGAGCCGCGAAGTGCCGCGGCGCGGGCGTGGCTGACCGGTGGGCCACCGGGGCCGGCCACCGGTGGCATCGGCGGCGTCCCGAGCGTTGTCCGCGACGTCCGGTCGTCGTCCGGTCCGCCGCCCTTTCTGCCTGCTTAGTGCCTGGAGCCGGAAACGATCAGCTGCTTGGCTGGTCAAGGCGGGGAACACGGGCCGCAGTGTTGCTGCCTGACTTCCGTCGCGGGGGGGTTCCGCGACGCGACGGGACCTCCGCACGTGCCCGGGCACCGAGTGCCGCCTTCTCCGGCGGCACGCATCCGCCCGGTCCCTGTGCGCTCCAGGAGCCCACGATCTCCGCCGGTTGCACCTGGTTGGAGAGGAGAGCCGGATGAACCCGGTATTGACGACTGCTTCGGTACCCGATGAACACAGACTCACCCACTGGCGCGACGTGGTGGAGCGGGCGCTGGTGCCCGTGACCGTCGTTCCACGCGACGACGGTCCGTTCCTCGGCCGCGTCTGCACTGCCCGAGTCGGTACCCTGCGGGTCTCCACCACTGAGGCCGCCCCCCAGCGTGTCCGGCGGACGGCGGCCCACATCGCGCGCTCGCCCGAGCCGTTCGTGGCCGTGGGCGTACAGATGGCGGGCAGGACGACACTCGTCCAGGACGGCCGGCAGGCCACGGCGGACCCGGACGACCTCTTCGTCTACGACACCTCGCGCCCGTACTTCCTGGACCATCCGGAGCGCTTCGCCACGCGCGTGGTGCACATCCCCCGCCGCATGACGGCTCTGTCGGACGAGGATCTCGGCAGGATCACCGGCACCGCGATCGACACCGGGCAAGGGTGCGCCGCGATCCTGAGGCCCTTCCTCGCCACGGTGGTCGCCTCCGCCCACGTCTACTCACCGTCCGCCGCGGGCAGGCTGGCCAACGGCCTCGTCGACCTCTTCGGCACCCTGGTGACCGAGCTGACCGAGGAAACGGCGGCGGGGTCCGGGACCACGCGCAGCTTCCTCGTGCAGCGCGTCCGCGACTACATCGACGAGAACCTGGGCGATCCGGCCCTGTCCCCGGAATCGGTGGCGCGGGCTCACCACATCTCGGTGCGCTATCTTCACCGCCTCTTCGAAGACGAGGCCATCACGATCAGCCGGCTGATCCAGCGGCGCCGGCTGGAGAAGTGCGCCCACGAACTCGCCCGCCGCAGCCGCACGTCGCCCACGGTGTCCTCCATCGCCCAGCGATGGGGATTCGTCAACCCCACCCACTTCAGCCGGGTGTTCCGGGACGCCTACGGCCTCTCACCTCGCGAATGGCGCAGCGTCCGTCCGGAGGTGGGGTGTGACGACACGGGCGGCGGCTCGAAGCGCAGGCGCGGTGGCGACGATCAGCCCGCCGAAGGCGGTGTGGTCACCGGCCGGCGCATGACGTTCGGCGCGGAGGGTGGCCGCCGCGGCTCTCGCACGTCGTCACCGCACGGCGCCGCACCGACGCAGGCGCGCACCGGAGACAGGGTTCACTGAGCCGTCCGCGCCCCATGCCCGCACGCGCGCCGGACTGCGGCCTCGGCCACCGGCCCGGCTCCGGCGCGCTCACCGGGTGGCCGCACGCCGGCAGTGGGACGCGCTCCCGGCAACGGAAGACGCCGCCGCCGGGAGTGCACCAGGGCATCGGACGCGGCAGGGCCGCCGCGCTGCTGCGACGGTGACGGCACGACGTCAGCCCAGGTGCTCGGCCCAGTCGTCCGGTACCCGTCCCGCCGGTCCGGGGACGGGCTGGCCGGCGGGGTGGCTGTGCGGCGGGGCCAGTTCCGGTCCCGCCTCGTACAGAGTGGACGTGTCGTAGTCCCAGAACCAGCTCTCGCCGGGTTCGAAGCTCTGGATCAGGGGGTGGCCGGCCGACCGGGCGTGCGCGGTGGCATGCTTGGACGGAGAGTCGTCGCAGCAGCCCACATGACCGCAGAGAGCGCAGCGGCGCAAGTGGAACCACCAGGCACCGGTGGCCTCGCACTCGACACAGCCGGGGCCGCTGGGCGGGACATCGACATCGACCCCGTTCGGCATGCTCATTGTCTCTCCCTGTCTCGTCGGACGACGGACCGCAGCAGTGCGGGTACCGCCGGTGAAGATGCCGTGAGGCCGCCTCCGGGGTTCCGCTTCGCCTGGCGCGACTTTCGTCCACCGCGACGCGCCCAGGGGCCTGCGCCCGCATCCATGCCGGTGAACGTAGGCGCGACACCGGTACGTGGTTGCCCGGGAGCGCACCTGGTCGTGCCGGTCAGCGCACGGCGGCCGGTGGCGGTCTCGGCCCGGCACCGGCCGCCGTCGTCAGGTGCCGTGACCGGTGCCGCCGGCACGGACGCCTCCCCGGGATGGCGGACGGCGGTCCCGCCCTCTTCCCTCGTCGGCCACTTCTCCTCCTGTAGTACGTTTTCAGGTGTCCTGGCGGCGCCGTCCCGGAGGAGAACCGGCAGTGTTGGAAGCGGCCGGCATGTCCGAGCCGGCGGAGTCCGTCCACGAGCCGCTCGTCACGTCCGGGCAGGCGAGAGCCGACGACACCGGGTGCACCGGTGTGCGAACGGCTGCCGTACGGTTCGCGGTCCTGGGGCCCGTTCGGGTGCTGCGGGGTGAGGCCGAGCTGGAGCTCGGCGGACCGCAGGAGCGCACTTTGCTGGCGCTGTTGCTGGCCGGGGCTGCCCGGCCGGTGACCATGGACGACATCGTCGACGTGCTGTGGGGGGCGAATCCGCCGCGCAGCGCGGTCAACGTGGTCCGACGGCACGTGGGTTCACTGCGGCGCCTGCTGGAGCCCGGCCTCGCCACCCGTTCGGAGGGCCGCTGGATCGTGCGCGACGCGGGCGGCTACCGGCTCGTGACCGACGGTGATTCGCTCGACCTGCTGCGCTTCCGCGCGCTGCGGGAGGCGGGACGCCGGGCCGCGGGGGAATCGCCCGCGCACGCCGTCGGCCTGCTCACCGAGGCGCTGTCCCTGTGGCGCGGACCGATCGCCACCGGCATGTCCGCGGAGGCCCGCGCGCACCCGGTGTTCGGCGCGGCGGACCGCGAACGGCTCGCGGCGGTCCGGGAGGCGGCCGACGCGGCTCTACGCGCCGGCCTGCCCGAGGCGGTCCTGCCGGAACTGCACCGGGCCGCCGCGGAACACCCGCTGGACGAACCCCTGCAGGCCAGGCTGATCCGCGTGCTGACGGCGGCGGGCTGCCGGTCCCAGGCGCTCACCGTCCACGAGGCCGTACGGACCCGGCTGGCCGGGGAACTGGGCATCACCCCGGGGCCGGAACTGCGGGAGGCGCGGAACGCCGTACTGCGGGCAGGCCCCGCCGTGGACGCGGGAGCGTCCGCCCCTGGCGGGCCGACCACCGATCAGCCCGCCCCTCCCGCGAACGCCCCTCACCGCGCCGCCCCGGCGCCGGTCACCCCGTCCTCTCCCGTGCCCGCCCAACTCCCGCACGAGGTTGCGGCGTTCATCGACCGCAGCGGCGAGCTGGACGAAGTTCCCGCGATGCCGTGCGGGAACGACTCACTGCCGCACGCCGCGCCGATCAGCGTCATCAGCGGCATGGCCGGCGTCGGCAAGACCACCCTGGCGGTGCACTGGGCCCACCGCGTCGCCGACCGCTTCCCCGACGGACAGCTCTACGTCAACCTGCGCGGCTTCGACCCGTCCGGCGCGGTCGTGGAGGCGGGGGAAGCCATCCGGGGCTTCCTCGACGCGCTCGGCGTGCCACCCGACCGGGTACCGCGCGGCCTGGACGCGCAGGCCGCGCTCTACCGCAGCGTGCTCGCCGGCCGGCGTGTCCTCGTCGTCCTCGACAACGTCCGGGACAGCGACCACGTGAGACCGCTGCTGCCCGGCACCCCCGGCTGCCTCACCGTCGTCACCAGCCGCAACACACTGTCCGGGCTGGTCGCCGGGCAAGGCGCCCACTCGTTGACACTGCGGCCTTTCGGCAGCGATCAGGCGCGTGCCTTCCTCACCCGCCGGCTGGGCGCCGAGCGGGTCGGGGCCGAGCCGCGCGCCGCCGACGAGATCACCGTGCTGTGCGCCGGGCTGCCCCTCGCCCTCGCCTGCGTCGCCGCCCGGGCAGCCGCCCACCCGCACTTCCCGCTCTCCGCCGTGGCCGCCGAACTGCGCGGGACTCGCGGGCGCCTGGACGCCTTCGCCCGCTCCGACGCCTCCGTGGACGTCGGCACGGTGTTCTCCTGGTCCTCCCGGGAGGTCTCCGACGAGGCGGCCCGGCTGTTCCGTCTGCTCGCCCTGCACCCCGGCCCGGACTTCTCGCCACCGGCCGCGGCGGCCCTGGCCGGCCTGCCGGCGCGCCGGACCCGACCGCTGCTGGCCGAGCTGACCGACCTGCACCTCGTCACCGAGCACAGCCCCGCCCGCTACACGTTCCACGACCTGCTCCGCGCCCACGCCGGCGAACTCCTCGAGGAGAGGCACACCGAGGCCGAGCGACGCGAGGCCCTCCACCGGCTGCACCACTACTACCTGCACACCGCCCACGCCGCGGACCGGCTGCTCGCCCCGAACGCCGACCCGCTGCCTCCGCCCCCCGCACCTGAGGGTGTGCGACCCGAACCGCTCGCCGACGAGGACCAGGCCCTGGCGTGGCTCACCGCCGAGCACGCGGCGCTCCTCGCCGTCGTCGAGACCGCCGCCGCCTCCGGGCAGGAACGTCTCGCCTGCCATCTGGCCTGGTCCCTGGAGCCGTTCTTCGACCGACGCGGCCACTGGCACGACGGGCTCGTCGTGCAGCGCACCGCGCTCGACGCCGCCCGGCGGCTCGCCGAAACCCCCCTGGAGGCCCGGGGGCTGCGCGGACTGGCCCGCATCGAGGGCCGGCTCGGCCTCGACGACCAAGCCGTGCCCCGCCTCGAACACGCCTTGGAACTCTTCACTCAGCTGGGCGACGACACCGGCCGTGCCCACACCCACCGCAGTCTCGGCTGGGAGAGCGAACAGCGCGGCGACCTGCCCGGCGCGCTGCGCCACAACCAGCTCGCCCTGAACCTGTTCCGCGCCCTGGGCGACCAGGCCGCGCAGGCCAGCGTCCTGAACTCCGTCGGCTGGTACCACGCCCTCCTCGGCGAGTACCGGCCGGCCCTGACGCACTGCTTCGAAGCCCTGGCCATGCTCCAGGACCTCGGCGACCGCTACGGCCAGGCAGTCACCTGGGACAGCATCGGCTACGCCCACCAGCACCTTGGCCGCCACCCGCACGCCCTGCTCGGCTACCACAACGCCCTGGCCCTGCTGAGCGACCTCGGCGCGCCCTACGTCGAGGCCAGCGTCCTCGTCCGCGTCGGTGACACCCACCGCGCCATGGGCGACGAGGACGGCGCTCGCGCCGTCTGGGACCGGGCGCTTGCCCTTTTCAGGTCCCTGGGTCACCCCGACGCAGAGCGGGTCGAGGCACTCCTGACCGGTTGGGACGGCCGGGCCGGCGTCGGCTGACCGTCCCTGGTCGCCCGGTCGAGACGCTGGGACCGGACGGGATCCCCGACGTGCGGTGGCCCCGGCAGCCGCCCGCCGAGCGCTGAACGCCGTACGCGCCACGTCGGAGCGTCCCTTGTCCCGCCCGCCGGAGCCTGAGCCGCCGCACCGGCCTCGCTCCGGCGCCGGCCGCCGCGCCCGCCGGTCCGCCGGTCCGCAGAGCCCACCCGCGACCCGCATGGGGTCTTCGCCGCCGAACCGCGCGGCAGCGCCACGCGAACTTCGGGAAGCCTCCCGAGAGGCGCGCCGGTGCCGTGCCCGGGCGCTGTCACTGCGTTGTCACTGCATCATCACTTCTTTCGCGCTTCCCTGGTCCTATGGTCCGGGCGACGAGTTCGACAGTCGCTCCGGAGGCAACGGCGGAAGATGTCCATCACCAGCAGCATCGGCGCACCCGTTTGTCGGACGCCCATGGGCGTCGAGATCATGACCGGCGAAATGGGCCCGGGGCAGCTGCCGGGAGATCGGGCGCCGGGGCCGGAGCACCGGTTGTACGCCCGGGACGTCGGCGAGTACCTCTTCGTGGGCCTGCGTGCCGCCGCCGGCCTACCGGGCACCGAGCCGGTCACCCTGCACCTCTCCCCCGAGGTCGTCTGCTTCTACGACGCCCACCGGCCGGCGACCCTGGACTTCCCCGAGCGGTTCCGGGCGACGGTCTTCCTCGTGCCCGCCGGCCTGCTCGGGCTGACGGCGGCCGACGCCGCGCGGGTCACCCGTACGCCGGTCGCCGGTGCCTCCCAGCTCGGCGCCCTGCTGTCACCGTTGCTGTCCGATCTCGCCCGCACCATGTCGCGGGCCCGGCCGCCGGTCGGCAAGATGCTCGCCGCCAACGCCCTAGATCTCCTGCGGCCCCTCGCCGCCGAACAGCTGGGCGCGCGCATGCCGGGCCCGCCGGGCAGCCGGGCGCCGATCCTGGCCCGGATCCTGGACTACGTCGAACTGCACCTGACCGAGCCCGGCCTCTGCCCGGAGGTCATCGCCCGCTCCCAGCGCATCTCCGTGCGCTACCTGCACAAGCTCTTCCAGGCCGAGGGGATCACCGTGGGCCGCTGGATCCTGCACCGCCGCCTCGAGGAGTGCCGCCGCGATCTGACCCGCCCCGGCCGTGGAAGCCGGACCATCGCCGCCGTCGCGGGCCGGTGGGGCTTCGCCAGCGCCGCGCACTTCAGCCGCGTCTTCCGCGCCGCCTACGGCATGACCCCACGCGAGTGGCGGGACGGCGCGGGCCGGGGCTGACCCGTCGCCACGGCACGGGGTGCGCGGCGCTCTGTGCGCTGTGCGGACAGAGCGGGTGCACGTGCAGTCATTGTCCGGGCACCCTGCGGCCCTAGCGTGAAGAGGCAGCACAACGCACACCGATAGCAGCAGGAGATACTCATGTCCGACGTCGTCGAGCCGGTTTCGCCGGTGCTGGAACCCGCCGCCCGGGCGTTCGCCGAGGCGACCGCCAACCCGCCCTACCTCTTCGACCTCGGCCCCGTCGAGGGCCGCAAGGCGGTCGACGAGGTGCAGTCCGGCGACATCGCCAAGCCGGACGTCGACGAGGAGTGGATCACCGTCCCGGGCGGCCCCACGGGCAGTGTCCGCACCCGCGTCGTCAGGCCCGCCGGCGTCACCGGCACCCTGCCGGTGATCCTCTACATCCACGGCGCCGGCTGGGTGTTCGGCAACGCCCACACCCACGACCGCCTGGTACGCGAACTCGCCGTCGGCGCACAGGCCGCCGTCGTCTTCCCCGAGTACGACCTCTCCCCCGAGGCCCGCTACCCCGTCGCCATCGAGCAGAACTACACCGTCGCCCGGTGGATCATGGAACAGGGCGCCGACCACGGCCTGGACCCGGCCCGCGTCGCGGTCGCCGGTGACTCCGTCGGCGGCAACATGGCCGCGGCCCTGACCCTGATGGCCAAGGAACGCGGAAACGTATCCCTGGTCCAGCAGGTGCTGTTCTACCCCGTCACCGACGCGAACTTCGACACCGGCTCCTACCACCAGTTCGCTACCGGCTACTTCCTGCGCCGCGACGGCATGCAGTGGTTCTGGGACCAGTACACCACCGACGAGGCCGAACGCGCCCAGATCACCGCCTCCCCGCTGCGCGCCACCACCGAGCAGCTCACCGGACTTCCCCCGGCCCTCGTCATCACCGGCGAGGCCGACGTCCTGCGCGACGAGGGCGAGGCGTACGCCAACAAGCTGCGCGAGGCCGGCGTCCCGGTCACCGCCGTACGCTTCCAGGGCATCATCCACGACTTCGTGATGCTCAACGCCCTGCGCGAGACCCACGCCGCCCAGGCCGCGATCACCCTCGCCGTCACCACCCTGCGCGCCTCCCTCCACTCGAACTGACCCGGGGGCACTTCGCACACCGCCGCCGTCTCCCGGTGGAGGAGATCGCGGACCTGATCCGCGAGGCGGACCACGCGAGGAGCTGACGGCCGCGCGGACACACGCACCGCCCGTGTCCGCGCGGCTCTTCGCTGCCCCGCGCCCGGACCGTGCACCGCCGACGGGCCGGGCGCGGGGCCTCGCCGGGACGGTTCGGCGGTGCGGGCCCCGCCACGGGGCTCCGCTGCCGGGGTACCGACGCCGGGAGGGCTGCCGATGACGGCGCGGGGCCTGCCTAGGTTTCCGCGATCGTCGCCCCTCGCTGGTCAGCGGTGGCCGTGGCCACGGGTCCGGCTGACGCGTCGAAGGCGTGCGTCACCTCCGGGGACGTACCCGGTGCCAGGAGCCGGCGGGCACGCTCTTCGATGTGGCGGTCTGTGGCTGTGAGACGGCCGTGGTGCTGAGCCAGATGTTCCGACCAGGACGCGACCAGGTAGTTCTCGGTGAACCGTTCGGGATGCCGACCGTCCTGGTACAGGCCCCAGGTGAGTGCGCCGGTGCGGCGCCGTGAACGGGCGAGGTTCCGCATGCGGTCCGTGAAGGCGGCCTGATCGCCGGGAGCGACCTGGTAGGTGACGGAGACGAGCACCGGGCCGTCGGCCGGTCCCGGTTCGAACACCAGGGGCGGGGTGGGCCAGTGGTCGGAGAGTCGCGGGTCGATGCCGTCCGTCGTGTACAGCGGCCAGCGGCGCACGCTCACGGCGGCGGCCAGCAGCAGGCCGGCGCCGGTGAGCAGGGCGGCCGTCAGTCCCGCTCCGTCGGCGAGCGCGCCCCACAGCGGTGCCGTCAGCGCCTGTCCGCCTTGGAAGACCACCAGGTAGAAGGCGAGCCCGCGGGCTCTGACCCAGCCGGGCAGCCGCTGCTGGATCGCCGCGTTGAGGGTGGACAGGACGCCGATCCAGGCAAGGCCCGCGGGCAGCAGTGACGCCGCCGCGACCCATGGGGAGCGGACCAGGGCCAGTACGGCAAGGGTGGCCGCGAACACGGCTGCTCCGGCGGCCAAGGTGCCGTTGCTTCCCAGCACTCGACGGAGCCCGGGCAGAGCGAAGGCGCCGCTGACGGCGCCGACTCCGACCGCGCCCAGCAGGAGTCCGTAGCCGCCCGAGTCGAGCCCCAGGGAACGACTGGCCACCAGCGGGAGCAGCGACCACAACGCCGCCCCACCGGGAATGAACAGGATCGTTCGCAGCAGGACCCGGCGAACGCCGGGCGCGTGCCACACATAGCGCCGACCGGCGTGCACGGCCGCCAGCAGCCCCTCTTCCCCAGCAGGGGGCCGTTGCGCCCGCGGTCGTTGCCACAGCAGCAGCACGGCGGCGATACCCAGGTAGGACAGGGCGTTGAAGGCGAAGACCCAGCCCGCGCCGGCGGCCGCGACCAGGGCGCCGCCGAGGGCCGGGCCGACGGCGCGGGCCAGGTTCATGTTCACGGCGCCCAGTGCCGCGGCTTGCCCCAGCTGGTTCCGTTCGACCAGTTCCGGCTGTATGGCCTGCCAGGCCGGCCCCATCAGCGCGGTGCCGCAACCCAGCAGGAAGGTGAGACACAGCAGCATGGGCGCGGTGAGCGCGTCCCTGAAGGCCAGCACCGTCAGGACGGTGGAGACGGCGAGCATGGCGCACTGGGCGGCCAGGATCACCGACCGGCGGTCGTAGCGGTCGGCCAGCACACCGGAGGGCACGGCGAGCAGGACGACCGGGAGGCTGGCCGCGGTCTGCACGAGCGTCACCAGCGCCGCACTGTGCCCTACGAGGAGCCATTGGGCGCCGACCGTCTGCATCCAGCTGCCGGTGTTGGACACCAGTTGCGCGATCCACAGGGCACGAAAGACACGGGCGGCCAGTGGCGCCCAGGCCGAGACCTCCGCGCGCTTCATGACCGCGCCTGTCGGTGTCCTGCGCTGCCCGGCCACGGCCGCGCTCCGCTCGGGCTCGCGGGACCGGTGACCACCGCCGGCAGCGGCGGCCGGGGGCCAGGGCGGCCTTCCTCTGACGGGACCGAGGCGCGGGCCCCGTCACTCGGCAGCCGGTGCGGCATGGGGAGTCCTTTCGTAGGTGCGCACCGCGGGCCGACGCTTGCCGCAGCACCGGGCGAACGGGCGAACCGCCGCTGGTGGCTGATCGCGGTCACCGTCGGCAGGAGCGGCGGTCAGGAGCGCGGCGGTGGAAGGCCGTTGGTCGAGAAGGGGGCCCGGGCCGGCGGGCGCGAGGGCCGCGGAGACGGCGACCCGGCCCGGGCGGGGCGCCGCGGGCGCGGTCACGGACACGGCAGTCCGCCGGTTCAGAACGAGAAGCAGGGGTCGAAAGCCGTGGCGCCGGCTTGCGGGGCGACCCCGCGGCGGACGCGCCACTGGCGGTGCAGCTCCGACTCCGCGACGGCATCACCGAGCATTTCGGCCTGCCGGACGCCCGGACGAAGTGCGGCAGGTGCGGCCTGGTAGCCACCGAAGTGCGCCACCGGGCTCCAGGCAGGGGTCACGGGAGGCAGCGCCTCGTCGATGCCCTCGTACTCGCCGGCCGAATAGACGACACGTCCGCCGACGACGGTCAGCAAGGACTCGATGTGCGGTATCTCCGAGTCGGCGACCGCGAAGTAGTCCTCGGAGAGAACGGCGAGATCGCCGAGACAACCCGGGCGCAGCACCCCCTTGAGATCCTGTTCGCCGGTCAGCGCGGCACCCGACTCGGTGAACATGGTCAGGGCCGTCTCGCGGTCCACGAGATTGTGCGCCGGGTGAATGGCCAGGTCGCCCACCGTCCGGCCGGTGACCAGCCAGTGCAGCGCGACCCAGGGGTTGTACGACGACACCCGGGTGGCGTCGGTGCCGGCACCGACGGTCAGCCCCCGGGCCAGCATGGCGCGGACCGGCGGGGCGTCGGCGGCGGCTCCGATGCCGTAGCGGCGCACGAACGCCTCGCCCTGGAAGGACAGCCGGTTCTGGACGGACATGGCGCCGCCGAGTGCGGCGATGCGGTCGAGGCTGTCGGCGGACACGGTCTCCGCATGGTCGAACAGCCATCGGTTCTCGCCCGGGAAGAGTCCTTCCGCGGCGAGCTTCTCGAACACGGCGAGGTCTCGGCGGATGGTTTCGTCGTACGTGGCGTGCAGCCGGAACCCCCAGCCGTTCTCCATGAGGAGGCGTACCGCCTTCTCGAACTCCACCTCGTAGTCGGCGGCGTGTTCGGGGCGTGGCTGGGCGAAGTTCTCGAAGTCCGCCGCCGCCCACGTGAGGTTCTCGCCGGCGCCGTTGAAGCGCAGCCACTCGTCACCGTCCCCGGGGCGGACCATGCCGGTCCAGCGGGTGAGGTCGTCGATCTCCTGACCGGCTGTCTGAGGAAAGAGGTGGTAGGCGATGCGCAGCGAGAGCTGGCCTTCCCGCGCCAGTTCGGTGACCGTCTCGTAGTTGTCGGGGAAGGCCTGGAACCCGCCCGCCGCGTCGATCGCCGAGGTGAGCCCGAACCTGTTCAGCTCCCGCAGGAAGTGACGGGTGGAGGTCTTCCTGTGCTCCTCGTCCAGCAACGGGGCTTTGGCCAGGGTGGAGTAGAGGATCAGGGCGCTGGGGGCGGCGAGCAGCATGCCCGTGGGTCCGCCGTCGCGGCCCCGTACGATCTGACCGCCCGCTGGGTCGGGGGTGTCCCGGTCGTAACCCACCGCCCGGAGCGCCGCGCGGTTGAGGACCGCGGCCTGGTACAGGTGCAGTACGAAGACGGGCGTGTCAGGCGCGGCGGCGTTCAGTTCGGCGACGGTGGGCAGCCGGCGCTCGGCGAACTGCTCGGCCGACCAGCCGCCGACCACCCGCACCCACTGGCCCTTGGGCGTGCGGGCTGCCTGTTCACGCAGCATGGCCAGCCCCTCGCGCAGTGAGCGGACACCGTCCCAGCGCAGTTCGAGCACATAGTTGAGGCCACCGCGGATCACGTGCAGGTGGGCGTCGTTGAGGCCGGGGATCATCCTGCGACCGAGGGCGTCGACCACCCGCGTGGCCGGCCCGACGAGGCCGGCCACGTCCTTGTCCCCGCCCACAGCGGTGATCACACCGTCGCGGATGGCGATCGCCTCGGCCTGCGGGAGCCGGGGATCTCTCGTGTGGATCTTGGCGTTGCGGACGACGAGGTCCGCCGCGTCAGCGCTGGCGCGGGGAGTCGGACCACCGACCGGCATCGTGGACACCTTACGACCTCCTGTGAGTCATGCAGCATGGGCTTTCGGCGAGGCGCCGGGTCACCGGCGCGTGCTCGCAAGGTGCGAAGCCGTCTCCGTGAAGCGCCGCGACGCCAAGCTATGCCGATGTGCCCGGCCGGGTTTCCGGTCAGCGCACCGGGCCGTTACCGACAGCGCACTGATCCACACCGTGCACACGGCGGGAGTCGGCCCCGCGCGCGGTCCACGTCACGGCTGTGCCCTCCCGGCTTCCCGCCACGGCAGCCCGTCTTAACCGGGCGGGACCGCTTCGACGTGTCCCTTCGGCCGGCCTCCGCGGCGCGCAGGCTTCCCTGCACGAAGGAGAGGGGTGCTCATCGGGGCGTCGTGCGGCGGGACTCGCCGGACCGGATCGCCCGGGTGGCGTTGTTGTACACCCGTCTCAGATGCTTCGCCGCCGAGCAAGGGGCGGGACTGAGCGCGCACTGGCGGCAGTAGCGCCGGTGCTCCTCGTAGTCCTCGCGGGCTCGGTCGACGGAAGCGGCGGGTTGGTGCGGTGACTGCACGAAGGCTCCTGACGGACATGGGGGTGCCCCGCCGGCCGCGTGAGCGGGTACGGGGGCGCCTTGCGGGACGTGGAAGTGAACGTTCTTCCTTGCGGCTTCCGAGAAAAATGTTGATCTTGTTGCACCGAGTACGCCAAAGCGGATGCCTGTTCCTGCCCTTAAGGGCCGCAGCGGTGCCCGCGAGCACTCACATCCCCCACGAGCCGGCTCGAGGCATCCGCGTGGGGACCGGGGCGACATCGCCCGTGCCAGGTCGCCTTCCTGGTCCGCGGGCGGTCTCATCGCCGCCCCGGCGGCGCGCCTTCCGTCCCTTGGTGCAGGAGTCCTGCCCCAACGGCCCCGGGTATGCCGGCGTGTGCGTACCTCGCCGGACGGGTCCCTAGCCTGGCCGTCATGCTGTCGGCCGAGCGGCGTCGGTCGCCACCTCGGCGCGCCGTGACAGCACCCTCACCAGCCGCCTCTGGAGCCCGACGTCATGGCCGCCCACCGTGTTCTTGTTCCCACCGGGTCCGCACGGCCGTCCCGCGCGGCGGGGCGCCCCGGGGAGGGCCGGGCGCCACGCCCGGCGGCTCCCGAGGGACTGCTCCCCACGCCTCCCGATGACCGGGAGAAGCACGCGTACGTCGTGCGCCGCACCTGGCTGCTCAGCCTCACGTCGTTCGTCGGGTTCGTGTGCGTCGCCTACAGCCAGATCGACTCGGCCCGGCACGGTCCGTGGATCTGGCTGTTCACCCCGGTCCTGCTGCTGTCCGCGCTGGGCTTCCTGATAGCGCTCAGGCTGGACCTCTTCACTCCCGACTTCCGCCTCGAAGCCCACCGCGAACTGGTGCGCTCCTGGAAGCCACGGGAGTACCCGTCGGTCGACGTCTTCCTCCCGGTGTGCGGCGAGCCGATCGCGGTACTGCACAACACCTGGACGCATCTGCGGCGGCTGGCCGAGACCTACCCGGGGCGGGTCACCCCCCTCGTCCTCGACGACTCCGACAGCCCGGAGGTCGCCGCCATGGCCGACGACTTCGGTTTCCGCTACCTCGTGCGGCCCAACCGCGGCTGGTTCAAGAAGGCCGGCAACCTGCGCTACGGCTTCGAACGCTCGGACGGCGAGTTCATCCTGATCCTGGACGCCGACTTCGCCCCCCGGGCCGATCTCCTCGACGAGCTGCTGCCGTACATGGACGCCGACCCGAACGCCGGGATCGTGCAGTCCCCCCAGTTCTTCCGCATCCTCCACCAGCAGAACTGGATCGAGCGCGGCGCCGGCGCCGTCCAGGAGCTGTTCTACCGGTCGGTCCAGGTCTCCCGGCAGCGGAGCGACGGCTCCATCTGCGTCGGCTCCTGCGCCGTCTACCGGCGCACCGCGCTCGCCGAGGTCGGCGGCACCAGCCTGATCGAGCACTCCGAGGACATGCACACCGGATTCGACCTGCGGGCGCGCGGCTGGGACCTGCGGTACGTCCCTCTCGCGCTCGCCACCGGCCTGTGCCCGGACACCATCGGCGCCTACTACAGCCAGCAGTACCGCTGGTGCATGGCCTCCATGAGCATGCTGGGCAGCCTGGAGAACTTCTGGCGGGTGAGGATGCGCCTGGTCAGCCGCCTGTGTTACGTCTCGGGGTTCGTCTACTACATCGAGTCGGCGCTGATGATCTTCACCGGCCCCCTGATCGTGTGCGTGCTGCTGCTGTTCTTCCCCGAGCAGGTCAAGTTCACCGACATGTGGCTGCTCCTGCCCGGCATGGTCTACCTCGTCGTCGTCTACCCGCTGTGGCACCGCAGTCCGTACCGCCTGGAGGCATGGGCGGCCCGGGTCCTCTACAGCTGGTCGCACACCTTCGCCATCTGGGACGTGCTGCGCCGCCGCGCCATGGGCTGGCAGCCCACCGGGGCGGGAGGCGCGCGGAGGAACGACGTCCGGCGCCTGTGGATCGGGATCTGGGCCTGGACCGTGCCCGTCACCGCGCTCTGGATCGGAGCCGCCGTGTGGCGGATGGACACGATGGTGCCGGAGGACTTCGCCCTGCCGCTCGGTTCCGGGCTCTTCTACGCGGCGGCCGTGCTCCGCCTCCTCGTCCTGCCCCGCCCGGACGAGCCCGCGGGCGCGGCCGGCTCTCCCGGGCAGGCCGCCGTCACGGCCGGAAGGGCTCCCGTATGACCGCCGTCGGGCGCAGGAGCGCGTTGGCCTGGGCGCTCGCCGCCGCGGCCTCCTCGGCGGCCGGCTGCGCCCCGAGCCGCACGGCGCCCATCGGCGCCGGCGGGCGGGGGCCCCTCGTCAGGACCGCGCCGTACCTGCCGTTCGACGTCACCTGGATGATCCGGCCCGAGCGCGGCCGCAAGTACCTCGGAGCCGCGTTCGCCGGGGGGACCGCGACAGCGGGCGCCCTCGATGCCTTCGCCGTCAAGGCCGGCAAAGCGCCCAACCTGCTCTCCTACCGCCTCGCCTGGGGCGCCGGCTTCCCGACGGACGGGACCCTGGCGATCTGGAGACGCAAGGTGCTGCCGTACATCGTCTGGGAACCCTGGACCTCGACGCTCCGTGACATCTCCGGGGGCCGTGACGACGCCTACATCCGGCGCACCGCGCAGACCGTCCGCGACCTCAACGTGCCGGTCGCCATCGGGTTCGCCCCCCAGATGAACGGCGACCGCTACCCGTGGGGCACGCGCAAGGCCGCGCCCGAGGAGTTCGTGGGCGCGTGGCGGCACCTCCACGACCTCTTCCAGGACACGGGGGTGTCCAACGTCATCTGGGTCTGGAGCCCCACGGTGGCCGGCCCCGGCCCCGGCCCGTCGGCGCGGTTGCGGTCGTACTACCCGGGTGACGCCTACGCGGACTGGCTGGGCCTCGTCGGGTACTACACCAGGACCGGACCGCACACGTTCGGCACGCTTTTCGCCCCCACCATCAAGAAGGCCAGGGCCTTCACCCGGATTCCGGTGCTCGTCGCCGAGACCGCCGCGGAGCCCGGTGCCCGCAAACCCGCGGACATCACCGACCTGATGCGCGGGGTGACGGCCCACCGGGACGTGGTCGGCTTCGTCTGGCTGGACCTGGACAAGAAGACCGACTGGCGGATCGACAGCAGCACCGAGGCGCTCGCGGCCTTCCGCCGCGGTGTCGCCGACCCGCACTTCGGCTTCGATGTGAGGCGCCCGTGACGACCGCAGAGGACCCGGTGGTCGCCGTCCCCGGTCGTGCCGCCGGGACGTCCGTCCCGGGTACCGCCGGCCCCGCGCATCCCGGGCCGTTCGACCCCGAGTCGACCCTGCGGCTGCGGGTGCTGCCCGCCCGCGGCCCTGAACCCGCGCCCGGGTACACCTTCGACGAGATCACCCGGGCGGACTGGGTGCTCGGGCCGGTTCCCGACCGGGGCTGGTCCGCCGAGCCGGGTGCCCGCCGTACCTGGGTCAGCCGCGCCCTGCTGGCCTGCCTGCTGCTGGTCCAGGCGGTCCTGTCCCTGCGCCTGCACAACACGGCCTTCGAGGACGAGGCGCTGTACGTCTACGCCGGCCACGCCATGATCGACCACCTGTTCCACGGCGTTCCCGACTACGGCGGCTTCAGCAGCTACTTCTCCGGCTCGCCCGCCCTCTACCCCGTGCTCGCCGCCTGGATCGACTCCGCCGGGGGGCTGACCGCGGTGCGCCTGATGAGCCTGGCCTTCATGCTGGGCGCCACCGGCCTGCTCTACTCCTTCACCCGCATGCTCTTCAACGAGCGGACCGCGCTCTGCGCGGCGGGAGTCTTCGCCGTCTGCCAGTCGACGCTGTTCCTGGGCTACTTCGCGACCTACGACGCGATGGCCATCCTCCTGCTCGCGCTCAGCGCCTGGATCCTCGTCCGGGTCGCCCACGGCCACTGGGCACTGCCGCTGGCCGCGGCACCGGTGGCGGCCCTCGCGGTGGGGGTCAAGTACGCGTCCGCGCTGTTCCTCCCGACCGTCGCCGCCGTACTGGTACTGGCCGCCCACCGGCGCCTCGGCGGGCGTCGGGCACTCCTGCGCGGCGCGGTGTTCACGGCCGGCGTGACCGTCCTGCTCGGCATCGGCCTGGCCGCCACCGACTACCTCCAGGCGATCCGGAGCACCACCACCGACCGCGCGCACGGCAGCACCTCCCTCATGACCATGGCCTGGGACTGCTTCCGCTGGGGTGGCCTGATCTTCCTCCTGGCCTGCCTCGGCACCGGGCTGTACACGCGCCGCGACCGCCTCGGCGAGGTGCCGGGCGGGCCCCGGACGGGTCCGGGGCGCGGCTGGCGCCTGACCCTGGGGGTCGTTCTCACCGGCACCGCGCTGCTCGCTCCCGCGTACCAGTTCCACCTCCAGACCAGCGTCTCGCTCCACAAGCACATCGGATACGGCCTGTTGTTCGCCGCCCCGATGGCGGGCGTGGGCGTCAGCCGTCTGATGGGGGCGCACTTCAGGTTCCCGCAGGCGGCCATCACCGTGGGAGTGCTGGCCCTGACCCTCGGCATGTCGCAGTCGGCGCAGAACTACGGCATCTGGCCCGACACCACCTACCTGATGCCGGAACTGGCGAAGAACGTGCGGCCGGGGCAGAAGTGGCTGGGTCAGCCGCACGAGGCGCCCGTGTACTACCTCGGCCGCGAAGGCCTCACCGACTACACCCTGTGGACCTCGATCTACTACATCGACTACACCGGACGTCAGGGACGCCATCTCACGGGTCCGGACGGTTACCGGGCCGCTGTCGACGACGGCTGGTTCGACGGCGTCGTACTGGACTGGTCCGACGAGCCGGGGGACGTCCAGACCCTCATCCGCGGGGAGATGCGCACCAGCGGCAGGTACCGGCTGGCCAGCGCCCTGACGTACCGCACCTCCGTGGGCACGGGCCACTTCGAGATATGGCTCCGCCTTCCCTCCGCGCACACGCGCTGACGGGCGGCGGCCCGCGGCACCCGTGTGCGTACGGGCAGTCATTCCGCCCGGACGGACACGCTGGCTCCGAGGCCGCGCGACGGCCGTGCCGGCCGCGGCCGGTCTCTATATCATCGGCCCGGACGTGACGCGGAGTCCGAGGGTTCCGGCACGCACGAGCGGGACCCCAGCACGACGACGGAGATGCCGCGGATGAACCCCTGTCAGGTGACCGGACCGGTCGCACCCCGGCCGTCGTCCCCCGCCGCGGTGGCCGGCACATCCCGTGCCCGCCTCCGCCGCCGGCCCCTCTCCCGGGACGCCCGCGCCGACGGCGCGCTCCCCCCCGGCGGTTCCGCGGCGTGCCGGAGAGGGACTTGATCCCCAGCGGCAGGGACGGCACCGGTACGGCCGGCAGGAAGCGGCCGTGGCTGCCACCGAGGACGCGCTCTCTTGCCGTCGAACGCCGCGAACCGCCGTCCGCCGAGCTGGCGGTGCAACGCGTCGGCAGCGCCTGGCTGGTGCACCCGGCCACCGGCCCCGACCGGCGGTCCCTGCTGTTCGCCGCCGGTCTGGCAGCCGACCCCGAGCACTCGGTCGTCGTGGTGGACCTTCCGCCGGAAACGGCGCTGGACGCGGTGGAGGAAGCCGTGGCGCGTGCGGTGCCCGCCGGTCCGCGCGGCCTGCGGCTGGTGTTCGGCAGAGCCCCGTCGCAGGGGCCCGCCGCCGCGGGACGCTGGCTGGCCGGGCGGCTGGGACAGCAGGTGGTCGTACCGGACGGCGTGCTGCTCCCGTCCGCCGGGGGCGCCCTGTTCATCGGAGCGGACCGGGGCCGCGGCTGGGTGCTCTGCACCCCGGAGGGCCGGGAACGGTACGTGTCCCGCCGCTTCCCCCGGCCCGCGTGGGACGGGACGCTGCCGGACCGCCCCTGGCCGGTGGGGAAGTACGCCGTGGCCGAACCGGTGAACGCCGGGGTGTGGCTCCGCCCGGCGCGCGAGGACGCCGCCCAGCACCGCCACCGCCGGTACCTGGCGGCCCGCCTGCGCTGCCGGAGCGACGCGGCCACCGTGGTGATCGGCACTCCCGACGCTCCCGGACCGGCACCGGCGGACATCGCCCGCTTCTGGCAGGACCTGGACGAGGATGCCAGGGCCACGATGCGCGTCGTACTGTCCGGGCAGGCGCGGACGCCCGGGGGCCGTCCCTTCGGCGAGGCGCTCGCCGCCATGACCGGGGAGCCGGTGCACGTGTACAACGGCTTTCCCACCAGCGACCCGGTCGTCGGGCGCGCGCCGCGGGACGAGGTGCTGCTCCTGGAGCGGGACGGGACACCGGGCCGTCCCGTCCTCGCCCGCGAGTACCTCCATCTGCCCCCGGAACCGGGCGGACCGTCCGACCCGGTGCTCGTGGTCGACCACCACTGGCCCCTGGACCACCTGCCGATGCTCCGCCGGGGCCTGTACCGCGGCGGGTCGGGTGTGACGCTGGAGGTCCTCCCCTGGGGTCTGTGGATACGGCCCTCCGCCGCACCGCCGTACGCCGACGAGGTACGCGCCGCTCCCCCCGACCCGCACCACGAGCTGATCCTGTGCGACGACAGCGTGGACGAGGCGCTGCCCCGGTCGCAGCAGCTGGCCGAGGACGTCGTGCGGCGGCTGCCCCCGGAGACCGGCCTGCTGGTACGGGTGCTGACCGCGGGCCGCCCCTGGGGCGTACGACCCGGGGCGGGGGTCACGACCCGGGTCGCCGGGGAACTGCCGCCGGCCGCGGACGGGTCGCCGTCCGAAGAGGCCGGGACGGAGCCGGAGCGGCCGACGGACGGCCCGCTCGCCGGCGCGGGTTCACCCAAGGACGCCGCGATCGTCGCCCTGGCGCTCCAGCGCAACCCGGAGCTGGGCCGGAACCACCCGCCCGAGGCCGTACTGGCCGGACTCGTCGCGGCCCGCCTCCAGCTGACCGTTCACGCCCGGCGCACCGGCCACGAACACGGGGACCCGGGGGGTGAGATGCCGGTGCCGACCGCGTCGGCCCTGGAGGGACTGGCCCTGCTGCCCGCGCACGACGGTGTGGTGGCGCTGCGCGCGGATCTCGGCGAGGCCGAGACGCGGTGGTACGACACGCACCGTCAGGTCGTCGAGCGGGGCGTGTGCTCCGCGTCCCTCACCGGGAATCCCGGGCGAGCGGGCAACACCGACATCGTCATCCGCTCGGTCACCGGCCGCCGTACGGCCCTGCTCGAACCGGAGCTGCCGGACCGGGTGCTGTTCGCGCCGGGGACGCGGTTCGAGGTCCTGGGGGTCCGGGTCCGGCGGGGCGAGCGTACCGTCCTGCTGATGCGGGAACTCCCGGCGCGGTCCGCGGCGAGCGTCCCCGTCCGGACGGTCGTGAGGGAACTCCAGGAGGCGCTGCGGGTCTGGCGCGCGGACGAGGGGAGCGGTCTCGTGCGGTGCGGCACGCCGGATCCTTTCGCCCGGCCACCCGGCCTGGGGAACCCGGCCGCGGCGCCGGGGGGAACCGGCGCCGCGGACCGACCGGTCCGGCTCAGTGAGCGGTTCCGCTGACCCACAGGGTCGTGCCGTCCTGCTGGATCACCACGTTGCCGTCGTCCTGGAGCACCAGCTCGGCGCCGTCGTGCCCGGCGGTCCCGGAGGACCAGGCCGTCTGGTCGTCGCGGGTGTAGACGACGAGGTGGCCGTCGGCCTGGAAGACCGTTTTGTAGCCCCGGCCCTCGGTGTGGGAGGACCAGCGGACCGTGCCGTTCTCGTCGGTGATGACCAGGTTGCCGTCGTCCTGCATGGACAACCGGGCCCGGTCCGACTCGATCGAGGCGCCGATCTCCAGGACGCGGGTGGCCTGGACGACCAGGCCGTCCGCGGCCGGCGCCGTGGCGGACCGCCCGGTGGGGTCGGGCGTGGTCCGAGCGGCCGCCACCGTCTGGACGGCCGGGGCGACCGGCGGGGCCGACGGGCTCTGACCGGCCGGTGTTCCCTGGCCGTTCGGGACCGACGGGCCCTGACCGGCCGGTGTTCCCTGGCGGTTCGTGCTCCTGACCGCGGCGGTACGGAGCGGCCCCGTGGACATGGACGGGACGGAGGCGGCCGAGGCCGCCGGAGAACCGGACGCCGACGAGGGCTTGGTGCCCGCGGCGGCCGCCGCCGCCACCGTGGTGTGCGCGGTCCCCCGGCGCCCCCCGTCCCCGGACGCGTACGCGGCGTGGCTCTCCCGGCGGGGTGCGCCGTCGGCGAGGACAACGGGGGCATGCGGCGAGGAGCGGGGCGTGGACGAGACCTCGGGGTGGGGGGCGCGTATACCGGGGCCCTGGTACGGCTTGCGGGGAGACACGGGGATGCCGGAAGCCGACGGGGCGGGCGGCGAGGACGAGGAGGGCGTGGCGGACGAGGAGGACAGCGGGGAACGGGAGGTGGTCGCGGGAGCCGGGTGGGTGGGAACGTCGATGGTGAAGTCCGGTCCGACCGTCTGCGGCGAGGGCGACTGCCGGCCGGAGGACTCGACGTCGGCCTCGTGGTCACCGTCGTTGTGGTTCAGTGCCAGGGGCAACGCGACCAGCACCGCTCCGGCGACCGCCGCCGCGGCCAGCAACGGCCGCTGGCTGGGTTTGGCGTCACCGGCGGGCGCGGCGCCTTCCGCCGGACCGCCCTGCGCGCCGGATCCCCCTCCGGCGGCCCTGCGCCGATCGCGTCCCTCCGGCCGGTCGCCGGACCGCGGCCCCTCCCCCGAGCGGTGCGCACCCGCATCGCGCAGGCCGGTGGCCGCCGCCCCGCCGCGAGCCGCCCGCGCGGCCGTCCCCGAGTCCCTCCGCCGCGGTTCCTCGGTCCCGGGTGCGGCGGGGGCGGTGGCGGGGGGTGCGGACAGCACCACGGCTCGCCGCATCCTCAACTGCTCGGTGGCTTCCGGCTGCGCACCGCGCCTCGGCGTCCTGCGCTCAGCGGACATGTTCTTCTCCTCTGCTGCGGGGGTGGATGCGACCGGCACGGCGGAGCCGGCCGGTGTGGTCAAGCGCGGTCGCCGTCCCGGGGCCGCTCGGCCAGCTGCCCGGCGAGCCGGGGCGGCCACGAGGCGGCGGCACCGGCGCCCGGGGCCCGGTCCACCACCTGGGTGAGCGCTGCCAGGGCGCCCCTGTCCTGCGCCTCGTGCTGACCGGAACGCGCGGTGGGGTCGCCCTCGGCGACCTCTCGCAGCAGTACCGTCATGGCTCCGGGCCGCCCCCGCGTCCCGAGGACACGGAAGCGCGTACCGGGGGCGAAGACGACCTCCTCACCCTGGACCGCCCCCGGAACCGGGGCGAACAGGCCGCGCACCCGCCGCCCGGTCACCGACCAGATGAGGTACCGGTCGGCCGCCGGCACGGGAGCCCCGTCCAGGGTCAGCGTGCCGACCGGCCCGGCCTCGCGCAGTTCGCTCCCCGGGCTCGGCGCTGCCGCCTCCGGCGGGAGGGCTCCCGCGTCGCGGACCACGATCCCGCGGTACGACGGGAGCCGGCGCAGACCGGACGCCAGACAGGACAGGTAGGCGAGCGCGTCGTCCGCCCCCTCCGCCAGGCGCTGCTCCAGCCAGGTCCAGCTCAGCGGGCCGTCGTCGAGGGTGAGGAAGCAGCGCACCGCGACCAGGTCCGCATGCGCCTCCTCGTTCCGGCTGTGCGGGCGCAGCCCGGGCACCACCATCAATGTCCGGGCGACCGCCGCCTGTTGCTGCCACCACTGCTCACCGGCCAGGGCCTGGAGCACCTGTCTGTCGGCGGGATCGCTCCGGTGCAGCGGAGTGACGCGTACGGGGAGGGCGGCCCGGCGCGCGGGGGCGGCGGGCGCGGGCGGACGCTCCCGGGTGACGGCCGGGGCGGGCGCGGGCGACGGCGCCGCGGACGACACCGGTGGGGGCGGAGCGGCGGCCGTGCTCCGCGCGGGGGCGGCCGGTTCCTGGGCCGGGGCCTCGTGTGAGACCTTCCAGGGCACCGGTACAACACGGCCGCCCGGCCCGCCCACCGAACGGCTCGCGGCGAGTGCCTGGGCGAAACCCGGCGGCGCCGGGGCCTTTCTGCCGGCGGAGGCGGGGACGGCCCGGACGTCGGGGGCCGGCGCGGGCGGGGCGGCCACCCGCCGGATCGTCACGCTCATCGGCGAAGCGTGCCAGGGGGCCTCGGCGGCGGGGGCGTCGGGCGCGGGCCGGGCCGCGGTACGCGGCTGTTCCGGCCGGGAACGCTCCTGCGCCGGATCCTCCGCGGAGCCGGCGGACGCCTCCTGCCGGTACTCCAGGGCGAGTCCCCGCCGGTCGGCGACGCGTCGCATCAGACGCCGTCCCTGTGCGCCGCAACTCCCGAGCACGTGCAGCGTCGTCCGCCCCTGCACGGACGGCTCCAGTCGCTCCACCAGCGTGTCGAGCACGGGCCACAGCCCGTCGTCGAGCCGCTGCCCCGGCACACCGACATGGACCATCATCGTCTCGCGGGCGAGCGCCCGTCCGGACGCCTCCGGGGGTGTGCCGCCGTGGGACCCCACCCACAGTCCGGCGCGGGTGACGGCGACCTGCCACCGGGCGTCCAGCACCAGCACCCCGTCCTCGGCGGCGGCCGGTCCGGCGACGGGCGGGCGCCACCGGAGAAGGCGCGGGGCCGGAGCGGGCCCGCCGTGCGCCGGGAGACAGGCGACGGATTCCACGTAGGACCGCCACGACGGTTCGCCGTCCGCTCCGATCAGCACGACGGCCTCTTCGGCCCCGGTGCCGTCCGCCCGCTCCAGCAGCGCGGGAACGCCGCTGAGGACCTCGACCTCGGTGCCGAGCAGATCGGCGGTCTCCTGGCCGGTGTGCAGCAGGTCCCGCCCGTCTCCGGGAACGAGGCGTGCGGTGGCGCGGGCCCGTGAGGGCAGGAGGGCCAGCAGCTCGGCCAGCGCCGGTGCGGGGACCGGGGGTGTGCCGGGGGTGCCCACCACGACGGCGAGCCGGTGTTCGTCCACGGGGATCGAGGCGCCGACGGCCCGTTCGCCGTCCGGCACCGGTCCGGCCGTGCGGATCAGCACCCCCGCGGGCACGGGCTCGACCACGTGGCCGCCGACGGCGTCGGGCGTCAGGTGTGCCGCCGCGTCCTCCCAGCTCGGCACGGGATGACGGAGCCCGAGCGGCCGGGGGCCCAGTCCGGGGGTGAAGTGCCACCAGCCGTCCGGTCCGGTGGGGGTGAAGAGCGACCCGCCGGGAGCGACGACCACGGGACCGGCGGGGGCGATGACCTCCATCTCCCAGGTGTCGCAGATGTGCCTCGCGGGAGCGGGACGCCCCGGCAGGTCGGCTCCCGCGCCGGACCACAGCAGCCGCACACCGGTGATGCCGGACCGGCGGCACTCGTCGAGGACCGGCGTGAGCCGCTTCCACAGGTGCGGGGCGTCCGAGAGGCTCGCCGCGACCACGACGGTCGCCCGGTCCCGCTCCCCGCCGCTCAGCGCGTCGACCGTCTCGGCGAGCCGCGCCGACTCCTCGGAGTCGGACGCGAGCAGATGGACGGGTCCGGACCGGGCCGGACGGCCCGGTCCGCCGAGCCGGGGAACGAGCGTCCGCAGCGGGCCGAGGCCGGTCGTCCGTCGCCTCACAGGGCGTCGCCCGACGCGGTGGTACGCCTGCCCGTGGGGCACCTGCCGGCTCCGGCGGTCCGCTCCGGTCCGGTGGGCCGGTCAGGAGTCTCGCTCATGCCCTTCTCACTGGTCGCCGTGGCTTCGTGTCGTGCGGCTCTTCCGGGGAAAAGCTGTCCACCCGGCACCGTCCATCCCAGCAGGCGCGTACGACGGACCGCAAGAAGACGGGTGCGGCCGTGCCCTTTCGGACGGTGGCTCGTGCACGAGGTGACATGGCCCCTCCTGCGGTGAAGGGCGCGGCGGGGGCGGGCGGTTGCGCCCCGGCGCCGTCCAGCCAGTGACCGAAGAGGCGGAGTGAGTGGCTCGCCGGGCAGACGCCCGGGCGGATCGCTGCCATGACCCGTCCGCTTCTCCGATGATCGGCCCTGCGCGGCGGCCGTCCCCGACCGTCCCAGGTGCGTCGGGGCGGGTCCGGGTCGCCCGACCGCCGGCCTCCGGGTTCCGAGCCGAGAACCGATCCACAGCACATGAGACCGACCAGGAGATTGCGTGTTCATCCGGAACCGGATCATCGCGGGCGGTGCCGTCGCCCTGGTGACCGTCACCTTGGGAGGTGTGTCCTTGGCACTGGCTGACAACCCGGTCAGTACCCGGACCGTCTCCGGCCAGATGACGTACTACAACGACAGCGGGTACGGCGCGTGCGGCAGCGTGGTCGACGCGGCCACCGAGGACCTCGTCGCCGTCTCCCACGAGTGGTGGACGTCCGCCGACCCCAACCAGGACCGGCTGTGCCGGGGAGTTGACGTCCAGGTGACGTACAACGGCAAAACGATCACCGTGCCCGTCAAGGACATGTGCCCCTCGTGCGACGCCGGCCACCTGGACCTCAGCCAGACGGCGTTCCGGAAGCTCGCCCCCCTGGAGAAGGGCCTCGTCAAGGGCATCAGCTGGAAGTTCGTCACCGATGGCGGCGAGGCCATCGAACCCCCTTCCACCTCCCCGGAACCGGAGGGCAGCGGGGTGCCGGCGTCGGGCGCGTCGGGCGGGTCGGGCTGGCCCTCGCGGTACGCGGCGCCGTACATGGAGACGTGGGGGTCGCCCTCGGAGCTGGAGAAGGCCCGTCAGGCGGGCCTGCGGTACGCCACCCTGGCGTTCGTCCTGGACGGTGGTGGCTGCAAGGCCACCTTCAACGGCAACACGCCGGTGACCGATCAGGGCTGGAAGGCCGCGGTGCAGAATCTGCGCTCGTCGGGGGGCGACGCGATGGCGTCGTTCGGTGGGGCCTCGGGTACCGAGCTGGGTCAGGCGTGTGACTCGGTCCCGGCGTTGCAGGAGCAGTACCGCGCGGTGGTCGACGCGCTGGACCTGTCCCGGCTGGACTTCGACATCGAGGGTGCCGCGCTGGCCGACAGCGCGGCCAATCACCGTCGTGACCAGGCGTTGGCGGCGTTGCAGCAGCAGTCCGAGGCGGCGGGGCACCGGCTGGACGTGCAGTTCACACTGCCGTCGGGCGCGCACGGTCTGGAAGCGGGCGGTGTGGCGATGCTGCGGGACGCCCAGAGTACGGGGCTGCGGGTGTCGCTGGTCAACATCATGACGATGGACTACGGCTCCGCGGTCGACGACATGGGACAGGCCGCGATCGACGCGGCCACGGGTCTGCACGACCAGCTGGGGCAGATCTGGACGTCGAAGACGCCCGAGGAGTTGTGGGCGATGGAGGGGAACACCCCGATGATCGGGGTGAACGACACCCCGGGTGAGGTGTTCACCACCGAGGACGCCGAACGCCTCGCGAAGTTCGCCGTCGACAAGGGGATCCAGCAGTTGTCGTTCTGGGCGGTGGGCCGTGACAAGGCCTGTCCCGAGGCCGGCAAGCTCTCCGAGTCGTGCAGTGGCACCGAGCAGAGCGACCACCAGTTCCTGAAGACCTTCGACACCGTCACCACCACAAGCCCCGGCACCAGCCCGGAGCCCACGCGCAGCGCGATTCCCGTGCCCACGCGCAGCGGTACGCCGGCGCCCTCGGCCAGCACCACTCCCGGCGTACCGGACAGCGGCAGCCGGGGCGGATCCGCGGCTACCACGGGTTCCACGGCTTCTAAGGGGACGGGCGGTTCCGGACAGACCATCGACACCGCGTTCACCACGGGATACACCTGGTTCGACAACACCCCACGGGGCAGCGCCCGGATCTCCGACCCGATCCTGCACCAGCAGGCCGGCGGTACCGGTACGTACGACGATCCGATCACGCTCGCGGTCGGGCACAGCATGGAGGGCGGCAAGGACACGCTGGACTATCCCGCCGGCACCCGGTTCTACATGCCGCGGGTACGCCGGTACTTCATCGTCGAGGACGCCTGCGGTGACGGGGGCAGCCCGCAGAACGGCCCCTGCCACAGCCTGAAGACGGCTCCTCAGGGCGCCACCACCTGGCTCGACATGTACGTCGGCGGGGAGAGCGGGGACAGCGAGTCCGCGGTGCAGGCCTGCGCCGACAAGGTCACCGCCGGCGCGCACGGAGGGCTGAACACCGTGGTGCGGGACCCCGGCCCCGGTCTTCCCGTCGTCGAGGGGCCCGTGTTCCAGAACGGCAGGTGCACCGAGCTGTACTGAGGTTCTTCCCGGCGCGACGACGGCAGGGCCCGACGCCATCCAGGCGTCGGGCCCTGCCGTCGGTGTGTGCGCCGGATCAGCCGTGGGAGACGGTGAGCGCGTAGAACGCGACCCGGGCCCCGTTCGTGGTGCTGTCCGAGGCGGACTGGTTGTAGGCCCCGGCCTTGAAGTACTGCTTGTACGACTTGAAGGAGTCGGCGATGGGGTAGTGGGTGGTGCTTCCGTCGACCGTCAGGTCGATGGTGTCACCGCCGGAGACGCCGATGGTGTAGCTCCACTTCTCGCCGACCGGGACATGTCCCACCGTGTGCAGGGTCTGGCCGCCCGACGGGGAGTTCTCGGTGCCCAGGACGATGTCGCCGCTGGAGCGGTAGTACAGCTCCAGGAGCGGCTTGGTGGACGAGCCGCCCTCGCCCAGGTGGATCTGTCCCACGCACACGTTGGACGTCACGGACACCACGCGCAGGGTCGCGCTCATGCGGTGGGTGCCGTCGAGCGGCCAGTCGTTCACCTCGCGCAGTTCCGAGCGGGCGTATTTGGAGTTGGGCGTGGTCACGCCCTTCTCCGGCGACCAGAAGACCAGGGCGCCGTCGCTGTCGGTGGAGAAGTAGGGATCCTGGTAACCGCCCTGGAGCCGGGACGCGGCGACGGTGGCCGGGGATCCCTGGGAGCCGACCGGTTCCTGGAGCTGCCAGGGCGACAGGTCGATGCCGCCGCCCGGAGCGGTCGTCGGGCCGGCACCGCCCGTGCCGCCCCGGCTGCCGCTGTCCGGTACGCCGGGAGTGGCGCTGGCCGAGGGCGCCGGAGTGGCGCTGCCGCCCGTCACCAGTCCGGTGACCGGCTCCGAACCCTGTGCGGTGCCGGGGCTTGTGGTGGTGACGGTGTCGAAGGTCTTCAGGAACTGGTGGTCGCTCTGCTCGGTGCCACTGCACGACTCGGAGAGCTTGCCGGCCTCGGGACAGGCCTTGTCACGGCCCACCGCCCAGAACGACAACTGCTGGATCCCCTTGTCGACGGCGAACTTCGCCAGGCGTTCGGCGTCCTCGGTGGTGAACACCTCACCCGGGGTGTCGTTCACCCCGATCATCGGGGTGTTCCCCTCCATCGCCCACAACTCCTCGGGCGTCTTCGACGTCCAGATCTGCCCCAGCTGGTCGTGCAGACCCGTGGCCGCGTCGATCGCGGCCTGTCCCATGTCGTCGACCGCGGAGCCGTAGTCCATCGTCATGATGTTGACCAGCGACACCCGCAGCCCCGTACTCTGGGCGTCCCGCAGCATCGCCACACCGCCCGCTTCCAGACCGTGCGCGCCCGACGGCAGTGTGAACTGCACGTCCAGCCGGTGCCCCGCCGCCTCGGACTGCTGCTGCAACGCCGCCAACGCCTGGTCACGACGGTGATTGGCCGCGCTGTCGGCCAGCGCGGCACCCTCGATGTCGAAGTCCAGCCGGGACAGGTCCAGCGCGTCGACCACCGCGCGGTACTGCTCCTGCAACGCCGGGACCGAGTCACACGCCTGACCCAGCTCGGTACCCGAGGCCCCACCGAACGACGCCATCGCGTCGCCCCCCGACGAGCGCAGATTCTGCACCGCGGCCTTCCAGCCCTGATCAGTCACCGGCGTGTTGCCGTTGAAGGTGGCCTTGCAGCCACCACCGTCCAGGACGAACGCCAGGGTGGCGTACCGCAGGCCCGCCTGACGGGCCTTCTCCAGCTCCGAGGGCGACCCCCACGTCTCCACGTACGGCGCCGCATACCGCGAGGGGAAGCCCATGGTTCCCTTGCCGAGACCGGTCACACCACCGGCGGCCGAAGAGGCGGACGGGGAAGGCTGCCGCGCGGTCGCGGGGCCGGCCGGGTTGTCGGCGTGGGTCAGGGTCTCCCACGCGACGAACAGGTCGTTCGTCCCCGAGGGGCGGTTGCGTTCGGTGAGCTTGGCGGTCTCGGGCATGTCCAGGCCCATCCTGGTGTGCAGGGCGTTGTACGCGACCTCCGTGACGGGCCCCAGCTCCTGCTTCAGGCTGCCGCCGCAGACGGAGGACGGTACGGCGGCACCGAGCGCGTACTTCGACTGGAACTCCAGTGCCTGCCGCAGGCGCTCGCCCACCTGGGCGTACAGGTCCTGCCCCTGGATCCAGGCGGTTTCCGCGACGTGGGAGATCGCGGAGATGCCGTACCCCGTGTGGGTGAGGTCGCGGCAGGTCTCCTGGGTGAGGCCGGAGACGAAGTTCGACTGTCCCTGCCAGAAGCCGACCGTCGCCGACCTGTCGCCCTCGGCTCCTGACGCCGTCTTGGGCAGGGAGCCGTCGGAGTCCAGATAGACGTAGGCGGCGACCCGCTTGAGGTAGCGGGCCACCGCCTGGTCGTAACCGGCTCGGTCGTCGAGGAAGACCGAGATGCCGACCGCGGCCTCCATCATGCTCAGTTCCCAGTTGCCGTTGCTGTCCGATCCCTTGGCGACCTCGGGCAGGTAGACCTCGCGCAGCATCGTCGCGAAGCGGTCCACCTGGGGCCATCCGGTATAGGTGGAGCGGATGATCTCCGCGGCTCTCGGCCACACGGACCCGGCCCAGCCGGCTTGTAGCGGCGCGTTGCTGTCGGTGTGCGAGGTGATCGTCGACGACCACGCATCCATGATCTGGATGGCCTTCTGGGCGTATTTCTCGTCCTGGGTGAAGTACCAGGCGAGGGCGTCGGTGTACGCGGCTATCGCGTCCTGCCGCTCGCTGGTGCACCCGTTGTCGGGTTGGGAGTACGAGCCGCACTCCACCGTCTGCCGGGGGCTCGGGTTCCGGGACAGGGAGGCGTAGGGGCTCGCCATCATCTGGTCGAACGCGCCCTTCCAGGGCTGGCTTCCCGCCCGCACCTTCTCGCGCACGAAGTCCAGTTGCGGTCCGCTCTCCATCACCCCCGGGTGGGCGAACGCCGTGGGCGGGGAGGGGTCCCCGTCCTGTCCCGCGAGCGCGGGGACCGCCACGACCGCCGTCATCAGCGTGGCGATCAGGGCGCCGAGGGCGACTCGTTTCTGCTTCTCCGTATAACGCCCGGATGATCGGCGGAGAAGTGCGTTGAACATGGGGCACGCCTTCCAGGAGCCGGTGGCCAGTTCCGTCGGGTTCGGCAGCCTGCGTGACGCACCCCCGGCCGACGACGCGGTGCGTCCCGACGCGTGTCGCACGGAGGGGGCGGTCTGCCCGGCTGGGAACGGGGAGAGGCGCTCCCCGGGGTACCGGGATCGCCCCGGTCATCGGTGCACGGAGCGCCTCCGCGCGTCATCCTTGTGGCCGGTGGCCGGCGCCCACCAGCGCGGGGCCGTCACCGTGCCCCTAAGGCCAGGGGATCTGTCCGAACACCCCGTCAGGTTCCGTCCCCGCCGCGCCAGTCGCGCCATGCCCGGGTCAGTTCCCGCACCGCCGCCCGGTCGAGTCCGGGGTCCTCGGGTGCCTCGCCGGGGCCGACCTCGCGCATCATGACGACGTCCGGGACACCGGCCTCGGCCTGCAGCACCCGGAACCGGGAGCCGGGCAGGAACAGCACCCGGTCCGGGCACAGCGGGTCGAGGAGGTCCGTGCGGCGGCCGTCCACCGACCAGATGAGGAAGTCGGTGTTGCCCGGTTCGTCGCGGGGTCCCAGTGCCGACGCCTCGCACACCTGGGGGTCGACCACCAGCGGCTGCCCGGCGTACCACTGCCGCATCGCCTCGTCGAGCGTCGCCCGCAGGCCCGTCGCCCCGCGGTGCACGGGAAGCATGCCCAGCCCCGTGCGCAGCAGTTCGCTGCCGGGCGACGCGGACCCGCCGGTCGCCGCCTCCGCTCCGGCGCCGTCCGCCTCCCCGGTCCCCGCCAGCCGGCGGAGCACGGCCGCGAGACCGGCGACGGCGTCCGGATGCCGGCGGTCCGCGGTGAGTCCGGGATGCCTGCGCAGTATCTCGGCCGCGATGGACAGGGAGCCCTCGTCCGTGGTGTCCGGCGCGGTGCGCGACCGTGCCCCGCCGGTCCGGCCGGCGCCCGGCTCCGGGCGGGGACCGCCGTGGGACGGTGCGGGAGCGGGGCGGCCGCCGGCCCGCGGGGCGGACCTGGCCGAGGTCCGGCCGCCGGCCGTGACGGCGGGGCGGCAGACGCCCAGGCGTACCGCCCGGCGCAGTTCGGGCGGGAAGCTCTGCACCAGGTCCGCGGCGAGCTGCCTGAGCCGGGGCAGCGCCTCTTCGGAGTGGGCGTCGCACAGGACCCGCTCCCGGCCCGGGTCCGGGTCGGCCGACCGCACCTCGGCCGCGTGCGGGGGGTTGTGCGGCAGGCGCACCCACAGACCGCTGCGCACCACCTCGACGACGGCGTCCTCCGCGAGGATGTGGAGGCCGGGGCGGATCTCCTGGAGGTCGCCGAGCGGCCAGCGGTGAGCCGCCGCGTACGGGGTCGGTGAAGGCCCGGCGGAGCGGGCCGGCGGCAGGTGCACGAACTCCTGACCCAGCAGCGGACGGCCCGGTGAGCCGTCCGCCCGCACCAGCAGCACCTCACCGCCGTCGTCGGCTCCGCCGGGCATCCCGTTGTACATCCGTACGGGTTCGCCGATCACCTGGGCGAGGACGTCCCCGAAGTGCCGTCCTCCGCTCAGGCGGGTGGGCCCGTAACAGAGGAACCGCACCGCCGGCCACAGGTGCGCAGGCAGTCCCTGCCACAGACGGGCGACATCCGCCAGCGGCAACGGCTCCGTTCCTGGAACGCCGGCCACCACGGTGAGCAGCTCGGAGGAGACCGGGAGCCTGCCGTACAGACGCATCCGGTGGTCGTCGGTGGACGTGCCCTCCTCCGCCGGGCGCAGCCAGAGGCCCGCGGGGACGGGTTCCGCCACGACCGTGCCCAGCGACCAGGGCCGGTCGGGCAGGAAGGACTCCCAGGACGGTTTCGGGAAGCCCCTGGAGTCCCACGCCTCGGGTGCGCCGGGTTCGCAGCGCACCCATCCCGCTCCGCGGTCCGCGCCGATGAACAGGCCGCCGCCGCAGGACGGCAGCGGGGACCCGGCCGCCGCGATCACCGTCCTGCCCAGCCGGTCGGCGAGCCATCGGGCCACGGCCACGGCCCCGGGTAGCGGAGAGCGGCCGAAGACCAGCCGGATGCCGTTCTCCCCCGGGGGGACCGCCCGTGCCATCTGTTCGAGCGTGCGGTCGTCGGTCTCGTCGGGCAGGTCGACCACCAGGACGGCGCACCCCGGATCCCGGGCGAGGCCGGCCGCGAAGGACAGGGCTTGCGGATCCGCGGTGCCGGCCGGGGAGATCAGCCACGCCTCACCCGCGCGGTGGGCCGTGAGCGCCGGGACGCTCCTTCCTGAGCGGCCGGCAGCACGAGGTGACGCTCCCTCGCGGGCCGCTGCCGCGTCGGCCGGTCCGGTGGCGCGGCGTGCCTCGGGTGAGGAAGGCGCCGTGGGGCCGCCCCGCGGCGAGGAGGGGCGTGCTGCCGCCGGGGCCTGCTGCCGCCTGCTGTGCCAGGGGGACGTACGGACCGCTTCCGGACGGGGGGCACTGTGCCGGCCCCCGGGCCTCGCCGTGCCCGCGCGAGCGGACGCCGTCGGCTGCGGGCCGGCTTCCGTTCCTGTCTGGTTGCCGCTCATGCGCTTGGTTCTCCCTGAGAGGGCGGTCTCCCTGCCCGTGGGCGGGATGCGACCGGCCGGCGCACCCGGGGACCGGCGGTCAACTGTAGAAACGCGCCGGTCCGCCGGTCCACCGCGGCCGGCGCCACCGCCCGGCGTGACCTGGCGCTTCGCTCCGTGAGGGCACAGACCGTGCCCTTCGGGGCAGGATGCGCCCGCCCGACGGGTCCTGCCGTGCTCCTCTTGGAGGCTCCGAAGCCTGCCGGCAGTCCCGTAGCGGTGTCCGCGCAGGCGTGTACCGTCGAGACAGGAGAACCGTATGAGCCGTCCCCCGGCCGTCCCCGCGTCGTTCGGCGAGTTGCTCGCGCGGCTCGAAGCAGGCCTGGTGGTCCCAGCCCGCCCGCCCGAGGAAGGTTCCTCGTCCGGCCCCGGACTGCCGGACTGGCTGTGGCAGGTGGTCGCCGTGCTGTACGACGGCCAGGGCACCGCCGCCGCGAAGGACTGGGCGTTTCGTCTGCACGGGGAACTGGGGCGTCTGGGCGGCCGGGTGCCGTTCACCGTGGTGCACGACTGGCACGCTCACGCCGTCGCGCCGATGCTGGCGGAGGCGTGCGCCCGGCGGGGCTGGTCGCCGCAGCCGCAGCGGGCCGTCCAGGACCTGCACGTCCGCGCGCTGGCGGGTCAACGGACGGCGGCGTCCGAGTGGCAGGCGGTGCTCGGACCGGCGCTGCGGGAGGCGTACCGTCTCGCCTACGCCTACGACGACGCGTTCGCCCACGCGTACGCCGGGGCCCACGCCTACGCCGTCGCGAACGCCTACGGGGCGGAGCGGGCCGCCGAGTTCGCGCACGGCTACGCCGAGCTGAACACCGGAGCCAACGTCACGTCCTTCGCGGACGGCAACGCCCTGGCGAACGCCGGTGCGACAGCGGTGGCCTGGGCCGCGGCGGACGCGCACGCCTACGCGGCGGCCTGCCCCTTCGCCCACGCGCGGGTCTACGCCCATGCCTGGGCCGGCCGGGAGCGGACGGCGGTCCGGGAAGGAACCGGGGAGCGGGAGGAACGGCTCCGCACGGCTCACCGGCGGCTGGCCGGCGGACTCGTCGACAGCCTGGCCCGGGCGGCGGCCTGAGCCGTCCGTGCCACCGGCGGCCCTCAGGCCTCGGGCCGCCGGCCTTTGACGGTCACCCGCCGGCCGTGGCGCGCGTGGGGGTAGTAGTCCCAGATCGCGTGGTGCTGGACGCAGCGGTTGTCCCAGAACACCAGCGTGCCGGGGGTCCAGCGGACCCGGCAGCTCAGCATCGGCCGGCGGGCGGCCAGGTCGAACAGCATGCCGAGCAGCGCCCTGCTCTCGTCGCCGGACAACTGCACGATGTGCGAGGTGTAGGCGGGGTTGACGAACAGCAGCTTGCGGCCGGTCTCGGGGTGGCGCACCACCACCGGGTGTTCGTTCCTGGGCAGGACGTATCCCTCCGGTGGGGTGTGGCCCTGCCAGGCGACGGCGTCGTCGTGGATCGCGGTGAGGCCGTCCAGGAAGGCCCTCATCGCCGGGGACAGCATCTCGTAGGCGAGGTGCATGTTGGCGAACAGGGTGTCGCCGCCGCTGCCGGCGTCCGGCGTGCGGGTGATGTGGAGCATCGAGCCGAGTGCCGGTTCGGCGCTGGAGGTCCCGTCGGCGTGCCAGCCGTGGCCGTCGACGTCGGTGGAGTCCTTGGTGGCGCTGATCTCCAGGACGACCGGGTCGCGGCCTTCGGGGACGGCCACCGGCAGGGGCCGGAGTTCACCGAAGTGAGCGGCGAAGCGCTTGTGGTCGCTGATCGACAGCGTCTGGTCGCGGAATACGAGCACGTGGTGTTCGAGGAAGGCGTGCCTGATCTCCTCCAGTTGCCGGTCCGGCAGTTCGCGGGACAGGTCGACACCGGATATCTCGGCGCCGATGACGGGGGTCAGCGGGTCGGCCCCGATCGTCTCGTACGCCGTCCTGGGCCTGGTGGTGATGCGTTCGAGCGCATCGAGTGCGAACGTCTCCATGAATGCGGCTTCCTTCTTCGTGTTCGTCCGCGCGGTGCGGGGTCACAGCCCGCGCGCCAGCAACTCGGCCAGGAGCATCCGGCCGAAGGCCAGGTTCCCGTGGATGGTGTCGTGGGGCTCGCACAGCTCGGGGCGCTGCAGGCCCGTGGCGTCGGTGGCCCGGTCGCGCAGGTCGACGATCTCGACCCCGAGCGGGAGGAGGGCCCGGCGGACGGTGTCCTGCGCGGCCATGAACACCGCGGTGTCGGAGTGGCCGGGCACGCGCTGGGGCGGCATCAGCGCGAGCGTCCGCAGGCCGAGCCGGCGCACATGCCGGTAGAAGTCCAGCGCTCCGCGGCACATGGCGAGGACGATGTCGTCGAACATCCGGCTCGACAGGAAGCCCGGCGGGAACTCGCCGCGAACCCGGTAGACCTTCCAGTTCTCCACGGTGGCGACGAAGTGGGCGCTGAAACCGAGGGTCGACACCAGCGGGACGGTCAGCGCGCCCAGTTCGGCGATGCCCAGCTCGGTCAGGAAGCGGCGGTAATAACGGTCCGCCGCGGCGCCGCGGAAGACGATGTCGTCCCCCTGGACGTCGAAGAACTCGGCGGTGAACTCCCGTCCGGCGCCGATCGGCCCTCCGTGGAAGGGGATGCCCGCCTCCTTCGCCGCCCGGCCGACCGGGCCGGCGTGCGAGTCGCCCAGGAGCAGGAACCTAGCGGGGGCTGTAGTAGTCGAGTACGGCGTCATCGCACCAGACGTCCTCTCCGTGGTCGGGTCCGGTGCCGGTGCCCGGCTGCGGGCCGGCCGGACGCGGGACGAGCGGGCCGAAGAACTGGCGCATGACGAAGGCGACGCCCTCCGGCGTGACCGTGCGCAGGTTCGGCTCGAAGAACGCCGCCTTGAAGGGGGAGCCGGTGATCATCTCGTACGCGGGGAAGTAGTCGATGTGGTCGTGCTCCCGTGCCAGTTGCCCGGCGACGGCCCGCAGCACCGACTTGGAGTAGGTGGTGGCCGTGAGCACGTGGCCGCCGGTGGCGGTGGCGGTCAGCGGTACGGGCGAGACGGTGAGCACGATGCGCAGCCGCGGGTTGGCGGCGCGCGCGATGCCGAGGGCGGCCGCCAGGTCGCGGTGCACCTCGGCGAAGGTGAAGTCACGGAAGCCGTGCTGCCCGGCGTCGTAGGTCCCGCGCACGGTGCCGGGGCAGACCGGGTAGACCGCGCCGGTGGAACGGTTCTCCCACGCCTCGGTCAGACCCAGGGTGAAGATCAGGCAGCCGGCCGTGGCGACGGCGTCGCGGATGGCCGCCAGGGTCGTCCGGCGCGCGGCCAGCATCGCCTCCGCCGAGTCGTACCCGCCGGGTTCGAGCGAGGGGCGGAACGGGTCGAAGACGCGGCCGTCCTCGACCCAGACCTCGTCGGGCGGGCCGGTCTCCCCGCTCGCCCAGGACAGCCACTGCCGGAGCGCGGCGGCGGTGTGGATGTTGCCGGTGCGGAAGGAGAACACGCCGAACTGGCGGCTCAGGCGCTCGGCCGGCGTGAGTCCGGGCGGCGCTGGCTCGGTCTCCCGCCAGTTCATGCCGCGGTCGCGCAGGGCGGGGCCGAGGTGGCGCGCGAAGCAGGACCCGGCGGTGAGGACAGGTTCGTCCTGCCCGAGGGAGAACGTGGGCGTCCACAGGTCGCCGATGGCAAAGGGGTCCGGCTCGGCCACGGCGGAGCGCCAGAACGAGCGGGGCGGCAGGGACTGGTACGGGTTCTGATGGGGATGCACGGTCGTGGCCTCGGGTCGTCAGGTACGGGGGCGGTGGCCGGTGCCGTCCTGCGGACCGGACCGGGGTGGGGCGGTGTGCACGTCGGGTTCGTTCGGGGCTGGCCGCGTCAGTCGTTCCCGGGGACGGGCGACGTCGCCGCGTTGATCTCCTCGGCCACCGTCCGTACGTGGGGCGGCCGGACGATGCCGTAGTGGTCGGTGTCCGCGATCCGCACGTGCGCCGGCCGGGGCAGGTGTGCCCGCCACAGGCGCAGCTGCTCGTCAGGGGTGCCCAGCGCGTCCATGCCGGCCGCGGGGCGCGCCGCCAGCCAGAGCCGGACGGGTGTGCGGGACAGGCGCGCCGGCTCGTACCGCGCCATGCCGGCGAGGTTGGCCCGGCAGCAGCGGGCCAGCCGCTCGGCGTAGTCCCGCGCCGCCCGGCCCGCCGCCGCGTCCGGGCCGCCCGTGCGCAGCTCCTGGGTGAAGACCTCTTCGATCCCCGCTTCGTCGTAGTCCTCGAAGCGCGGCCCGGCACCGGGCGGGGGCGGGTCGATGAGGAAGAGGCCGTCCGCCGTCCGCCCGGCCGCTTCCTCCTCGGCGGCCATCGCCAGTGCCATCCAGGCGCCGAAGGACCAGCCGGAAAGGTACAGCCGCCCCTCACCGTGCGGGAAGCGGTGCCGCAGCGCGGCGTGGTAGTGGCGGGCCCGCTCCTCGAACGAGCGGTGCGGCACGTGCCCTCGCAGGGCGGGGTCGGCGATCAGGCAGACGGTGAGCCGCGGGTCGAGCGACGACACCAGCGCGCGGTACGCCTGGATGTCACCGCCGACGGGATGGATCAGGCACAGCACGTCGTGTCCCCCGCCCTCCTGCCACACCTCCAGAGCCACTTGGGCCGGGGCCGCCTGGGTCCGGGACGGATGGGCTTCGGTGAGGTGGCCGGCGGCCGGCCCGTCCTCGGTGGGCGGCTCGGCGAGCCGGGACAGCACCTCCGTCAGACTCACCCGGTGGCTCAGCCGGGACAGTTCGAGGTCGACGCCGAAGTGCCGCTTCACCTCGCTGATCAGGTCCAGCAAGGTCAGGGAGTCCGCGCCCAGGTCGTACAGGGACGCGTCCGGGTCGAGCTCCTCCACCCCCAGCCAGCGGCAGAGGTGTTCGGCGAGCTGTGCGGCGGCCCGGGAGGTCCCCTCGTGGCGGGTCACGGCCTCCTGCGCCGCCCGGCCCGGAGCTTCGGCCGGGGCCGCGTAGAAAGCGCGGGCCTCCTCCAGGGAGGTGGTGGACACCAGCAGCTGAGGCAGTTGCAGCCGCAGGGCCCGTTCGAACACCCGGCGGCCCTCCGCGACCCCGAGGCCGACCGCGAGGTGCGCCTGGTGGCGGGCGTCCGACCGCAGGGCCTCCTGGGCCATCCCGGCCTCGTTCCAGACGTCCCAGTCGATGCCGAGCCGCAGCGTGGTGTCCACCGGGGTGGCCCGGTAGCGGGCGAAACCGTCCAGCAGACCAGCCGCCGCGGCGTAGTCGAGCTGTCCGATGCCGCCGAACAGGGCCGCCATGGACGAGCAGTACGCGGCGAACCGTGGCCGGTAGCACCGGACCAGCAGCTCGACCAGCAGCGCGCCGTTCAGCTTCGCCGCGGTGGCGCGACGCATGACGGTGGCGTCGCGCCGGGCGATCAGGCCTCCGGCCGCCACGCCCGCGGCGTGGACCACACCGTCGACCCGGTCGGTGTACCGCTCGATCAGGGTCAGCACCGCCGCGGGCGCCTGCTCGGCCAGGTCGGCCGCGACCATCTGGACGCGGTCGGCCCACGGTGCCAGGCCGGCCGGCAGGACCGGCCGCCGGGCCACGAGGATCACCCGGCCCCCGGTGTGCTCCAGCAGCCAGGCCGCGAGGGTACCGCCGATGCCGCCCGTGCCGCCCAGGATCAGGTGGACGCCCTGGTCCGCTGTCGGAAGCGGAGGGGTGGGCGCGGTGGGCGCGGTGACCGGCAGCAGCGTCGGCTCCCACCAGTAGCCCTGCCGCAGCGCCAGCCGGCGCCGTGTCGGCGCGGGGGGCTCCGCCTCCGCCAGTACCGGCGCCAGCAGCGGCGCCCAGTCGGCGAGGCCGGCTCCGGGCAGGTCCAGCCACCGGCCGGTGACGGCGCACTCCTGCGGCGCCACCTCGCAGACACCGGCCAGGAGGCCGAGTTCGGGCCGGTCCACGCCGCCCTCCACGGGCTGGGCCCGGTGCGAGAGCCAGAAGGCACGGTGCGGCCCCACCTTCGGCCGGGCGGTCATCGCCCGGACCAGGGCGGCGGGGGTGTCGACGCAGGCCCAGCGCGCACGGGCGAGCGACTCCTCGCCCACCGCGCCGTCGACCGCGAGCGGCAGTGCGTGCAGCCAGTCGATGCCCGTCCGGGCCTCGTCGGCCAGCGCGTCGAGGAGCAGGCCCAGCGAGTCGGGGTCGGCCGGGTCGACCTGGTAGAGGTCCTGCGCCAGCCGGGCGAAGGCGTCCGCCGCGCCGACCCGGACCACCCTGGTGTAGACCGCTTCCAAGGGCCGCACCGCGGCCTCGGGCAGCGGTGCGGCCGTCAGGACCACCAGCAGATCGCGTTCGGGTGTGCCGGGGGTGGCGGGCACGGCCCGGCGCAGCCGTACCCAGTGCGGCTGGTGCAGCCACTCGGCTTCGGGCAGCCGCCGAGCATGCTCGTCGGGGGCCGCCGGCCCGGGTGCGGACGGGGCGCGCTCGAAGTCGTGGTCGGTCAGCCGGAAGGCGGGCGGCGGGAAGTCCCAGGGCGCCTGCGCCGGTCCGGCCGGCCAGTGGATCGTCCGCCCCGCCAGCCAGGCGTCGGTCAGCTCCCGGGCCGTGTGGGCCGCGGCGGTGAGGCTTCCCTCGTCCGGTGCCACCTCGACGCCGGCCGCCGTGCGCAGCCAGGCCACCGCGGTGGCGGCGTCGGGACAGACCCCGGCCATCCGCCAGCGGCGCGGTGGACGGCCGGCCTGGAGGTGCCGCAGTACCCGGCCGTAGGCCTCGGGCCGGCCCTGGAGGTAGTCCGCGATGCGGGAGGCGTCGGCGCGCAGGCCCTCCGCGCTGCTGCTGGACAGCATCAGGCAGGGCATGGCGGCGGCGGGCGGCTCGGCCGGCGCGGGTGCCTCTTCCAGCAGCAGGTGGGCGTTGGTGCCGCCGATGCCGAAGCTGCTCACAGCCGCCACCCGGGGCCGGTCCGCCGGCCAGGGCCGGGCCTCGGTGGGGACGTGGAACGGCGTCAGGTCGCCGATCGCCGGGTTGACGCGGTGGAAGCCGACGTTGGGCGGGATCACGCCGTGATGGACGGCCAGGGCGGCCCGCACCAGTCCGACCACCCCCGCGGCGGCGCCCAGGTGACCGATCTGGCTCTTCACCGACGTCAGCGCGCAGCGGTCCGAGGCGCCGAGGTCCAGGGCCTGGCGCAGTGCGCCCACCTCGACCGGGTCGCCGAGCCGGGTGCCGGTGCCGTGCGCCTCGACGTAGCCGACGTCGGCGCCGGTACGGCCGCCGCGCCGCAGGGCGGCGCGGATCACCTCGCGCTGGCCGGCCAGTGAGGGGGCGCTGTAGCCGAGCTTGCCGGCGCCGTCGTTGTTGAGGGCCGAACCGGTGACCACCGCGTAGACGGTGTCGCCGTCGCGCCGCGCGAGCCGCAGCGGTTTGAGCACCACCACGCCCACGCCACTGGCACCGATGGTGCCGTCGGCGTCGTCGCTGAACGGCCGGCAGTGTCCGTCCTTGGAGAAGATGTGCTGGGGCTGGTAGGTGTACCCGCCGGTCAGCTGCGGGTCGGCGAGCACTCCCGCGGCCAGCATCACCTCGGCGTCGCCCTGGCGCAGCAGGCCGGCCGCGAGGTGCACGGCCACCAGCGAGCTGGCGCAGGCGGCCTGCACGGTGAACGCCGGTCCGGTCAGGCCCAGGTGGTAGGCCGCCTTGGTGGCGAGGAAGTCCTTGTCGTGGTGTGTCGCCATCTGGAAGCCGTCGGGCAGGTGCGCCGGATCGGCTTCGCGGAGCATGGACTGGAAGTAGGTGTTCTCGCCGCAGGCCGCGATCAGCCCGACGTACCGCCCGGCCGGGTCGGCGACACCGGCGTGGGCCAGCGCCTGGGCGCAGCTCATCAGCAGGTGGCGCTGCTGCGGGTCCATGAGGCGCGCGTCCCGTCGGCTGATGCCGAAGTGCTCCGGGTCGAAGGCCAGCAGACCGGACATCTGGCTGCGGGCGCCGACCAGACCGTCCGCGGCGTCGAAGTGCTCGATGCCGCGACGGCCGCTCTCCACCATCTGCCAGAAGGCGGCCAGGTCGTCGGCGCCGGGCAGGCGTACCGCCATGCCGACGACGGCGACCGGCTCATCGGCCGCCGGCGGCCGGCTCGCGGCTGTGGCGGCGGCCGTCGGCCGCTCCGCCGTGGTGCCGGGCGTCGGCCGCCCCGCCGTCGTCGGCCGCCCTTCCAGGGAACGTGCCAGGCGGCGGATGGTCACATGCTCGAACAGGTCGGGGACGGTCAGCGGCAGCTCGTGTTCCGTGGCGCAGCGCAGCTGGAAGCGCATCAGGTGAAGGCTGGAGGCGCCGGCGTCGAAGAAGCGCTGGTCGGGCTGGATCGGTGTGCCGGTCACCGCCTCGAACAGCTCGGTGAGCAGCGCCTCCAGCGGGGACAGGCGGGGCGCGGTGGCGGCGCGCGGGCTCAGCTCCTCGCCGGGGGCGTCCAGCGCCCGGCGGCGGTCCAGCTTGCCACTGGGGGTGCGCGGCAGCACCTCCAGCGACCGGAAGCGCTGGATCCGTACGTAGGAGGGCAGCAGCGGTGCCAGATGGCTCGCCAGTTCCTCCGGTGAGGGGCGGACGTCGCGGCACTGGAGGCAGGCGGTCAGCTGTTCGCCGTCGCGGACCACCACGGCGTTGACGATCCGCGGGTGCCGCAGCAGCGCGGCCTCGACCTGGCCGAGTTCCAGCCGGTGGCCGCTCAGTTTGATCTGGTGGTCGTCGCGGCCCAGGTAGTGCAGCAGTCCGTCGCGGTCGAAGCGGGCCCGGTCGCCCGTACGGTAGAACAGCCCGAGTCCGGGCAGTTCCACGAAACGGGTCCGGTTGAGTTCCGCGTCGCCCAGGTAGCAGGGCGAGACCATGGGGCCGCCGATGAGCAGCCGCCCGGGGCAGCCCGGTGGTACGGGCTGGTCGGCCTCGTCGACCACGCGCAGCCAGGCGTTGGCCACGGGACGCCCGATCGCCGGGCGTTCCGGCCAGTGCGCCGGGTCGCCGTCCAGGCGGAGTCCGCTGACGACATGGGTCTCGGTCGGGCCGTAGTGGTTGAACAGGCGGGCGCCGGGCATCCCGGCGAACCACCGGCGGATGGCGTCCGTGCACAGCAGCTGCTCGCCCGCGGTGATCACCTCGCGCAGTCGCGAGGGGTAGCGGCCGAGGTGGACGGCGTGCTCCGCGAGCAGATGGAGGGCGACGTAGGGCATGAAGACCCGTTCCACGCCGGCCGATTCCAGCTGGGCCAGCAGGGCGGGAGCGTCCTGCCGCCAGTCGGGCCGCACCAGGTGCAGACAGCCGCCGCCGCACAGGGTGCCGAAGATCTCCTGGAAGGAGACGTCGAAGGACAGCATGGAGAACTGCTGGGTGACGGCGGCCGTGGCCAGGCCACCGGATTCGCTCTGCCAGTGGAGGAGGTTGCACAGGGTGCGGTCGGACACCCGCACGCCCTTGGGGGTGCCGGTGGAGCCGGAGGTGAACAGCGTGTACAGCGGCCGTCGGCCCTCGTGCGGCGCCGGCGTGGGCGCGGGGCCGGTCGACAGGGTGACCGGGAGGCGGGGCAGGCCCGGCGGGGCGATCGCGTCGAGCGCGTCCTGGCCGCCCGGTGCGACGAGCACGCACAGCGGCTCGACCTGGTCCAGGATCTGACGCAGTACGGCCGGTGGGTAGCCGGGGTCGAGCGGCACCGCGGTGATGTTGAGGCGGGCCAGTGCGAGCAGCGCCACCACGTGTTCGACCGAGGGGCCGAGGTGGAGTGCGACGCCGCGCGGACCGTCGTCGTCCGGTGGCGACGGGAACCGCTCCCGCAGTTCGGCGGCCAGAGCCGCCGCGTGCGCGTCGAGCCGGGCGTAGCTGAGGGTGCGGTCACCGGTCGCCAGCGCGGGTGCGGTGGGCGTCAGGCGGACCTGGCGGGCGAAGCCTTCGGCCACCGTGGTGAAGGCCGGCTCCGCCGGGGCGCCGCGTCCGGGGTCGGGGAGGCTGGCCCGGTAGGGGGTCACCAGGCGGGCGACGGTGGCGTCACGGTCCTCGGCCAGCCGGTTCAGGCCGGTGCGGAACAGGTCGGCCATCGCCCGCACGTCCGGGGCGTCGAAGTGGGTGCCGGCGTACTCCCACAGGCAGTCGAAGCCGTCTTCGTGCTCGACCACGGACAGCGTCAGCGGGCACTTGGCGTCGGCCGGGGCGTGCCATTCGGGGCGGGCGTCACAGCCCGGCAGCGCCAGCGCGGAGAAGTCGGTGTTCTCCAGCACGAACAGGAAGTCGAACGGCTGGCCCTCGTCGTGCGCGTCCCGGTCGGCCAGTACGTCGGCCAGGGCCACGTCCTGCCGGTCCAGTACGGCCTGTGCGGCGGCGCCTTGACGCAGCAGCCCGGCGCGGAGCGTCTCGCGGGGCGCGACCCGCAGGGGTAGCAGCACCGTGTTGGCGAACATGCCGACGCTGGCTTCGAACTCCTGCACGGGACGGTTGGCGACGGGGCTCGCGACCCGCAGCCGCGAGCGGCCGGTGACGCCGTACAGGCTCCAGGCGAACACACCCAGCAGCACCTGGAAGCGGGTCAGCCCCAGTTCGCAGCAGAGCCGGTCCAGGAGTGCGCGGTGCACCGGGTCCAGGGCCGTGTGCACGAGACGGCCCTCGGCGCGAACCGTGGAGCGGACCGGTGCCGAAGGCGTCAGGACGTCCGTCTCGTCCTCTTCCTCCTCCGCCTCGCCGTAGTGGGCGCGCAGTTCGGCGCGCTGCGTCAGGTAGGCGGGCCGGGTGAACCAGTCGGTCTGCCAGGTGGCGAAGTCGAGCGGGGTCGGCGCGGGGGCCGGGGCGTCCTCGTCCCCGCGCGGTGCGGCCGCGTACTCCTGTGACAGCTCGCGGAAGAGCACGTTGAGCGACCAGCCGTCGACCGCGATGTGGTGCAGGTGCAGCAGCAGCACGCCGCCCCCGTCCTCGGCCAGCCAGCTCGCCCGCAGCAGTCGTGGCCGGGACAGGTCGAAGGGCGTGGCGAAGAAGCGGCGGGCGTGGCCGCCGCGGCTCTCCTCGTCACCGCCCAGGTCGGCGGGTGGCTCCGTCCACGGGTCGTACGGCTCGGACACCACCTGGCGCAGTCCGTCGGCGGTGGTGTCGAACGCGGTGCGCAGCGCCGGGTGGCGTACCACCAGCCGGCACAGTGCGCGGCGCAGTGCCGCTGTGTCGACGGTGCCGCGGATCCGGAAGGACAGCCCGACGTTGTAGGCGCAGGACCGGGGGTCGCGCTGGTGCAGCAGCCAGAGCCGCTGCTGCTCGGAGGTGGCCGGCGCGGAGCGGGCGCCCGCCGGGGCGGGGGGCGCCGGATGGGGCGAGGGGTTCGTGGTGCGGCCGGCCCGGACGGCGGCGGCCAGTTCGGCGAGGTCGGCCCGCAGGACGAGGCTCTGCGGCAGTTCGCAGCCCCAGCGGCGCCGCACCTCGAAGCGCAGGCGCAGGGCCTTGAGGGAGTCGCCCCCGCTGGCGATCCAGCGGTCGTCCAGGCGCAGACCCGTCACCCCGAGGACCTCGCCCGCCAGGTCGAGCACCTGGCGCTGCCACTCGGTGGCGTCGGCCGCGGGAGCCGTGGCCCCGGTACGCCGCCAGGGCCGGCCGTCGTCGCGCCGCAGCAGGGCGGTCCGGTCGACCTTGCCGTTGGCGTTGAGCGGCAGTTCGTCGATCAGGTGGATCCGGTGCGGTCGCATGTAAGGCGGCAGACCGGCCGCCAGGTGACGGTCGAAGTCGTCGAACGTGAGGTCGGCCCCGGCCACCAGGTAGGCGAGGAGTTCGTTGACGCCCCGTTCCTCGTCACGGCGTGTGCAGACGTGGGCCTGCCGGACCGCCGGATGGGTCAGGATGTGCCGCTCCAGCTCCCCCGGTTCGATGCGGAAGCCGCGGACCTTCACCTGGCGGTCGGCGCGCCCCACGTACTCGACGAGTCCGTCGGTGCCGCGCCTGACCAGGTCGCCGGTGCGGTAGTACCGGGTCCGTCCTCCGTCGTGCCCGGGGAGCCGGACGAAGCGGCGTGCGGTCTCGTCCGGCAGGTTGCGGTAGCCGGCCGCCAGCGCCTCTCCGGCGAGGAGGAGTTCGCCCAGCTCGCCGGTCACGGCCGGTCGTGCGCCGTCGGCCAGCACGAGGGCCTCGGTGCCCGGCAGCGTCCGCCCGATGGGGACCACGTCCCGGTCGAACGCCCGGGGGATGGGGTGGCACAGGGCGAAGGTCGTGGCCTCGGTGGGGCCGTACACGTTGAACAGCCGGGTGCGGCTGGCGGGGTTGTCCCGGTACCAGCGGCGGATCACCGGTGCGTTGAGCTGCTCACCGCCGACCAGCACCTGGCCGGCTCCGGCGAAGCAGTGCGGAACCCTGTCGACCACCGTGTTGAACAGCGCCACGGTCATGAAGAGCGTGTCGACGCGCCGGCGCAGCAGCTCCGCCGCCAGTACCTCGGGGGACTGCACGACCTCGTCGCCGAGGACGACGCAGCAGCCGCCGGTCAGCAGCGGCACCCACACCTCGAAGCTCAGGGCGTCGAACGCGGGGTTGGACAGGCAGGCGTAGCGCGCCCCCTGGGGCAGTTCGAGGTAACCGGGCCGTGCCAGACGCAGGATGCCGGCGTCCGGCACTTCGACGCCCTTGGGGCGTCCGGTGGTACCGGACGTGTAGAAGACGAAGGAGACCGGTGCGGCGGTGGCGGCCGCCGGGGGGATGTCCGCGGCGGCCGGAGCGGCGTGGAGCAGGGCCTCGACCGCCAGCGGCAGCACGCCGGCGGGCAGGCCGTCGGGTGCCGCCTCGCCGTGGATCAGCGCCACGGCGGACGAGTCGGTGAGGATGTGGCCGCGCCGCTCGGGCGGGCTCTGCGCGTCCAGTGGTACCACCACCGCGCCCAGGCGCAGGATGCCGAGCATGGCGCTCACCAGCTGCCAGGACCGCGGCAGGCAGACCGCTACCGCCTGGCCGGGCCCTATGCCACGACGGCGCAGGGCGTCGGCGACGGCGGCACTGGCGGAGTCGAGTGCGGCGTAGTCGAGGTGCCGTTCGCCGTCGATGACGGCGACGGCGGCCGGGGTGCGGCGGGCCTGGGCGAGCACGCTCCCGGCCAGTCCCGCCGTCCTGGAACCGGCCGGCGCGCTCTGGACGGTCGAGGGGGCCGGTGCGGTCGGTGTGGGTTCCATCATGCCTTCTGCGCCTGATCGGGCTGGACGGGCCGGGCCTCGTGCGGCACCGGACGGGACGCCGGCCGCCGGGCCAGCTCGGATCGGATCAGCGCGGCCACGCGTGGCACCCCGGCGGGTTCCAGGATCTCCCAGTGGTCGCAGGCCAGTCGCTCCACCTGGAGGCCGGTGCCGGCGCGCCGGCGCCAGAAGTCCCCGGCCGCCCGTACTTCGCGGTCGTCGAGTCCCTCCGTGGCCTGCAGCAGCACCAGCCGGGCCGGGGTGGACGGTGCCCGGTAGGCGTGCGCGGCCGACCGGTTGTGGTTGTAGACCCGGTAGTACCGTTCGATCTGCTCGTCCTCGATACCGGGGTACATGCCGTTGAACCGGACCAGCTTCTCGCGGAACTCGGCCATGTCCACCGGCTGGACGCCGGCGTCCCCGTCGCCGTCGCCGTCATCGTCCGCACCGTGCGTGTCGAGGAGGACCACGCTCACCTCGGTGTGTCCGGCGAGGGCCAGTCGGCGTCCCATCTCGTGGGCGACGAGGCCCCCGAAGGAGAGGCCGGTGAGCACCAGCGGCCCGTCGAGCAGGGGGGCGATGAGCCGCAGGTAGCTGTCCGCCATGGCCTCGACCGTGGGCAGGAAGGTCTCACCGGGGTCCAGGCCCGGGGACTGGATGCCGTAGACGCCGCAGTCCTCCGGCAGGGCCCTGGCGAGCGGCAGGTAGCAGAAGGCCGTGCCGCCACCGGGGTGGACGCAGACGACGCGGCGGTGGCCGTCGCCGTCGCGGAAGGTGATGAGGTTGCCGGGGGGCCGGGCCGGGGACCCCCGCCGCAGCCGTCCGCCGAGCGCCTCGATGGTGGGGTGCAGCATGATGTCGCGGAGCGGCAGCGTCTCACCGAACTCCTCGCGGACGGCGTGGGCCAGTTTGATGGCGGAGATCGACGTGCCGCCGAGGTCGAAGAAGTCGTCGTGGATGCCGATGTCGGCGTGCAGCAGCAGCCGCCGCCATATCCGGTAGAGCGCCAGCTCCGTGTGGTCGCGCGGGGTCGAGGTGTTGACCTGGGCCGGCCCGGCCGTCCGTGCCCGCCTCAGCAGCGCCTCGCGGTCGGTCTTGCCGTGGGCGGTCCGCGGCAGCCGGGGCAGTTCGAGGAAGAGCTGCGGGATCATGTGGCCGGGGAGCAGCCGCGCGAGTGCCGCGCGCCATTCGCCCACCGGTCGCGGCGCGGCCTCGCCCCGTCCGATCCCGGCTATCAGGCGGGTCTCGCCGGTCCCGTCGCTGTCGGCCAGTACGACGGCTTCGAGGACGCCCGGCTGCCGCAGCAGGGCGGCCTCGACCTCGCCGGGTTCGACGCGGAAGCCGCGCACCTTCACCTGGTGGTCGGCGCGGCCGGCGAACTCCAGCTGCCCGTCGGCACGCCACCGTGCCAGGTCCCCGGTGCGGTACATACGGGTACCGGGCGGCCCGTACGGATCGGCGACGAACCGCTGCGCGGTCAGCCCGGGCCGGTTCAGGTAGCCGCGGGCCAGGCCCGCACCGGCGACGTACAACTCCCCGCGGACACCCGGCGGCACCGGTCGGAGCTGCGCGTCGAGCACGTACACCCGGGTACCGGCCACGGGCGTGCCGATGGGCGGGGTGACGGCTTCGGACAGGGGGCCGCTCATCGTGGCGCAGACCGTGGTCTCGGTCGGGCCGTACGCGTTGATCATGCGGCGGCCGGCCGACCACTGCCCGACGAGGGCCGGCGGGCACGCCTCACCCGCCACCACCAGGGTCATCCCGTCCGGCAGGGCGCCGGCCGGCAGCACCGCCAACGCCGCGGGGGGCAGGGTGGCATGGGTCACGGCATGACGGCGCACCACCCCGGCCAGACCCTCGCCCGGCAGCAGCTCGTCCGCCGGGGCCATCACCAGCCGCGCGCCGGTCAGCAGCGCCATGCACACCTCCCAGGTGGCGGCGTCGAAGCTCGGTGAGGCGAACTGGAGCACGCGGCTGTCCGAGGTGACGCCCAGGCGCTCGGTCTGGCTCGCCGAGAGCGCGGCGATGCCCTCGTGGGTGACGACCACGCCCTTGGGCCGGCCGGTCGAACCGGAGGTGTAGATGACGTACGCCGCGCAGTGCGGCCGGAGCGGGGCGCCGCGCTCCGCGTCGGTCAGGTCGGTCGTCTCCCCCGGGCCGGCCGCGGTCGCGGTCGCAGTCCCGGTGTCGGCGCCGGTACCGGTCAGGACGAGCGGGGTGCTCGTGCCGGGCAGGGCGGGCGCGGTGGCCGCGTCGGTGAGGACGCATGCCGGTTCGGCGTCGTGGAGCATGTACGCGATCCGCTCGGCCGGGTAGTCGGGATCGACCGGCAGGTAGGCCCCGCCGGCCTTCATCACCGCGAGGATCGCCACCAGCCACTCCACCGACCGGGGGAGCGCCACCGCCACCACCCGCTCGGGGCCCACGCCCAGCCCGGTCAGCCGCCGGGCCAGCCGGTTGGCCCGTGCGTTCAGCTCCCCGTAGGACAGCGACAGCGGACCGAACTCCACCGCCACCGCCTCCGGAGACCTGCGTACCTGTTCCTCGAACAGCGCGGGAAACGGTGCCGCGCAGACGTCACGCGCCGAGTCGTTCCACCCGTCCAGCAGCTGTGCGCGCTCCTGCGGGGACAGCAGCTCCAGTGAGGTCACGGACCGCTGCGGCTCGGCGGCCATCTGCGTCAGCACCCTCCGCAGCTGCCGGCAGTGGCGCTCGACCGTCTCGGTGTCGAACAGCGCACAGGCGTAGTCCAGGGTGCCGACGACCCGGCCGTCCCTCTCCCCCAGTGACAGCGCCAGGTCGAACTTGGCCGCGGTGCAGGGCGCGTCCAGCGGCGTCACGCCGAGACCGGGGAGGGCCGGCTCGCCGCCCTCGGTGTTCTGCCAGGCGAACATCACCTGGAACAGGGGCGTGTGCGCCGTGCTGCGGGCCGGGTTGACCAGCTCCACCACCCGCTCGAACGGCAGGTCCTGATGCGTCAGCGCCGACAGCGTCACCCCCCGCACCCGCTTCAGCAGCTCGGCCACCGACGGATCACCGGACAGGTCGACGCGCAGGGCCAGGCTGTTGACGAAGAAGCCGATCAGCCCTTCGAACTCGGTACGACTGCGGTGGGCCGTGGGCGTGCCGATCACCAGATCGGTCTGCCCGGACGACCGGGAGAGCACCAGCGCCCATCCGGTCAGCAGGGTCATGAACAGGGTCGTGCCGTGGCGCCGGCTCAGTGCCCTCAGGGCGGCGGTCAGCTCCGCGTCGAACTCGAGGTGCAGCTGCGCGCCCCGGTAGTCCTGGTGGGCCGGGCGCGGGCGGTCGGTCGGCAGGTCGAGCAGGGCGGGCGCGCCCGCCAGGGCTTCACTCCAGTACGCGGCCTGGCGGGCCGCCGCGTCCTCGGAGAGCTGTTGCCGCTGCCAGGCCGCCCAGTCGGCGTACCGCACCGGCAGCGGCGGCAGTGGATCGTCCCGGCCCTCGCGGAACGCCGCGTACAGCGCACCCAGTTCCCGGGTGAACACACCGGTCGACCAGCCGTCCGACACGATGTGGTGCGCGGTGACCAGCAGCACGTGGCGGTCCGCCGCCAGAACCACCAGCCGGCCGCGGAACAGCGGGCCCCGCGCGAGGTCGAAGGGCGCGGTGGCCTCCCGCTGTCGCAGGGCGGCGAGCCCGGCTTCCGCGTCGGGCCGGCCGGTCAGGTCGTGCACCCGCAGGGTGAAGCCCTGCCCGGGCGGGTCGACCTGCTGGAGGACCTCACCGGCCACGGCGACCAGACGGGTCCGCAGCGCTTCGTGGCGGTCGGCCAGCGCGTCGAGCGCGCGGGTCAGCGCGCCGCGGTCCAGCGGCCCGCGCAGCTCGAAGGCGAGCGGTATGTGGTAGGCCTCGCCCGCGCCCCGCATCTGGGTCAGGAACCAGAGCCGCTGCTGCGAGAACGACGACAGCGGCTTCGCCCCGCTCGCGCACGGCACTTCGGTGGTGGTCTGCCGCGGTGCCGCCTCCGTGGATGCGGAGGCAGGACCGTGGAACGTGTGGTTCGCGGGCAAGGCTGGCCTTTTCCCCTCGGCAGGACATCTGTGTCCAGGGTGATCGGATGGGAAGTCGTGCCCGGGGACACGCACCGGGAAGCGGTTTCCGGGTGATGGAGAGGGAGCCGGTCCGCGCCTTTCCGATCCGTGCGGCAACGCACGGACGGAAACATTCGTCCATCGGATACCGGGCTCCGTCGACACCCCGATCATTGATGCACCCGGAGTGACTGTCAATTGCTCTTCTGGGCACATGAATTGTTCGTTCGGGCAGCATTGCCCGCTACTGCCGAAAAATTGCCGGGGACAGTGAAGATCAGGCAGACCGATTTCATTTCCACCCTGACGGTGACAGGATCTGTGATGCCCGAAGTTCCGGCCGACTCCCCCCTCATCCCGCCCGGCGGCCCGTCCGGCGACGGTGGTGCCGTGGACCACCTGTCGTTCGCCGTGCACCTACGCGGCGACCTCGACGTCGCCGCGCTCGGCCGCGCCTGCGATGCCGTGCTGGGCAGGCACCCGGGTCTCGGCCGCGCCGTCGAGGACCGGGCCGGCGTGCCCGTCCTCGTCCCCGCCGCGACCCGGCCCGAACCGGTCTTCGACCGGCCCGGCCGGGAGGACACGCGGGAGCACATCACCGCCGCGTTCGACCTCGCCCGCGGACCGCTGTGCCGCCTGGTGCTCCAGTCGCTCGGGGCGGCCGAGCACCGGCTGCTGGTCGTGGCGCACCCCCTGGTCTTCGACCGGCCGTCGGTGGAGGTGTTCGTGACCGATCTCGCCGCGTTCTACCGGGCGGAGACCGGGAGTGGTGATCCCGCGCTGCCGGAACTCGGTCCGGACGCGGCCGAGGAGCCCCGGGCCGGCACCGGGTCACCGCTCGGGCGGTGGTACCGGGCGGACGACACGGCCGGCGCCGACCTGCTGCTCCCGGGCCTGGACGGGGCCGTCCAGGACGTGGGCAGCGACGACGCGGTGCGGCTGCGGATACCGGCCGGGGTGCGGGACTCGCTCCAGGACGTGGCGGAGCGGACCGGCGTCACCCGTTACGAGCTGCTGGTGGCATCCGTGCACGCCCTCCTGTTCCGCTACGGCAACACCGCCCCGGTCACGGCCCTCGATCTGGACACGCGCACCCCGCACGAGTACCCGCGCATCGGCGCCTACGCCGGCGAACTGCCCTTCTCCTCCGCTCCGCGGGGCGACACGGCGTTCGCGGACTTCGCCCGGGAGATCGGGGCCGCGCTGCGGGGCCCGCACCGGGTGCGCGGCGCGGCGCCGGCCGGGGTCGCGGCGGGGACGCGGCCCGGTCCGGCGGTGGCCCCGGTCCATCTGTCCTACAGCCGGTGGACCTCCGCCCCGGACTTCCCCGGCCTCGTCGCCACGGTGGATCCGGTTCCCGCGGGCGCCGCCGTCCGCCACCGCCTGTGCGTCACCCTGCTGGACGGGCCCGACGGCATCGACGCGGTGCTCCAGTACCCGCCGGGTTCGCTGACGGGCGACGACGTCCGAAGTGTCGGCCGGCACTGGCTGTCCGCGCTGACCCACGCCGCGACCGCCCCGGACACGGTGCTGGCCGAACTCCCCCTGCTGGACCAGGAGGAGCGGGACCGCCTGCTCGCGGGCCACGACGACACGGCCGTCGCCCGTCCGCAGACCACCGTCCCGGACCTGTTCGCGCGGCAGGTCGCCCGCAGCCCCGATGCCGTCGCGGTCCTCCATGCCGACCGGCGGCTCACCTACGCGCAGCTGGACGCCGCCGCGACGCGGGTCGCCGACCGGCTGCGTGACAGGGGCGTCGGTCCGGGAGATCTGGTCGCGGTGCGGGCGAGCCGGACGGAACGGCTGCTGGCCGGCCTGCTCGGGGTCCTGAAGGCGGGGGCGGCCTACCTTCCCCTCGACGCGGAGTATCCGGCGGAACGGCTGGAGTTCATCCTCGCGGACTCCCGAGCCGCCCACGAACTGGGCGACACCGAGCTGGCGGCCGCCGAGGAGTGCGGCGCGCCCGGCGGGACGGCCCGCCCGTCACCGGCCCCGGACGACCTCGCCTATGTCATCTACACCTCCGGCTCGACCGGCCGCCCCAAGGGCGTGCGGATCGCGCACCGCTCGCTGGTGAACCTGCTGCTGTCGATGCGGGACCTGCTGGCCGCCCGGCCGGGTGACCGCTGGCTGGCGTCGGCCTCGGCGGCGTTCGACATGTCCGTTCCGGAGCTGTTCCTGCCGCTGGTCACCGGGGGCGCGGTGGTCATGGCGAGCGAGACGCAGACGCGTGACGGCTCGGCGCTGCGCGCACTGGTGGACCGGCAGCGGGTCACCCATATGCAGGCGACCCCGACCGGCTGGGCGATGCTCCTGGACGCGGGCTTCACCGCACCCGGGATCACGGCGATCACCGGGGGCGAGGCACTCCCCCTGCCGCTGGCCCGGCGGTTGCGCCCGAAGGTCGGCAGACTCGTCAACCTGTACGGGCCGACCGAGGCGACGGTCTGGTCGACGGCGGACGAGATCGGCCCCGAGCCCGAACGGGTGACGATCGGCCGTCCGCTGGCCAACACCCGGGCCTACGTGCTCGACGAGCGGCTGGCACCCGTCCCGAAAGGCGTCCCCGGTGACCTGTACCTCGCCGGGGCCGGCCTCGCCCGCGGTTACCTCGGCCGCCCGGAGCTGGACCGCGAGCGCTTCCTGCCCGATCCGTTCGGGCCGCCGGGCAGCCGTATGTACCGGACGGGAGACCGGGTACGCCGACGCGGCGACGCACGGCTGGAGTTCCTCGGCAGAGCCGACGACCAGATCAAGCTCCGGGGCCACCGGATCGAGCTGGGCGAGATCGAGTCCCGGCTGCTCGCCGTTCCCGGAGTGGACGGGGCCGCCGCCGCTCAGCGGGACGGCAGGCTGGTGGGCTACTTCGTCGGCAGCACGAGCGAGGGGGAGCTGAGGCGCGCGCTGGCGGCGTCGCTGCCGGCGTACATGGTGCCCGAGGCGTTCGTCGCCCTCGACGCCCTGCCGGTCACGCCGAACGGCAAGCTCGACCGCCCGGCGCTCCCGTCCCCGCCGGAGGAGGTCGCCGCGCCCGGGGCGGCCCCGGGGAACCTGCTGGAGTCGGTACGGCAGATCTGGTGCGAGGTGCTGCGGGTCCCGGACCTGGGTGACACCGAGGATCTGTTCGATCTCGGCGGCCATTCGCTCACCATGACCCGGATCTCGGCGAGGGTCCTGGACCGGCTGGGCGTCGAGGTGCCGCTGCACGCGTTCTTCGACGCACCGACCGTCAGGGGTCTGGCCGCGGTGGTCGCCGGCCTGCGCGCGCGGGAGTGACGGTCCCGCCGGGGCCCGCCGGACGGTGACGCGGACCCCGGCCGGATACCGGCGGCGGCGCCCGGTGCCGTGGGGTGAGGCGGTCCACTACTGCGGCGGGGGGTCCCCTCCTGCGGCAGGGGGTCCCCTCCTGCGGCAGGGGGTCCCCTCCTGCGGCAGGGGGTGTCTCAGTCCTTGCTCAGCTCCCAGAACCGGAACACCGTGGACGCGTCCAGGCAGTAGTCGACGCCGTGGACGCCGTCGCGGACGACCGCGTACTGCTTGGCCTGCCACACCGGCAGGACGGGCAGCTGCCGGGCCACGATGTCCTGGATCCGGCCGAACGTCTCGTCGGCGGCCGTGCGGTCGCCGACGGCGGCGGTACGCGGGATCAGCTTGTCGGTGAGGGTGCTGTTCTCGTAGTGGTTGTCCAGCACGTTGCCCTTGCCGAAGAAGGGGGACGTGAAGTTGTCGGCGTCGGGGTAGTCCGGCACCCAGCCCTTGACGTAGACGCCGTACGCGCCCGCGGCGATGTCGCGCTCGTACCGCTCGAACGGCACGGACCTCGCCTCGGCGTCGAACAGCCCGCTGGCGTCGAGCTGTGCGGCGATCGCCCGCATCTCCTGGTCCGTGGCCGGTCCGTAGCGGGTCGGGGTGGACCAGAGGGTCAGCTTCACCTTGCCGGTGATCCCGTCGGCGCGCAGCACGGCGGCGGCCTCGGCCGTGGAAGGTCGGCCACCGTATCGGTCGAAGAAGGCCGTGGTGTGGCCGTCGATGCCGGCCGGGACGATCGAGTACAGCGGGATCGCCGTGTCGCGGTAGACGTCCTTGACGAGGGTGTCGCGGTCGAGCACGTGGGCGACGGCCTGGCGTACGGCGAGTTTCCCGGCCACGGGGTCGTTCATGTTGAAGACCAGATGCTGGACCTCGGCGCTGCCGCCCTCGACGACGTCGACGTCCTTGTGGCCGATCCGCAGGTCGATGTCGGAGATGTCCTGGGCGGTCAGGCCGCGATAGGCGATGTCGACCTTGCCGTCGAGCACGGCCTCCTTCAGGGCGTCCCGGTTGCCGTGGAAGAACCTCAGGGTGACGCCGGAGTTCTTCACCCGGGCGCTGCCCCCGTACTGGTCGTTGACCGAGAAGACCGCCTCTCCCTTGCTGAACGATTCCAGCTTGTAGGGGCCCGAACCGACCGCCCCGCCGTCCGTGCGCAGCTCGTTCCCGCGGTACTGGCGGTGGTCCACGATGGAGCCGGCGCCGGAGGCGATCTTGCTGGGGAAGGTGGCGTCGGGGACTTTCAGCCTGAAGACGACGGTCTCGTCGTTCGGCGTGTCGATGCTGCCGAGCGTGCTGAACATGACCGCCGGACCCGCCGCGTCGTCGATCCGCAGGGTGCGCTCGAAAGAGAACGCGACGTCCCGCGCCGTGAGGGGGTCGCCGTTGCTGAACCGCAGACCGTCCTTGAGGCGGCACTTGTACACGCGGGCGTGCGCGTCGGTGAAGGCGCACGCTTCGGCGGCGTCCGGCTCCGGTTCCGTGCTTCCGCTGGGGAAGCTGAGCAGCGACTGGAAGACGTTGTTGAACAGCAGCCATGAGCCGGGGTCGTACCCGGAAGCCGGGTCCGTGGCCAGCACGTCGTCGGACATGCCGACCACCACAGGGGCGCTCTCGCCGAGGCCGGCACACCCCGACAGCAGAGCGAACGCCAGCCCCGCGGGGACGAGCCGGGCCGGCCACTGGTTGAACATGTTCACCGCATGTGCCTCGTCTTTGATCGCCGGTACATCGGGGAACCGGCCGCGTTTTCAACGCAGGGGCCGGTCCGGCACCGCATGGGAAAGGCCCCGGACCCGAAAAGGGAGCGGCCGTCGAGGGCTGCGGCGGGTCACGGGGAGAAGGACGGGTCGATCGCCTCAGGGGCGCGCCGAAAGCACCCCGGAAAAGCCGATCGAGGGCACTCTACGTCCGCGATGACGCCGGAAATGGCGTGCGGGAATTCGCTGTCCGGAAAGACATCGGCTCTGCACTTACCGTCACGCGCGCGGCGGTCCGGTCACGCCCACCGCACCGGCAGCCGCCGCGGGCCGTGGACGAGCAGGCCCGGACGCCGGGTGTGTCCACGCCGAGTCCGGGGCGGCGCCGCAGCAGGGCCCGGACGGCGATATGGGCCTCCATCCGCGCGAGCGGGGCGCCGGGGCAGTGATGGACGCCGTGGCCGAAGGCGATGTGACCTGCGCGACCGGCTCGCGCGGCCGCCCGCGGTCCGGTGGGTCGGAGTCGGGCATGTGGTGGGGCCGAAGGGCCGGTCGCACCAGCGTGAGCGTCGGCGCGGCCCGCTCCATGACCTGGCGGGCCGGGACCGGCGAGCGCCGCCCGCGCGACCCCGTACCCGGCGACGAGCCACGCCCGCCCGGTGGCCGCTGTCCGGCCCCCTCTCCTGCCGGAGGTCGGCCCGGCAGGAGAGGGCCGGGCGTCTACCAGGGCTTCGGCTTGCGGGAGACGGCCTGATGCGTGGTTCCGGGGTCGCCGGCCACGGCGAGCGTGGCCGGCGCGCGCCCGGCATCCGCGAGCCGGTACGCCGATGGGATCACCCGCGCCCCGATCCGTCGGTTCCGTCACCGGCCGCCACCTGTGTGGAATGGTTCCGTCGCACCACGAACCAGCCGCCGACCAGAGCGCCGATCATGAGCGGGAGGCATTCCACGGTGGTACGGGAGACGCCGCCGTCCTGCCACATGAGCAGGACGATGGAGGCGAGGAAGACCAGGGTCACCACCTGGGTGTACGGGGCCCAGGGCAGTTGGTGGGCGGGCCGGGTGACCGTGCCGCGCTGCGAGCGCCTCCAGAACAGCAGCGAACAGATCATGATCATGCCCCAGGTCCCGATGATGCCGAACGAGGCGAAGTTGATGACGATCTCGAACGCCTGGCCCGGCATCGCGTAGTTGAGGACGACACCGAGAACTCCGAAGCCGGCCGTGAGCAGGATGCCGCCGTACGGCACGCCGCCCCGGTTCATCACTCCGGTGAACCGGGGCGCGGAGCCGGACAGGGACATGGAGCGGAGGATGCGTCCGGTGGAGTAGAGGCCCGAGTTGAGGCTCGACATGGCGGCGGTGAGGACGATGAGGTTCATGACGTCGGCCGCGCCGGGGACGCCGAGCTTGGTGAAGACGGTGACGAAGGGGCTCTCACCGGCGGCGTAGACCGAGGACGGCAGCAGCAGCGAGAGCAGGACGACGGACCCGATGTAGAAGAACCCGACGCGCCACATGATCGAGTTGACGGCCTTGGGGATGATCTTCTCGGGGTGCTCGGTCTCGCCCGCCGCGACACCGCACAGTTCGACGCCCGCGTAGGCGAAGACGACACCCTGGATCAGCAGCAGCATCGGTGTCCAGCCGTGGGGGAACAGGCCGCCGTGGTCGGTGACGGTGGCGAGCCCCGGAGTGTGCCCGGCGACGTCGTGCCGGGTGACCACCAGGAAGACACCGACGAGCAGGAAGACCACCAGGGCCGAGACCTTGACGATGGCGAACCAGAACTCCATCTCGCCGAAGTACTTCACGGAGATCAGGTTGGCCGTCAGCACGACGGCCAGGGCGGCCAGGGCGAGAGCCCACTGCGGGATGTCGGAGAAGGCGGACCAGAAGTGCGCGTAGGTGGCCACCGCCGTGATGTCGGCGATGCCGGTGGTCGCCCAGTTGACGAAGTAGAGCCAGCCGGCGGTGTAGGCGCCCTTCTCCCCCATGAACTCGCGCGAGTAGGACACGAACGCGCCCGAGGAGGGCCGGTGGAGCACGAGTTCGCCCAGCGCCCGCACGACGAGGAAGGCGAAGACGCCGCACACGGCGTAGGCGATGGCGAGGGACGGGCCCGCGCTGTGCATACGGCCGCCCGCGCCGAGGAAGAGGCCCGTGCCGATCGCGCCGCCCACAGCGATCATGTTGACGTGCCGTGGCTTCAGGTCCTTGTGGTAGCCGGCGTCACCCACGTCGACGTGAGTGGTGGCGCCGGGCGTCGCCGCGTCAGTGGACCGCGGATGGTCCGTCGCGGTCGTGAGGGGATCGTTCATGATGGTCGCTCACCTTCGGAGTGTCTGCACTGTGCGGGAGCCGGGGGCTGCGCGCGGGAACGGCGGACGGCGTGGGACTCCGCTTCGGCCTGTTCATGACATGGCGTCGGACCGTGTCCCCGGTGCCGATACGGGCCGCCGATGGCGACCGCGGGCATGGAAGAGGCCCCCGGTCGCACCGCTCGGAGCAGTCTGGAGGCGCCCGGCCCCCGTCCGCCCGGTCCGGCGCCGCGAGGTGCCCGAGGGGACAGCGTGCTTACCCGAAGGGGAGGGAAGGTTGCCGACAGGTGTCGAACGGTGGACTCGCCGCCCGCGACCGTGCTGCCGGTCGAGCGAGGTGGGCCGGCACCCCGGCCACCCGGGGGTCAGTCCGTGGACCGCTCCTCCGCCACCGCCCGCCGGAGCGCGTCCGTCTCCACCAGCAGACTGGCCGCGCCGCTGGGGTTGACCAGCAGGCGCTGCTCCGGCTCCAGGAGGTCGAGCAGCAGGGTGACCGGCACGGCGTCGTAGGCCAGCCGTCCCAGGGCGTCGAGCTGCCCGGCGGAGGTGTGGACGGGGATGACGGGGATGCCGTCCGGGGTGGCGGCCAGCACTGGCCGTCCGTCGGCGTCGACCGGTACGGCCACCTCAGCCTCCGCCATGCGCCGCGTCACCTCCTCCGCCGGGCCGTAGCCGGTGACCGCGAGCTGGATGGCCTCGTCGACCTCGTCGGTCGGCGGCGGCCAGCCGCGCTCCGACGGGGAGGGCCGGTACTCCTCGTTCTCCCGCCACTCGACGATCTCGCCCGCCGCGTCCGAACGCCACTCCCCCCGCACCGCCCAGGACGGCGGCGGCCCCTCGCCGGACCAGGCGGGGTCCACCATGCCCAGCCAGTGCTCGGGCGCCCGCCCGGCGGCCGCCCGCAGCTCGGCCGGTATCCCGGGCGCGTCGCGCAGGTCCCCGGTCTCCCGGGGCGCATCCCGCGCTGCCGTGCCGGGCGCCGTCCGTGCGTCGTCGGCGTTCGTCATCGGTTTCCTCCGTGTCGGTCGTCCTGGCCCCGGTGACGGCTTCGGGCCCGGTGTCCGGTTCCGGTGCGGGGCCGTTCGTGCGAGCGCTGCTCCGGGCGGCGGGGAGGCACCGGGGCGGACGCGCCGGTCTCCGGTCGCCTCGGGTGGAAGGCCAGCCATTCACCGGTTTCCCGGGGACTGAAGGTCTTCAGTTGCAGTGCGGTCTCGATGCGGACCGTAGGCGCGTAGACGACACGGCCGGTCTCGTCCGCCACCGTCTGTGCCACGCTCGGGCCCGGCCCCGCGGCTTGGCCGGTGTGGCAGGCGGCCAGCACGATCGGGACGCGCGAGGGCAACCGGCTCAGACTGGGCCGGCGCTTCAGGAACCTGCCGAGGTTCGTCCCGTCCACCAGGGCCTCCCCGGACCCGGTGTGCAGGACCACGAACTCCGTCGAGGCGTGGGCCATGAAGAAATACGGGGTGACGGTCTCCCCGTCGCGTCGCCACGGCAGTTCCCGGCGCGAGCCGGGCCGCGGTACGTACGTACCGTCGACGTTGTCCCACAGGGCGGAGGTGCTCCTGGCCCCGAGCTTGCGCGCCCGCACAGCGTATTCCGCGCGGGCCCACTGTTCAGGCGCCAGCGAGGCCCGGCCGAGCGGCCTGTGCTGCTCGTCCTGGATCGTCTGGTGGACGATGTCCACGCCGGCGATCGGCCGGCCGTCCAGTGAGGTCAGCCGTGCGGCCCGCGGCGGCAGCACGTGGGCGCGCTCCTCGGCCGCGACGGCGCCGAGGTCGTCGGGCAGGCTGCGCAGCCACCGCCCGGACGCCTCGCCCGCGCCCTCGCCCACCGCGGTGATCCGCGTGGCGCTGCCGTCGGGCGAGGGCAGCAGTTCCAGCTCCCCGGTGTGCGACCAGACGGTACGGCCCGTGCGCGCCGCCACCAGGCGCGGCAGTTCCATGCCGCCCGCAGCGCCGCGCGACATCACCAGCACGACCGGCGCGTCGGCGGGCAGCCCCCGTACCTCGGGCCGTGCCGCCAGGTGGTCCGCGAACTCGGCCGGACGCATCGCGCCGCCGCCCTGCGCCGTACGCACCAGGACGGCTCCGTACGCCGTGTCGGCCAGCACGAGGTAAGGCACCGGCGCCGACGGCGAGAGCGAGAACCACGGGGGTCGTTCCGGCTGGTAGGTCCGACTGCCCTCGGGGCCGGCCGGCCCGGGCACGTAGGTCGTCCAGACCTCGGGCGGCGCCTGGACGTCCGGGCGGCGGACCTTGCCGGGCCGGAAGTCCAGACCGAGGTCCCCGCGAGTGTGCCGGCGCGAGACGACCGGTACCGCGTCCGGCACCGGAACGCTCCGCTCGGAGGCCACTGACTCCGGAGCGGCGGACCGCGCCCCGGGCCCGGCCTGACCGGCCGGCGCGTCGGGATCCAGCGAAGCGGAGTCCGCAAAGGCGGGTTCGTCCCCCAGCGGCAGCCCGAGCGTGTCGGCCTGCGGTTCGGACCGTACGACCGTCACCACGGCCCGCCGCCGCAGTCCTTCACGGCTTTCGGCCGCGTCTTGCGGGAGGTCGCGTCCGGCCGCCCGCCCCAGGGGAACCACGAAGAAGTGGGAGTCGTCCATGACCGCCGCGGCACCGTCACCGGGCTGAAGCGCCCGCAGCGCCTCGCGCACCGCCTGCCGCAGCTCGGCCACCACCGCCTCGCCCCGCCGCGCACTCGTCCGCATCGCCGCGTCGGCCCGTCCCGGCAGCGGCAGCACACCGCCGTTGCCTCCGGCTTCGACCCGCAGGCGTGGCCAGGGCAGCCCGGCCCGGTGATCCTCCAGAGCCAGGCGCGCCACCTCCTGCGCGAACCGGCGCAGGTCCTGCCGTTGCTCCGCCGACAGGACCTCGGCGTGCTCGGCGAACCGCACGACGTGCCGCGACTCACCGGCCGGCGGGTGCGCCGGCGAGGAGGGTGCCGTCCGGGTCGCCGGGACATCGGCCACCGCCTGCCTCACCGGTGCGGTCGTGCCGTGCCCCTGCGGCGCGGACGCCTGCGCCGGCCCGTCGGTGTCCGGTCGCCTCGGCCGGAAGGCGAGCCACTCCGGGGCCTCAACGGGGTTCTCGGCCACCAGCTCCAGGCTGCCGAGCGCCCTGCTGGTGGGTGCGTACACGACGCGGCCGGTTTCGTCGGCCACCAGTTGCGCCACGTTCCGGCCCGGCTGGCCCGAGTCGCCTCCGGTGAGGCAGGCGGTGAGCACGATGGGGACTTCCGACGGCAGCCGGCTGAGGCTCGGCCGACGCTTGAGGAACCTCCCGACGTTCGTCCCATCCACCCTGACGGTCCCGGCCGTGGTGGGCACGACCACATGCCCCGTGGCCCCGTGAGCCATCAAGAAGTAGGGGGTGACCCCCGGAAGGTCCCGTTTCCAGGGCAGCGTCCGGACCGAGTCGGGCCGGGGAACCCGCTTGCCGTCGGCGCGGTCCCGCACGCGGGAGGATCTCCGGGTTCCCAGGTTGACGGCTCGGGCGGCGAAGTCATCGGCCCAGTCCTGCGGCGTCATCCAGGCGCGTCCCAACGGCCTGTTCCGGTCGTCCTGGATCGTGTGCTGCACGATGTCCGTGTCGGCGACCGACCGGCCGTTCAGGGTTGTCAGCCGGCCGGCCTCCGGCGGAACCACGCTCGCCCGCTCCCGATCCGACGCGGTGAGCAGATCGTCGGGCAGGCTGCGCAGCCACCGCGCTCCTGGCCGGCCGTCACCGTCGGCCACCACGCCCGGCCTGCCTGCGCTGTCCGTCGAGAGCCGGGGCCGAACCGTCCCGGTGTACGACCACACGGTGCGGCCGGTACGGGCGGCGATGAGGCGAGGCAGCTCAAGACCGCCCGCGCCGCCATGCGACATGACCAGCACGACGGGCACGTCGGCTGGCAGCGCCCGCACCTCGGGCCGGGCCCCCAGATGGTCCGCGAACTCCACGGGACGCATCGGCTGAGGCTCCGTCGCGGTACGCACCAGGACGGACCGGTGGGTGCCGCCGGCGAGCACGAAGTACGGTGCCGGCGCGGAGGCGGAGGACCACGGCGACCGGCTGTCCGCGGAGGCCGTGGCCACTTCGTCGCCGCTCGGCGCCGCCACGTCCAGGGGGCGGGCGCCGGCGGGCCGGAAGTCCAGCCCCAGGGCGCCACCGGTGCCCGCGTCCGCCACGATCGGCACCGCGTCCGGCACCGGAACGCTCCGCTGCCACGGCACCCGCGCCGGCGGCTCGGACAGGGCCGGTCCGGCCGTTCGTGCCGGCGGCAGGTCCTGATCCGAGGGCGCGTCGGAGGACAGGACCGCGGACCCGGTTCCGTCCCCGAGCGTTGCGTCGCCGTCGCTCCGTCCCTGTCGGTGTTCGGGGTCCGCGCCGGAATCGGCCTCCCGCGTATCCGGCGATCCTCGGTGGTCGCCGGCCACGGTGGCGACGGGCTCCGCCCAGCCTTCCGGCAGTCCGGGCGCCACGTCGCTGAGCCGCCGGCCGGCGGCCGGCGCGGCCGTGTCCCCCGGCGTCCACACGACCCGCTCGGCCCCGGGGCCCCAGGTGCCCGTCAGGCGGTTGTCGTGGTCGTGGACCCTGGCGACCGCCTCCGGGCTGATGCTGCCGGTGAAGGCGACCTCCTGCTCGTGCGGGGAGTCGGGGGCGCGGCCGATTCCGGGGAGGGGGACTTGCTCGAACGCCGCGCGGGCCTGGTCGAGGTCGACGCGTTCGGGTGCGAGCGCGGGCGCAGAGCCGTTTGCCGGTTGTGCCGCAGGCACTGACCGTGAGACAGGCGGTGGCATCTGGGCATGCGGTGCGAGGACCGCACCGATCTGGCGCAGGTGATCAGGCGTCAGAACGGGCTTCTTCCACTCGTTCTCACCGGAGAACGGTCCCATGAAGCTGGCCGCGCCTTCGCCGACTTCCTGCTCGTTGCGGCCGCCTGGCGTGAGCAGCGCGTGAGGTGGTGCCTGATCGTCCCAGATGCCGAGGCCGTGCAGGATCTCGTGTACATGCGCTTCGGGCCTGAAGCCTGTGAACCAGATGTTCTGGACCATTTCCCGGGCCGTCGACGGTAGGCCCGCGCGAACCTGGATGACGTCATGTGCGTCGTCGGCTTCGGCTACGAACTGCACCTCGACCTGGAGTACCGGGCCCGGATCGGCGGACAGCCCTGGTACCGGTACCCGATAGCCCGGTTCGTTGACCCTGGTGTCAAGTGTCCGCTGTATTTCCCTCTTGAGGTTCTCGACCTGGGGCAGGCTTGCATCCGCTGCCTGCAGATGCAAACGCCTGGCCAATCGCAGCCGCTCGTTGCCCGATGCATCGAGGTGCCAGGTCCAGGAGTAGGCGACTCGCGTGCGTTCACCCGAGGACACCGGCCGGGTGACAATGGACTTGCCGTCAGGATTTCGGTGGAATGAAAAAGCCTCGTTCTCTCCACCGAACGGGATCCACCGGTCGGTGTCAACTTCGCCGGACGACTGACTTGTGGCCTCGTCGGCGACTGCAGAATCAGGCTCTCTCCGGTGAGTTGGCGAGGTGATCCCCAACGAAGTATGGCCGTCGTGCTCCGGAGCCGGCCGACCATCCGACTGGCTCGCCATTCTTTGCCCCGCCTCGATGGTGGACAACATGAACTGTGCCGCACCCTCGTCCAGGAGCATGTCTTCGGCCGCCTGGCCGACTGCTTGCGTCAGGGTTCTTCCGGTGAGCTGCTTGAACCTGCTCTCCAGACCCGTCACGGGACTGCCGCTGCCCGCATGTTCCAGGAGGAGATTGACCACCGAGTCAGGGTCCACCTGGAGAGAGCCACGCAAGTGGAATCCCATTTGGGATGCAATGTGCTGATCAACGTGCAAGCGCCCTTCGATCCTGAGGCGCACGCCTTCAGCCAGGGACGAGACTGCGGGGAGGGAGCGGTAAGCAATCGCATATGGGGCATGCCCGTGGTCGCGTTGCAGGTGCTCCAGATCCGCGCGAAGGAACTCTTCCATGACCGACTGTGCGGATTCCTGGTGAGGGGAAGAGGGCGCGTGTTCCATGGACACGACGACCGGGCCGTTCTGGGCGGCCTGAAGCACGGCTGTAGCGAATTGATGCGCGCGCGCCTGCTCGTCGGTGGACAGTGGGCGAGTCAGGGCAGCGGTGAGTTCGAGATGATCGCCATGATTGAAATCATCAGGTCCGAAGGGGTTCTGCCAGTTCCCAGCGACCCAGTCCACCTGCTTTGTTGCCTTATTCCATCTTCCCGTTCTGTCCTCTTTCTCATCGTATACGCTCACGACGGCTTCCGGATCGATGCGGCGCGTGAACGCCACCTCTTGTTCTTCGTGGAACACCCCTTGATACTCGCCTCCGAGAGTGGCACCTATGTCGATGCCAGTTCGATCGGAGTTACGAGCCGACTCGATTTTGAATCGATAGCGGCGATCGTGGTAGACGGTATGATCGCGCGACATGTACCTGTTGCGCGTGGTGCTTATGAATTGCGACGGAAGAATATTATGGACCCACCGGGACAGTCCGAGGCCGGCCTCAATATTGCGAGCCGAAAACCCGTTGGCCAGAATCGAACCCGGATCCTGCATGTCCGAGAAGTGCCAGAGTATTTCCTCTGGATGGCTTTCCCTGACTGTCGCCGATTCGCCGGGCGCGATGAGGGTGTAGTCGACTGAGGGAGGCGTGTCGGAAACGCCTTGATCACCGGTTCGGGCGGCGTCGGCACGGCCCGCGGCGTTCGCCGTCGCGGTCCGCGGCGCGTTCCCGAGGTCGGACTGGTCGCGGCCCACCGCGCGCTGATCGTGGCCCGCGCGGCGGCGACGCCCCACGGCGTCCGGTCGCCGACGGCGATGTCCGGGGACGGGTCGGCCCGGGCGCGGCTCGTCCCTGCGTTCCAGCAGGCGGGACAGGTCGGTGCCGAGCGCGAGTTGCGGGAAGCGGACGGCGTTCGGGCCCAGGTCCAGCAGTTGCCGGGGCGGGTCGAGCAGACGTCCACTCGCATCGAGGTCGATGGACGCCACCATGCCGGTCAGCCGGGGTGCCTCCCCGAGCACGCGGCCGTTCGCGCCGGTCCACTCCACCCGGCCCCGGTCGTTGACCGCGTACACCGGGCCGTCGGTGCCCCCGGCGGGGTCTTCCGGCACCACCAGCGACCGGGCGCCGGGTCCGGCGGCCAGCAGGAGGTCCTCCAGGGCTTCCACCGCCGCGTGGCCGGGCCTGAGCCGGAAGGCCAGGCCGAGGCGTTCCCGGTCCTCTTCGGTCAGCGGGACGTCGGCGGGCAGGTGCGGTGCGAGGAGCGCCTCGGTGCGCGCCAGGATGTCGTTCAGCCGCCCAGCCGCGCCGTCCTCGCTGTCGTGGACCTCGCGTGCCAGTGCCCGCAGCGAGTTCAGGGCCCGCCGGGCCTCGCGGACCGCGCCGGCCGTGTGCTGCGCCGCCAGCCGCTCCGACACCGCCCATGCTCGGTACAGCAGGTCAGGCAGGTCGGGGTGGAGGGGCTTCAGGCGGTCCTCGATCACGGTGCGGACCACGTGGTCGAGGGTCAGGCCGGGCCGCCAGGGCTCCCGGTGGAACGCGCCCAGTGCCGCCTGGTCGAGCCCCAGCTGCTCCATGGCCGTGCGGGACACCGAGGTGAGCAGTCCGGCGGCCTCGGCCTGCTCGACGGTCAGCCCGGCCGTGTCGGCCGCCTCCGGCGCGAGCGGGTGGAAGGGGTGGACGCGGCCGGAGGGTTCCGCCCAGCGGCTGACGGTCCGGTCACCCGGTCCGGTGATGTCGAGGCGGACCGGCAGGTCCAGCTCATGGGCGACGTCGCGGGCCAGGTGGTCCATGGACACAGCGGTGAACGTCAGCAGCAGCGGCAGCCGGGCCGGCGCCGGAAGAGGACCCTCCCCGGTGGTCAGCGCCGTGCGGACCCGGTTGACCTCCCTGATGACGGCGTCGACGGAGTCGTCGCCGACGACCTCATCGACCCGGTCGTCATCGCCGACGACCGCATCGGCAGAGTCGCCGCCGGTGGGCGGCTGCTCCGTCCGGTCCTCGTCCAGCAGTCGCGCGTACCGGGCCAGGCTCTCGGGCTCCTCGATCGTGGAATCCAGCGACCGGGCGGCGGCCAGGTCGGCGCGGAGGGTGCGCACCGCCCAGCGCAGGGCGGCGCCACGGGCACGGGCGTCCAGTGCCGTGCGGTCCAGGCGGAGCACCACCGCGTCCAGCGGGTCGGCGGACGCGGCCCGGACCCGCCGGGCCACCGTCTGGTACAGCCGGGCCGGGGCCATGCCCGGCTCGTCCGCGGCCTCCTCCATCAGCGCACCCAGGTCGAAGGCCTCGGCGTCGTCCAGGTCGGCCCAGCGCGCGGCGTCGAGGGCGGACGGGGCAGAGCTCTGCCCCAGGCGGCCCATCAGCTCCTCGACCTCGGACTCGAACAGCTGCACGTACACATCACCGGTGAACGGGTCGCTGTGCACAGTGCCGTGCTCGGAGGCCGACGGCCGCAGCAGGTGCCGGGTGTACCGCTCGGCCACCAGCCGGTAGCGACCGCGCACCCGCACCAGGTGGAGCGGGCCCTGCTGCTTGATGTGCTGTTCGCGCCGGTAGTTCTCGGTGCCCGCGCCGGCCAGGCCGCTGCCGGTGTTCCAGGACGCCGACGCGCCGCCCGACCCTGTGTACGGCGGGTAGGCGTGGCCGTCGGGGGTCTGCGCCGGGTCGTGCGGGTGCAGGACTCCGGACGCGGAGGTGCCCGCGCTTGCGGAGGGGCGCCAGTGGTCGTGGCCGGCGCTGACCGTCGTACCGCTCTGGTGCTTGCTGTAGCGGCCGGTTCCGGTGCCGTGGACCGGGCCGATGACTTGCAGGTCGAACAGGTGTCCCTCGATGTCGAGGCTGGCCTGCTCGCGGGAGTGGCCCGGCACGTGCAGTGCGTCGGTGAGCCGGTGGCGACGGCCGGTCGATGCCGGGAGCAGGTGGTTGGTCAGGTGACCGCGGCTCATCAGCTGCCGCAGCGTGAGGCTGGTGCGGACCCGCGCGCCGTCCGCGTCGGGGCCGAACAGCCTCGTCATCAGTTTCAGGGCGGCCGGCAGCGCGTCGTCCAGCAGGACGCCGGTGACGTAGGCGTCGCCGGGCAGCGCGGGCAGCGGCCGCAGGTCGCGGTCGGCCTGTGGTCCGAACAGCGGCCGGAACTCGCCGAGGCCGCGCGGGACTTGCAGCTCGAGCACACCGGGGACGCTCGTGGTGCCGGTGGTGGAGCGGGCCGTGGACAGGCCGCGGTACAGCCCGGTCAGCCAGTTGTTCAACGGCCGGCCGGCCATGTCGAGGCGGCGGACCCGGACGGTGAGGGTGTGGTCGAAGGCTGCCAGGTAGACGCCGCCCTTCCACGCGGCCACCGTCTGCTCCGCGACCTCCGTGGTGGCCGAGGTGACACCCCGGTGGGCTCCCTGGCCGACGCCGATCCCGCCGCTGTGGGACGTGTGCGTCTCACCGGCTCCGAGCCTGCCGGCGGTGAAGGTCTGGGAGGCGTCCCGGGAGGTGGTGGCCGCGGTGCTCACATAGCCGTGTCCGTAGTTCTCCAGACCGGTGCCGGGCCGGAAGTCGTACACCCGCGGGCCTGAGTCCAAGGTGGCGGTCAGGTTGATCTCGACGACGTCGGACAGCAGCCAGCCGATGGGGTTGACCAGGTAGAACGTATGGCCGTTCGGTGAGAGGAGGTCCTCCAGCATCGCGGAGTCGCGGCCTTCGGCCAGCAGGGACTGGAGGATGTTCACGGCACCCTGGAGCCTGCCGACCCTGCGTCCGGAACCGGTCCACAACTCCGGCCGGGACGCCAGCAGCCCGGGAGCGACCCGTTCCACCTGTGCGCGCACGATGTCGTACGTCGACCGGCCGTCCCGGTAGCCGAACGCGTGGACCCCGCTGTGGCCCAGGATCCGGCCGCCCGGGTCCTGCCGGGTCAGGTACTCGGGGAACCCGACCTGGGAGAAGGGACCGGCCGGCTCCTTCAGGGCATGCCCGAACCGGGTGTTGAACACGGTTCTGGTCCGCTGGTCCAGCACCACCAGCGCGTTGTCCTCGTGCAGCCGGGCCAGCAGGTCCGCCAGGGCGGTGCGGCTCTCGGCGAGCTGGTCGAGAGCCGGTTCCGGACCGGGGGTGTCCAGCACCCAGCGCGACAGCAGGCCCGCGACCGTGTTGCCGCTGAGCCTGACCTCGCCGCGGTACCAGCGGTTCATGACGTCGACGAGCTGTTCGTCGGAGACCGGGACGATGTCCCTGGCGTACTGCTCCAGTGCCTCCGGCTCGGACAGCAGGTACAGAACCGTGCGGCCGTTTACCTCCCGCCGGTCGGACCGGTACGTGCCCGGCAGCAGCTTCGCGGTCTTCTCCAGGTGGCTGAAGACCGTGAAGTCCACGGTGGTGCGGTACGCGTACGCGCGGTTGAAGTCGAGCTGGATCAGTTCCTTGGCACCGGTGCGTCCCTGGCTGGACGAGGTGTTCCACTGCCAGCTCCGGGAGGCGCCCACCTCGCCCTGGACGGACGCGCCGCCCGCCGCCCCGCCGACGGTCGCACCGGCCTGCGCCCAGGACACGCCGGCGGACGAGGCGCCGGTGCTGTTGGTCTGGGTCATCCACAGACTGATCACGCCCAGGACGAACTTGTCCTTGGTGGCCCCGGCGAACGCGGAGGGACCCATACGGCCCCGCACGTCGACCGCGCCGAAGGTGTTCCGGAAACCGGTGTCGAAGAACTGGTCGCTGGTGTAGCGCCCGTTCAGGATCTCCTTCAGGTGTGCCCGCACCTGGATGGTGTTGGTGAAGGAGGTCAGTTCCTGGTCGGCCTGCCCCTGGGGGCCGGTGAGTTCGCCCAGCACCGTCGTGGCCGCGTCGCGCAGGCCGGTGGCGTCGACGTGGTAGACCACCGCCCGGTCGAGCACCGAGGCGGGTGTGTGGCGGCGCAGCGACGTCCTGCCGGGGTGCTGGAGGCCGCCGAGCGGCGGCAGGTAGGCCACGGTCCGCTGCCGGGTCAGCCTGATCGGCTCCGGGTCCCGCGCTCCCGGCCGGATCCGGCCCTGCAAGCCGCTGTGCTGGAGTTCCAGGGTGGCCGTGAGGTCGACGTACAGGGCGTGCTTGTGGACGGTGCCGGGGTACTCCAGCAGCTCGGGGCGGTTGTTGAGGAAGGAGACGCTGTCGGTGGCGCCCACCCCGCGCCGAACGTCGAAGCCGGTGACGGCCCCCCTGAGCTGGTTGGTGAGGGCCTTGAGCCGGAAGCTGAGCGCGATCGACCTGCCGTCGCCGCTGGACTGGCCGGCGGTGTCCATGCCCATCGCCAGGTTGACCACGGCCATCTCGTCGGTGGAGCCGAGGTACTCCGGCGCCATGCCGGCCGAAGGGGCCGCCTTGATGGTGATCTTCACGGCGTCCAGGTCGACGTCGACACCGAGGGCGCCGCGGGGCCGGTACATGTGGAAGGTCAGACCCCCCTGGTGCAGCTGGTCGTGGTATCCCTCGAGTCCTCTCGCGGAGACCCACTTCCTCAGCTTCTCCAGGTTCTCCAGCCGGCTGTCCAGCTCGTCGGCGTGCCTCCACCAGCGGTCCGCGGTCAGCGGCGACGCCTCGTCTGCGGGCAGGAAACCGAGCCGGACGAGTTCCCGCGTCAGCCCGTCGCGCAGCTTGCGCACCGTCTCCTCGTCGAACTCGACGATGCCCATGCCGATGCCGTGCCCCTCGGCGGCATGCGGCGGGATGTCCACGTGCTCGTCCGGACGGCGGACGGTGCCCCGGATCCGGTCGGGCTCGTACGGCACGGGGGTGACCGCCGTCGCCTCGCCGGTCTCCGTGGCCGCCGCCCCACGGGCCTCCACGACCGCCGCCGACCCACCGGATCCGGCGACCGGCGTCGCCGCACCCGATTCCGTGATCGCCGCTGCCTCGCCGGTCTCCGCGCTGCGGGCGGGCGGTGCGGTACCGCCGTCCGTCGACAGCGCCTCCCGGTCCACCGGGAAGCCGTACCGGAACGCCTCGGGTTCCGGCACCCGCACCAGGCCCTGGCCGGACACGGACGGCGTCTCGACCGGCTCCGCGCCGCCACGCACCGCCACCACCGCGCTGTGGACGAGCTCCAGCCGGTACGCCGCCGTGTGCCCGGTGAACCGCGGCACCACGACCCACAGGCCGGTACGGCCGGCGCTGACGCCGTTGGAGTTGGACCACGTCATCGCCAGCGCGGCGCTCACCCCGAGGCCTGCGTCGGGATGCTTGAACGGCAGCGGGGCCAGGTCGAGTTCGGCCGACGGCAGGCTGACCGTGGTGGAGTTGCCGATCGTGTGAGCGCCGCTGGTGCCGTCGATCGCCGTCCTGACGTTCTCGATCGGGGCGTTGTCGCTGGTGGCACCGACCCGGGTACCGCGCGAGGGGCGCAGGGTGCGTACCTGGACGGTCGCGACCGGCCTGCCGTGCCGGTCGTGCAGGGCGAAGGCGTAGCCGTGCGCGTCACCGACGGCCGCGTCCAGGTGGGAGTCGAGATTCCACAGCTTCTGCAGCAGTTCGTTGCGGGGCACACTGCCGACCGGAAGCTCCAGCCCCTGCTGTCGCGCGGCGGCGACGATCCGGTCGAACAGAGCGGGCAGGCCGGTGAGACCGGACGCGTAGTACACGGCCGGCAGCCGGTGCTCCAGCCCTGCGGTTCCTGTCGCGACGACCTGCTCCGGCGCCTGCCGGAGGTAGTACTCGGGCACATAGAGCATCAGCCGTCGGTCGCCCTCCGTCGCGACCTCGACCGGGGGGACGTCCTCCCAGCGGCGCTGCGCGTCCGTGCGCACGCGCACCGTCCAGTGGGGCTGGTAGGCGACCATCGTGGAGTCGGCGTTGGCCAGCTCCACATGGCCGCCCTCCGCGTCGCCCACCCAACTCGTGGACCGGATGGAGGCGTTGGTCGTACCGGAGACACCCGCGCCGGCCCGCGCGACCTCCAGCACGCCGGGGCCGAGACCGATCCCGTACGACATCGAGATCCCGCCCCGCGTGGCGCTCGTCGGGCCGGAGTGGGTCTGCACGTGGGCACCGGTCAGGTACGAGGCGTTGATCGCCTGGTTGGCGTGGAACCGCTCGGGGGCGGCATCGCGCGCCGGTACCAGGCCCAGGGGCCCGGACGGAGCGTCGGACGCGGACGCGGCGGACTCGGCGGGCTCCGGCTCCTCGGGGATGGCTTCCAGGGCCGACGGAACGTCGTACGAGGCGGCCGGGTGGCCCAGCGTCCTCGGGCTCCGCGGGTCGAGCGTGATCAGTGCCTCGGCACCGCCCAGCGGGACGAGGAGCCCCGCGTTCGCGAAGTCGCCCTCGCCCGGCACCAGATAGCGGTAGTTGCCGAGCAGGCGCTGCGGCAGCTGGTCCCAGACGGCCTCGGGGACGCTCTGTCCCGTGCGCTCGACCAGGGTCCGCAGGGTCCGCACGACCTCGGGGACGTACGGCAGTTCGGCGCGCGGGATGCCGATCGTCCGGGCCGCGGGATGCACCTCGACCGGTTCGCCGGGCGGCGGCCCCTGGGGGTTGTCGGCGGGCCGGGGCGGCGGGAAGAGGTGGGGCAGGGCCTGCTCCAGCCCGCCGGCCAGGTGGCCGTCGCCGGTCAGCGGGAGCATCGCGTACAGACCGTCGGGCACCGTGACGGTGAGCGCCCGGCGGGCGCCGTTCTCCAGCTGTGCCACCACCCTCACACCGAACCGGTAGTGGCGGTACCTGCGGGTGGCCTCCCGGTTGGACTCCCGGGTCTCCCCCGCCTCGAAGCCCTCCTTGCGGCCGGTGCGCACCCCGTACACGTCGAGGGTCATCCGGTCGAAGATCCGGTCACCGTGCGCGGTGCCGCCCGCCTCGGGACCGACGGAGACCACACCGCCGCGGGAACTGCTCCGCTCGCTCTTGGGGCTGGTGTGGTCCTGCTGGTAGCGGCGCGCCTTGAACTCGACGCCCTCCACCGGGCCGACGACCTCTGCCGTGGTCAGTTCGAAGCCGACCGTGACGGTGCGTCCGCCGACCGGCACCTGGTAGCGGTGTCGCAGCAGCCGCGCGACGTTGGCCCGCAGCATCGTGGTCGAGGTGTGGTGGTCGTAGCTCACGCCGGCCGGGGTGAGGGGGTCGAGTCCGGGCACCTCCCACGTGCTGTCGCGGTTCAGGTCGGGTTCGCGCACCGACCGGTGCGCCGCGGCCTTGGCCCACCGCTGTACGGCGTGCGCGGCCGGCACGTCCCACGGGTGGATGAAGTCGGTCAGGGCCTCGGGCAGGGCCGTGGACCGCTCCGCGAGCGGAGCCGTCCACGCCGGCGCCTCCTCGGGCCGCACCGGTGCGACGACCGGCGGCACCGGCTGTCCGGCCGGGACCGTCAGGTGCGTCGGCACGAGCAGCCGTACGTCACCGGTGACCGGCGGACGGTCGCCGAGGCCGTCGTCCTGCCAGGTCCACACCCGCACCGGGTCGCTCCGGCGGGCCGAGTCGCGGCCCCGTACCAGCGCCGCCACGCGCAGGACCGCGTCCCGCACGGCCTGCGCCGGCACGGACAGCGCGGCGGGCGGCTCGGTGGTCGCGCCCATCCGGATGCGGAAGGTGAGGGCGTGCTCGAACTCCTCGGAGCCCTCACGGGTGTTGGCCCGGGCGATGTCCACGGTCTGCCGGGCGGTCTCGTGCGACCGCTCCCGGCTCATGCCGTAGGACGCCTCGAACTCCGTGCCGCCGTGGCCGTCGTGGTCACCGATGCGGAAGCGGGCGCTGAGCCCGGCACCGGCGTGGAAGGAGCGCTCGCCGCCGGTCTTCTCCTCGGTGATCCCTTCGGAGCGCAGGGTGAGTTTGACCTTCGGGCGGGAGCGGTGGGCGTGCGGCGCCGCCAGGTCGGCGCTCACCATGACCCAGACGTACCGGGTGCTGCCGAAGGGGCCGCTGACCGGGAACCACCGTGCGACGCCGGTACCCGTCAGGGCCGTGTACTGGGTCTGCAGCGCGTCCGAGGAGAAGGTGGCGCGCAGCGCCCGCAGGAGGTGCTCGCGGGCCGAGCCGCCCCGGCCGAGCGCGCCCCGTCCGTCCAGCCGCTCCACGATCGCGGGCAGCACGTCGTCGGCGCGCAGCCGTTCCACGTGGGCGGCGCCGGGCAGGGGGCGGCCGAGCAGGTGGGTACGGGCGAGCGGCTCGCCAAACGGGGCCGAAGACGACGGACCGGGCCGCACCGGTCCGGCCTGGGACGGTGACGCCTCCGTCCGCCCGGCCTCCGTCCGCCCGGTGTGCGAGGGTCCGGCCTGCGGCGCGTCGTCGAGTACGGTCGGTGTGCCGCCCCCCGCCCCCGCCCCGGTGGTCGGGGCGGTCCCCGCGGCGGGAACGGGTGCGGTGCGCGGCGGGAGCAGGTCCGGCACGCGGCGTGCGGGCACCAGCATCTCCAGCCCGTGCTCCACCCGCAGATAGCGGACGGACTCCTCGCGCTTGCTGCCCCTGGACCGCGCCACGGTCACCTCGAAGACCGGGGATGCCTGGATGACGTGCGTCTTCTCCCGGTACGTGGCGCGGCTGATCTCCACCGTGCCCCGCAGGCGTTCCCGGCCGCGGCCCCACGCCCACCGCGCCCCGGTCTGAGCCAGCGCGACGGCCCGCAGGCCGGCTCCGCCCGGCCGGTGGCCTTCGTGGGCGGAGCCCTCCGCGCCTTCCTGCCGGGCCAGTACGGACGCACCCTCGTGGTGCGAGCCCCCGCTCGCGAGGGCACCGACGCCGATCTGCGGTCCGGCGTTCGCGTTCAGGCCGACCTGCCACCCGGTCCTCTCCGCGCGGGCGTGCCGGTCCGTCGACTGCGCGTACTGCTCGATCTCCGTGTCGCCGGCGGTCTCGCCCAGGTCCTCCGCCGAGAGGGCGCGCAGCCTCAACCGCACCTCGTAGCGCCATCCGTCGCGCTTGGGCAGCACGGCGCCGCTTCCGTCCGGGCCGGTCAGGGCACCCAGGCGCGCCGCGAGAGACGCCGCGTCGGTCAGTTCCGCCAGCTCCTGGGGCCAGTTGGCGGAGTCGGCCAGCCACCTCTCGGGCAGTCCGGCCAGCCGGGCGTATCCCGTGGCGGCCAGGCGCGTCAGTTCGGGCATGACGAGGAAGGCGGGGTACACGCCGCCGGTGCCGCCCCGGGTGAAGTCGACCTCCGTCCGGGTGGTCGCGGGCCAGGCGCGCAGGAACGCGACGCGGCCCACCTCGGCGGCCGGGATCCTCTCGCGCGGCTGGGCGGGGGCGCTCTGGCGGGGCACCACGATCGTGGTGGTCAGGTACGGCCGCTCTATCCACCAGCGCTCACCCCGCCGGGCCCGGGCCGGGTTCTCCGGCCGCAGCGACAGCTCGTACACCGTGTCGTAGACGTGCTCGTCGACGTCGCCCTCGGTCTCGGTGCGGCGGTAGACGGTGTTGGCCGCGGTGAACTGCTCCTCCCGCGACCGGTCGAATCCGCCCCGGACCGTCAGGCCGCCGATCCGGAGCCGTGTCGAGCCGCCGAGCGGCACCAGTACGCCACCGCCCGCGCCGGCCACGGCACCCCATTCGGTGCCTCGCTGCCCGGTGACGGTCTCGGTGCGGGCGGCCCGTGCGTTGACGGTCATGGCATAGCTGCGTCCGGGTCTGCGGTCGCGCAGGACGGCCTTGACCGACGCCCGGTAGCGCTCCCCGCCCACGGTCACCATGTGCACGGTCTCTTCGAGCGGCAGCCGGCCCTCCAGCGCGGGCCTGCCGAAGTGCAGGGCGAGCTGGGCCTCCACCGCCGTCCAGTCGGCGGAACGGCGGACGGCCGGCGGGACCATCTCCCTCAGCGCCCAGCTCAGCTGGTCCTGGACGACCTCCGAGCCCGCCATGTCCAGGGCCGTGGCGAAGCCGAGGCCGCGCCGCGCGGCAAGGGCCGGCGGCTCGGCGGGGCCCGCTTCCGGCGGGTGTGCCGAGTCCGGCTGCCGCCGGCCGGCGGCAGGGGGCCGCGGGGGTTCCATCGCCCGTACCGGCGCGGTGCCGGACAGCCGCAGCAGTTCCCGCACGGGGGCGGAGGTCTGCACCGGTTCGGGGCGGTCCTGCGCTTCCTCCGGCAACGGCACGAGCTCGGGGGTGCGTACGGCACCGAGCACGCGCGTCTCGAAGCCGGCCGCGCCGTGCCCGTCGCGCCACGGCACCCCGATCTCCGCCTCGGTCACCTCGGACACCGCACCGATGCGCGGGTGGGTCGCGGACTCGACGGTGACCGTGAGCCGCAGCCGGGCCCGGTAGCGGGCCTGGGTCTCACGGAAGTTGAGGACGGTGTGTCCCAGGGTCTGCGAGGTGACCGACAGACCGCTGCTCGTTCCGCGGTCGAACCCGACGCCGAACAGCGGCAGCAGGCCCCTGGCCGCCGGGGCGGCGGCGCCGTCGGTGACCGGCATCGCGAAGCCGTACGCGTTGTAGCCGAAGGACATGCCGGCGCTGCCGCTGCCCGCCCGGCCGAGACCCCGCGCCGCGCCGCCCCCGAGGTCCTCGCGGATCTGGACGCCGTCGGTGATCCCGGCGAACTCCAGGCCGTCGATCTGGGCCCGCACCCTGAGCCGGCCGCGGAACGAGCGCCGGCCGGCGCCGCCCGGCAGGTACACCTCTCCGGAGATGTCGCCGTTGGTCAGCCACCACCGGCTGCGCGTGCGGGCGGTCCGTTCGTTGAGCAGGTCCCGCGCATGGGCCATGAACCGCTCGGCCGTGGTGGCGTTCAGCCCGGCCCCCAGCAGTTCGCGGTGCAGCGCGGCGACCGGCGGACCCATGTCGACGGCGTTGAGCACGACCCGGTCGGGTCCCAGCCGTGCCTCGCCGGGTGGGAGGGCGGCGGCGGTCTCGGCCATGTCGGGACGCGGGGCGCCGGCGCCGGTGTACTCGCCCGGGAACTCCACCCGCAGGCCCCGCCCGAAGACGGCGTCGGGCCGGTGCCGGACACCGTCCACGAAGACCTCCGCCCGCAGCCCGGCCAGGAACGGCTTGTTCCCGCCGATGAACAGCGTCCGCCCGGAGATGACGTTGCGCCGCTGGGTCTCGGAGCGACCGGCCGCCGACTCGGCCCGGAACTGCGGCACGCCGAGGATCATCGACGAGGCCACCGCGGAGGCGGTGCTGAGGCCGAGCAGCAGGGCCGAGTCCGCGCCGAACGTGCGCTCGCGGGTGCGTGCCCCGCTCCCGGAGGTCGTCGCGAACCGGACGTTGTACTCGCGTACGGCCGACTCCGTCGCCTCGGCGGGACGCAGGTCCGTGAGCAGCGGGCGCAGCCACACCAGCCGGCCGTGGGAGGCCAGCGTCACACCGTGGGCCAGGAGGTCGTCCCAGGCGTGCCGGTCGGTGGTGGCCAGCATCGTGTGCAGCGCGTTCTCGACGTCGGCGGCCAGCTCCGGGTGCGGCAGTGCGGCGGCGACCTGCCGGGCCCAGGCGCGGGCACCCGCGTCGTCGAAGGTACCGGTGTCGCTGACGGAGGCGTGACCGAGCGGGCCGTGGTCCAGGTACCACGGGTGCTCCGGACGCGGGCGCGGGGCCTCGGCGAGGGCACCGGGCGGGACGGGGGACGCCTCGGTCCGGGCGGTGGCCGGCGCCGGCGCCTCCTCGGTCAGAGCGTAGTAGGAGCGCTGGGGACCGGCCGACGAGTCCTCGTCGGAACTGTCGGGGTGGCCGCCGCCCGGCGGCCCGAAGGACATCTCGCCCAGGTCCTCGTCGTCGAACGTTTCGCCGAGGTCCGGCACCCGGGGGACGTGGACGGTGACCGTGGCGCGTCGCAGCAGGACCGCCCGGTCCTCGCCGGTGGCCAGGTCGTCCTCGGGCAGGTCCTGGCCGCGGGAGACGGCGACGACCACCACGGGCTCCCCTCCTGCCGTGTTCTGCTGTCCGAGCGCGGCGAAGCGCCGGGCGAGGGACGTGCGCAGCAACGCGGCGACCGTCTCGGCACGCTGCCGACCGGTGTCCAGGCCGAGTGCGTCAGCGTCCTGCCCTGCCGCGTAGCCGGTCACGGTCACCACCGGTCGCAGCCGCGGCTCCGACGGCCCCGGCACGGCGTCCGCCGCCACCCGGGCCGCCAGCCCCTCGATGACCGGCACCTGGTCGGCCCGGATCTCACCGGAGTCCCCGGCGAACACGACGGTGGCGGCCGGGGCGGACCGGGGGCGGAACGTACGGTAGTCGCCCGGGACCGAGCCGTAGGCGCTCGTCACGTAGGGACGGGCCGAACCGTACTCGGCGACTCCGTCGAGCGCCGCCAGGCCGGTGGGCGCGTACACCGTGGTCCCGAGGTGGTCGGCCACCTGCTGGGCGAGGCCGTCGTCGTAGGCGCCCGACTCGCAGGCGACCATCACCACACCCGCGTCGGGGTGCCGCGCCCTCAGCTCCCGCAGGCTCGGACGGCGGCGCAGCACGGCGGCCAGCTCCGCGCCGTACAGCCGCCGCGGGTCGCCCGCCGCGTCCTGGGTGGCGAACTGGGCCTGGTGGGCGTGGGACGACACGAAGTAGTGGCCGGACCCGGACCACGGCACGGGCTGGGGGATGTACTCGTCGTACAACTGCCGCTGCCGCATGAAGACATCGGTCGCGGACGGGTCGTAGCGCACCCAGTCGGGCGAACGGTTCTCCCAGTCCGCCTCACTGAAGTAGGCGCGGCCGACGACCGTGCCCGTCCCGGAGACGATCGGGCGGGAGACAGGATCGTCCGCACCCGAGGGGAGGGCGTTGAGCAGTTCCGGGTCGACGCGGCTGTACCCGTACTCGAGATCCTGGTCATAACCGCCGAACTCGTCGTCCTCGGCCGTCGCCGGCTGCTGCGGCCGGGCGGGGGTGCGGGGCACGTGGACGGTGACCGTGGCGCGCCGCAGCAGGGCGGCCGGGTCCTGGGCACCGGCCAGGTCGTCGTCCGGGACGTCCCGGCCCCGGGAGAGCGCGAGCACCACGACGGCCGCCGCACGTGCCGCCCCGTCCTGGCCGAGGGCGGTGAAGTGGCCGGCCAGGGCGCTCCGGAAGGCCGCGGCGACGTTCTCGGCCCGTCGGCGGCCGGTGTCGTGGCCCTCGGGGTCCGTGTCGGTGCCGGCGGCGTAGCCGGTGACCGTGACGACGGGCTTCAGTTTGGGGGTGCCGACGCCGGACAGCACGGTACGGACGGTGTCGGCGGCCAGGTCGTCGACGACCGTCTGCTGCCCGGGGGCCGGCTCGCTGGAGCCGTCGGCGAACGACACGGTGGTCGCGGCGTCGGGGCGGGGGCGGAAGGTGCGGTACTCGGCGACGCCGTCGACGCTGCTCAGCCAGGGACGGGCGGCCGGCCCCCCTGGGGTGCGCATGAGAGCGACCGACGTGGTCGGCCCGTAGACGGTGACCCCGAGGTGGTCCGCCAGCTGCTGGGCGAGGCCGTCGTCGAAGGCGCCGGCCTCGCAGGTGACCATGACCACGCCCGCCTGCGGGTGCCGCGCCCGCAGCTCCCGCAGGCTGGGGCGCCGGCGCAGCATCGCCGCCGCCTGCGCGCCGTGCAGGTTCCGCTCGCCACCCGTCGCGTCCTCGACGGCCAGGATGCCCCCGTGGCCGTGGGCCGACACGAAGTAGTGCCTGTCGCCCGCCCACGGGACCGGCGCCTCGACATCTGACCACGGCCCGACCTGGAGGTAGGTGGTGTCCGACGCCGGGTCGTAGGCGGCCCAGTGTTCCGCGCGGGCGGCCCAGTCCTGCTCGTTGTGGAACGCCCGCCCGACGACGGTGCCCGCGTCGGAGACGATCCGGTGGCTGGTGATGTCGTCCTCCGGCGCGCGGAAGCGGTGCGGCGGGCCGGCGTCACTGCTGTCGAGTTCCGGGCGGGGAGCGGAGAAGCCCCTCCGGCCCGGGGCCGCGACCGCCTCGCGGTCCCGCGCGGGTCCGGATTGCCGCGGCCGCGGCACGTGAAGGGTGACCGTCGCACGGCTGAGCAGGGCGGAACGGTCCTGACCGGTGGCGACGTCCTCCGCCGGGAGATCCTGGCCCCGGGAGAGCGCGAGCACGACGACCGCCTCGGTGCCGAGCGGCTCCGCCTGGCCGTTCTGCCGGGCGGCGAGGTGGCGGGCCAGGCTCTGCCGGAACAGTCCGGCGACCGTCTCGGCACGCTGCCGGCCGGTGTTGATGCCCTTGCTGTCCGGGAAACGCCCCTTCGCGTACCCGGTGACCGTGACCACCGGCTTCAGCCGCGGGTTGCCCCGGGCCGCCGGCGCGGCCGACGCTGTCTCGGCGGCCAGGCGGTCGATGACCAGAAGGTCCTCGGCGGCCACCTTCGTGCCGCTCGTGAACATGACGCTGACCGCTTCGTGCGGGCGCGGACGGAATACGCGGTACCGGCCGTCCGGACCGCTCGCGTACGGGCGGGCGGGCAGCTCCCGGGCGGGACCGCCCGGTTCCTCGGCCGGCACGGTGGGGCGGTACATCCCCGCCACGGTGGTCGGCGCGTAAACCGTGGCGCCGAGGTGGTCCGCCGTCTGCTGGGCGAGGCCGTCGTCGAGGGCCCCGGCGTCGCAGGCGACCATCACCACGCCCGCACCCGGGTTCTGCGCCCTGAGCTCCCGCAGGCTCGGGCGCCGCCGCAGCACGGCGGCCAGCTCCGCGCCGTACAGCCGCCGCCGGTCGCCCGCCGCGTCCTCCATGGCGAACTGGGCCTCGTTGGAGTGCGAGGTGAGGTAGTACTGGCCCGGCTCGCGCCACGGCACCGGCTCCGGCACCTGGTCGAGCCGGTTCGGCTGCCGCTGACGCATGTAGACACCGGTGGTCGCCGGGTCGTACCGGGCCCAGTCACCCGCGCGGGCCGCCCAGTCGGCCGGTCCCAGATAGGCGCGGCCGACGATCGTGCCGGCGGCGAAGACGATCCGGTGGGAGACGTGATCGTCCGCCGGTTCCCGGAAGCGGTCCAGCGGGCTGCCGCCGAGCAACCGGGGGCGCGCCCTCAGGTCCTCCTCGGTGGGCGGCTCCGGCGTGGACCGCCGTGGCAGGGCCTGTGTGGCCGCCGCCGCCTCCGCCAGTCGCCTGCGGGCGGTCGTCACGCGGTCGACGGCCACCGGGGGCGCGCCCGCGCTGGTGTGGGCGGTCAGGGCGTCCAGCGCCGACTCGGCGCGGGAGAGTTCGAGGGCCGCGTCGGTGTACTCCTGCCAGGCCAGTGCCTCCTCCTCGGGGGTGGAGCGCGCGGTCGCGGCCGGCTCCGCGGGATCCTGCTCCGCCGGTTCCTGCCGCGCCTTGCCCTTGTCCGGCACGGGCCGCGCGTGAGCCGCGTCGCCGTCCCGGGCGAGCAGCGTCTCCAGCGTCCCGGTGGGCACGTAGAAGACGGCCGCCTCGTCGGTGACGGTCACGTCGACCGCTCGGGGCGTGCCGCTCACCGGCCGGTGGACGAGGTGCCAGGTGATCGACGTCGCCTCCACCCGGGAGAACGGGCGGTGGTCCTGCTGGAGCCGTTCCGTCCCGGTGAGGGTGCCCGCGCTGAGCGCACTCGCCATCCGGGCCCCCGAACCGACGGTGCCCGAGGTCCCGGTGAGCGAGCGGTGGTCGTCCCGGACGATCGTGTCGGGCAGCGTGCTGCCGCCCTCCGGGCGCGGTGCCGACTCGCGCAGTCCCCGGATGTCGGCGGTGATCTCCAGGTGGCCGTGCTGGTCGTTGCTCGTACCCGGCAGGGTGACGGGCTCGTGGAGGGTGCCCTGCCCGGCGAGGTCGAGGAACCACTGGCTCATGTAGGGCGGGCTGAAGACCGCCGCGATCTGGGAGCGCAGGACGAACAGACCGCCCTGCCAGGAGTTGGCGGCCGGGGACGCGCCGGTGCCCAGCCCGCGGGCCGCGAACAGGTCCTCGGCCGCCGCCCGCAGTGCTCCCAGGCCGCCGACGGTGCCCACATAGGCCTCGCGGAGCAGTTCCGGGGTCAGCCGCACTCCCCGGCGTTCGTACGCGGCCGGTGCCTTCTCCACCAGAGCCGGCGGGCGCGGGGCCGGACGCGGGTGGGGCTGGGTGAGTTCCTCCCGGTAGGCGAGGCGCAGCGCGCCGGGCAGCATCCGGGTCCCGAGCAGGTGGTGCTGGTGCCGCCCGATCAGCGGCAGGGCCATGCCGACGCCGGGCGACGCCGCGCTCAGGGCCCAGTACGCGTCCAGCCGGGCGGTGACCTCCACGTCGAACGCGGTCGTCCAGGGCCGGGTGGTGTGCGCAAGGGCGGCGCTCGTCTGGTGACCCGTCCTCGCCTGCCCGCCCGGGGACGAGGCGTGGCCGACCGCGGGCGCGAAGCCCGACTCGGCCCGCTGCGGTGCGTCGGAGTCGACCAGGGAGCGGTGCTCGGTGTACGCGGACCGCAGGTCGCCGCTCCCGTGGCCGGCCGGGGGGCCGGCGCGCTCGACGGAGCGCACGTTCCTGCCCTCCAGGACGTGCCCGCCGGGTTCCTGGCCCAGCGCCCGCGGGGCGGTGAGCCTGGCCGTGAGGGTGACCCGGGCCATCGTGGTCCAGATCTCGTGCCGGTGGGGCACCAGGATCGGCAGGCCGACCAGCATGGTCTCCAGCAGCGCCTTGGTTCCCTGCTGGGCGGCCACCTTCCACAGCTCGGCCTCCACCGCGTCGGCGTGCGCACGGGAGAGCGCCTGGCGGAGCGCGGGCAGCAGGTCGCGCACGAACGGCCGCAGGTCGGGCACCGCGAGCAGTGCGGTGTGGTCGAAGCCGTCACCGCGCAGGACGTTGGCGGGGGCCAGTGCCGGCGCCTCCGGCGCCGGCGTCCGCGCCGCCGTGGTGGTGTCCGGGGCCGTGACCGGCTCCGGCGCCGGTGCCGCCACGAGTCCGCGCTCCCGTGCCGGCTCACGCCGCATCAGCGCCAGTCCGGGCGCCGTGACCGGCTCGCCGGTGGTCTCCTGCCGGGAGCCGCGCCGGGGGCCGAAGCGGCCGAGGACACCGTGCTGCTGATCGGACCAGCGGCGCACGGTGACGCGGAAGGTGGTGGGCGCGTCGGCCCACACGTGCGCGCCGGTCGTGACGTCGACCCGGTCGCTCTGTCCGCTCGCCGCCCGGTCCCCGGGCACCTGGGTACGGAGCCCGTAGCTGTGTTCCACCCCGTCGCGGTTGATGTCCGAGACGTGCACGTCGACGGGGTTGCCCTCCGCCTCCGCACCGGGGGTGAAGTTGAGGGACGTTCCGAGGGCCGCGTACAGGGAAAGGGTGTCGTCGGTCTGTGTGTGCCGGACCATGGCGGTGCCCGCGGTGTGGTCGTACAGGTAGGCGTGCTCGCTCTGCCCGATCGCGGTCAGGGGGCCGGCCGTGGCCTGCACCGAGACCTCCACCCACTGCCGCAGGCCGAGAGAGCTGCGGCCGACCGGCCGGGTCCAGAGCGGGTACGGGGCTCCGGCGAAGTCCCGCACCCGGGGCCCCAGTCCGGTCACGGCGGTGTGCAGCGCGGCCTCGTCGAGCGGGTCCAGTGCGGGCACGCCGGTCTGCCGCAGCAGGTCGGTGATGTGGGGCAGGAGGTGGTCGGTGCGCACCATGTGCAGGACGTCCTGCGGCAGGCGGCCGCCCTCGGGAGTCCAGGCGAGTGCCGGACGGTCCCCGGTGGTGCGCGGTGTCCTGACGGCCGTGCCGCTGTCGTCGAACGCGCTCTCCAGGTCAAGGGTGCGCAGGAGACGGCCGCTGCCGTCGTCCTCCATGACCAGGTCCTCGGGGACGACCAGGCCGGCCTCCACGGGCAGCGGGCCGGACGCGGCGGGGGCGGGTGCCGGACGCCCCGGACCCGTGATCCGCTCGACGCTGACGTCGAGACGCACCGTGCCGCTGAACTCGGACAGCCACAGCGATCCGCCGCCGGAGGCGCCACCCGCGAAGAAGCCGCCGGCCTCGGTGACGGAGCGGCTCCAGCTGAGGCCGGGAGCGAGGCGGCCACCGGCGGCCTCCGCGGACCCGTCCGCCTCCGGGAGCAGGCCGGTGACCGGCAGCTCGACGCCCGCGGCCAGCTTCCACTGCCGGGTCGCCGAGGCGGTCAGGTCGAAGTACGAGCCGTAGTAGACGTCCGTCTGCCCGCGCCGGGAGCGGACGTAGGTGAAGTCGTCCGGGTTCACGGTGGCGCGGACGGTGACCCGGATCCGCTCCACCGCGCCGGGACCGGTCCGGGTCAGCACCACGGTGTGGCCCGGGCCGGCCATCAGGTGCATGCGGCGGGTCAGGCCGGTCTCGCTCAGTGCCTCGTCCAGGGCCAGCTGGTTGCGGACCTGGTGCTCCAGCGGCGCGTCACCGGCCGGCAGCGCGGCGGCCTCGGGGACGGGGACGTCCCGCCACGGGTCGCGGCCGGCCAGGAACCCGGGGAAGTGGTCGTCGACCAGCCGCAGCGTCCGCAGCCGTACCCGCTCGACGGCCGTGCCGTCCAGGCGGCCGACGCGGCTCGTGGGCGGCAGCCAGTCACGGAACAGCGCGGGCAGGCGCAGGGTGCGGCCGGTGGCGCTCCTGGCCAGGACGTCCGGGTCCGCGGCGGTCCGGTCCGCGGCCGACGCCGCCGGGCTCCGGGGCCGCAGTCCGAGGCGGTCCGCGTCGGTGGCGAGCATGCGCACCCGGGCGGTGAGCCATGTCTCGGGGCCGCCGCGTCCGCCGAGCCCCCGGGTCTCCACCCGGACGTCGAACTCCACGACGGCGGTGGGCTCGTCGGTGTACTTGAGCCTGTGCAGTTCCACGCTGCCGGCCTGCTGGCCGGGGCGGGAGAAGCGCACGGACCGCACGTAGGACAGCGAGGGCAGCGGCAGCGGGACCCCGACGGCGGTCGCCGCCAGCGACAGGGCGTCGGAGACACCGGTGGTGGAGGCGTCCCACTGGGTGACCCGCGCGCCCACGTTGCCGACGCGGACGTCCTCGGCGTCCACCCGTGTCAGGTCGTCCGGGCCGTCGACGACCCTCGGGTTGTGGAAGGAGGCGCGTACGCGCACCGCGTCGACCCGGCCGGTGGCGGAGGAGTACACCGGCGCCGACCGGTATCCGCCGGCGGCGGCCTGGTGCAGGCCGGCCATCAGGGTCTGCACCCGGGCGAAGGCGTCCAGCGGTGCGAAGGCCGGGGAGAACGGGTCGGCGAGGGAGGGGTCCACCGCGGCGAACACCGCGGCCCGGTAGTCGGCCGCGCCGGTGACCGAGTCCAGCCACGAGACGCGGGGAAGGACGACCGGTTCACCGACGACGGCGGGTCGGGGCGCCCGCCCGGCCGCGTCCCCGTGATGCGCGTCGGCCGTCAGGGCACGGCTGTCCCCGGTGGTCTCCAGGGCGCGCAACCCGGCGGTGCCGCCCTCCGCCGCGCCGGACCACTGCTGCCACAGGGCGGAGTCGGCGTGCCGCACTCCGTCCGGGCGCGGCAGCTCGCGTACGGCCTCGCGGGGGTGACGGCCGGTCAGCGAGCGCTCCACCACCGTCTGCCGCCGTTGCGGGGCCCGGCCGCGTCGCTGGACCACGAGGTCGACGCCCACGTCGTACCGGAAGTCCACGGCCCGGTCGGAGACCGGCCTGACGGTCCGCGTGGTGCCGAAGGTGGACGAGAGGGTGAAGTCTGAGGTCTTGCCGAACCCGGTGAGCAGCGTCCGCAGCGCGGCGCCGGCCTGTGCCAGGGGCGGTACGAGCGCGAGCGCCTGCGAGAAGGGCAGGGTGACGGCCGCGTCGAGTCCGTGGCTGACCGCGCGGTTGGCCGATGCCGTCTCCCGCCAGTCCAGCACCTGGCGGGTGCGCCGGTCGCGGTTGTACCGCCGCGCGGTGCCGGCGTCCTCGGTGAGCGGTTCGCCGCGCGGGTCGGTGATCTGGGTCCAGTCGCCCAGCCGCAGCCGTACGGTGACGGCGACCGGGCCGCCGGGCAGCCCGAGCACCAGGGTGATCCGGTCGCCGATGGCCTGGCGCAGGGCGTTGTCGGGGCCGGCGGTGTCGAAGTACTCCGTCAGCGCGTCCTCGGCCGGCTGCCGCAGCCGCTCCGGCAGCAGTGCCTGGACGCCGTCGCGGATCGCCGCCGGCAGCCGGTCGTCGGCGAACTCGTACGTCTCGGCGCCGAGACCGTGGCGGAAGCGAGGGGACGTGGTGTAGGCGGGCGGCGCGAAGACCAGGTCCTCGTCACGGCGGTCGCGGGTTCGCCCCGGGGTCCGGGCGGGCCGGGCGGCGGTGGCGGTCGGCTCCTCTCGGGTGGGCCGGGGCGCGGCGGTCGCGGAGGCACCGCCGCCGGTGGACAGAAGGGTGTCCAGGCTGGGCTCGGCCTGCGGGCGCGGCTCCAGCACGGCGCGGTCGAGCCGTTCCGCCTCCGGGGTACCGGGTTCGGCGGCCAGCCGCAGCACGTCCTCGCCGGCGGCCACGGAAGCCGTGCCGGCGTCGTCGGCGACGTCGGCGACCTCCACGATCTCCTCGCCCCGGAACGTGGTGCCCGTCATTCCGGGCAGCGCGGTCAGCCAGCCGGCCCGGTTCCGGAACGGCTCGATGTACACCCTGCCGAATCCGACGCCGAGGGTTCCGGTGGGACCGGTCACCGTCATTGCCAGGCTGTTCGCCAGGCCCTGGATGTAGGGCGTCTCGGTCAGGGAGCCCGGGCGTCCCGCGTAGCAGATCGCGGTGATCACGGCGCTGTCCACGCGGTTCACCGCGCCACGCCTGAACGCCTCGAAGCCGGCCTGGCGGCGTAGCAGCGCGCCCGTCTGCTCACCGGTGAACTCGACCGCGCGGCCGTCGCGCGTGTACAGACGGACGGTGGCGCGGCCCATCGGGCCATGGGCGACCAGATAGTGCCGTGGGGCGCCGTCCTCCCAGGGATTGGTTCCGGTGACTGCCATGTCAACTCCCATGGCGCGCCCGGCGCGAAAGCTCCTGGTGTCGGGAAGGGTACGGAAGGCGAACTCCGTCCGGGCCCGTTCGTCCGTGCTCAGCGACATGTGGCCGATGACCCGGCCGGTGCGCGGGTCGGCGAACGGCGTCATCAGCACCGAACGGAAGTGGAACCGCTCGCCGGTCACGGACGGGACGTAGTCGTCCGATCCGCCGCCCTCCTCCTGCGCGGCCGCGGGCGGCGGTGCCTGGCCGGGGTCGACGCGCATCCAGTGCCCCTCGGGCAGGTTGCCGTCCACGTCCCGGACGGTGCGCACTTCCATGACCCCGAAGGCGTTGCCGACCAGGTCCACCCGGCCGCTGTGCGTCCACACCGTGACACCCGCCCGGTCGGCCAGCGTCCTGGCCAGGTCGAGCCCGTACCGCGCGCCGTCGTTGGTCACCAGCCACAGCGGGCGGTCGCCGATGCGGTTGTGGGCGGCCACGTCCGCGAACACGTCCAGTGACAGCCGTACCGGCTCACCGTCCTCGTAGGCCACGACGGAGGGCGCGGCGGGGGGTACGCCCGGGTCGTAGTCGAAGCGCAGGACGAAGCCGTCCAGCACGGTCAGCGGACGCACGTCGTCCCTGTCACCCTCACGCGCGCTGCCGAGCAGATCCAGTCCCGCGGCGTTGCCGACGGTGTCGAACAGCACCCGGGCGTCGAGGTCGGGCAGTCGCCGTGCGTCTCCGTCCATCGAGGACGACGAGCTGCCGTCCTCGGTGCCGTCGTCCGACATCGGGGACGCCGGTGCGTCGGCCTCCGTGGCTGCCCACTGTGCCTCCGTGCCGGCCCACTGGGCCAGCGGGCCGGTGGCGCTCAGCGTGATGCCCTCGCCGTACGCGTCGGGGTCCAGCCCCAGCTCCCGCAGCGCTCGCCGGGTCTCCGCCAGCCGGGCCTGCGTCTTGGGCAGCGCGCGGGTGTTGTGGGCGCGTTGTGCGGCGTTCTCCTCGGCCAGGGCGGTGTGGTATTTCGTCAGCGCCTCGGTCAGGCCCCTCAGTTCGGGGTCCACCGTGAGCGGGGGCACGGCGGGCCGTGCGGCCGTGCCCGCTGCGGTGTCCTCGCGCTTCGCCCTGCCCTTGCCGGTCGCGGCACGCGCCGCCGCCGCTTCCGCCTCGGCGCGCTGCGCCGCCTCCCGCACCAGGGCCACCGACGCCGCCAGCGCCGGATGGTTGCGCACCGCGTCGATGTCCAGCGGGCCGTCGCTGTACTGGCTGCTGTGGCCCTCCCACTTGTACTTGTTGCCCTGGCGTGCCGTGCTGACGGCGTACACGAGCGTGTCCACACGGCCGTCGGGTGCCAGGACGTAGGCGAACGAGGCTCCGCCGCTGCCGCCTGCCAGGTGCACGTGCAGTGCCTGGTTGGCCCGGACCTCGCTCTCGCGGGGCCGCAGCTCCCCCTCGGCCACCCGCCGCAGCACCGCCAGTTGCTCCTGCGTCAGCTGCCCCGGACGTACGTGGCTGGCGTACACGAGCCGTCCGCTGTGCTCCCACCTGTCGGCCCGGTGGGGGGAGAACGCCGCCAGCCGGCCGGCGATCAGGGCGGCCTCCTCCGCCTGGCGGGCCTCCCGTTCGGCACGCGCTCGCGTCCACACGGCGCGCGCCGCGTCGACGACCCGGCCGTGGTAGTCGCCCGCCGGCATCACACCGGTGCGGTCCAGCCAGTCCTGGAAGTCGCTCTCGAAGTGCTCCCCCGCGGTTTCGGCGGTACGCAGGAAGGTACCGAACGCGTAGTCGGTCCAGAGGCTCGGGCGCTGCCTGAGGTCCTCGGCCAGGGCCGGCACGGCGATCAGCAGCGGCAGAAGCTCCGGGTTCTCGCCCAGCGCCGCGCTCACCACGCCACCGGCGGGTCCGAGCAGCAGTTCCGCCGCCTCGGGCACCGAGCCGACCGCCTGCGCCCAGACCGAACCCCGCGCGGGCCGCGTCACCGCCTGTCTCGCGGTGGAGCCCGGGCCCGCCGACCGGTCGCGGCGGTCGTCCTTGGGCGCGCGCTCCCGCCCCGCCACCGTCCGTACGGGACCGGGGGCGGCGGACACCGCGCCCAGCAACGGCTCCGGCGAGGCGTCCTCGACGAGCTGCCGGAAACGGCCGGCGTCCTGGGCCAGCGTGCGCAGCCCGGCGGCGAAGTCGGTGGTCCGCAGCGCCTGCCCGTACCACTGAGCCGTACGCAGGAACCGCTCGGCGAACGCCGGGTGGTCGTTCAGGAAGTGCGTCAGATCCGCGTTCGCCAGCAGCCTTCGCAGGTCCGCCGCGGGCATGGCGTCCGGTACCGGCGCCCGGTCCGCCAGCACCGTCAGCAGTGCCTCCCGGGTGGTCAGCCGGCGCGCCAGCTGAGGTGTCAGCGCCTCGGCGAAGACCTCGCCGGCCCGCGCCGCCCGCCACAGCGGGCCGTCCGTCCGTGCCTGCTCCAGCAGACCGTGGCCGCGCGACAATGCGCCCACCAGCCACGGCGCCTGACGCAGCTCCTCCGCGATCCGCGGCTGGTCCGCCATCGCCTCGGCGAGGCCGCGCACCGCGGTCAGGGCCCGCCGCAGCGCCTGCCCGTCGCGGGCCAGGTCCCCGGCCACCTGCGGCTGCTCACGCAGCAGTCGGTGGACCGCCGGCTGCCGTGCCAGCAGCCGGGCCACGCCCTCGTCCGCCGCCAGGGCCGCCACCACCGCGGGGGCGGCCAGCGCGGTCCTCGCCAGTTCGGCGTCCGCCAGCACCACCCGCACCTGCCCGGGGTGCGTCGAGAACGCGTAACGCAGCGGCTTGGTGGTGAGCAGCCTCAGGTAGTCGGCCTCGTCCGGGAACAGGTCGGGACGCTCGGCCAGCGCCTCCGCCAGCCCGGGCACGGTCTGGATCACCAGCAGCAGATCGGGCCGGGTCGCCAGTGCCTTGACCAGCGGCAGGCTGCTGACCGCGGCGCGCACCGTCGCCAGCCCTCCTTCGCGCAGCACCTGCTCCGACAGTTCCTCCCGCAGCTCCCGGCTGGCCATCAGTACGTCGCCGATCGGCCCCTGGTCGGCGAAGACGCGTGCGGCGTCGGCACTCCTGGAGATGAGCCGGTAGTCGCTCCTCCCGTTCAGGTGGAAGTACGTGCCCTCCGCGAAGAGCATCAGCCGGCTCAGTTCGGGGTTGCCCGCGTATTCGGCGACGGCCTGGGGGGTGCTGACGAGCCAGGTGCGCGTGCCCGGGTTGGTGAGGAAGAGCCGGTACAGGTAGTCGTTGGTGCGCAGGGCCCGGGTCAGTTCCCGGTTGCCGTAGAGCAGCGGCAGGACGTTCTGTGAGGCGTCCGCGAGCAGCGCGGTCAGCGCGGGCCGGGCCCGGAGCGTCTCGAAGAGCTCTTGGTTGCGGTAGAAGGCGGCGGCGAAGGACTCCCGTTCGCGTGCCAGGTCGAGCAGGCCCTGGTCGGTCCGTACCGCGGTGTTCGTCTTGAGCATCCATGCGCGTACGTCGGGGGCCGCGCCGACTTCCTCGGCCCATGCGTCCAGTCGCCTCGCCGCCTCCTCCTGGGGCAACCTGAGGGTCTCCGCCAACCAGGCGTCCCCGTCCTGGTACTCGATGCCCTCCGGCGACAGCACGGGGTCACCGGTGGTGCCGACGAGGGTCAGCAGTTCCCGGATCCAGGCACGGCTCTTCTTCTTCCGCCCCGCCTTGCGGAGCTCCGCGACCCGCGTGAAGCCGGTTTCGAGGCTCCCGTCGTCCAGCGCCTTGGCGAAATCGGGGCGCGCGATGGCCTCGGCGAACGCCTCGGGGGCGGAGAGCAGCAGATCGAGTGCCCCGGCGTTGCCGGGATCCGCCAATGCGGCGAGCAGCTCAGGCGTGCTGAACAGGCGCTCCCAGTGCTTGACGGAAACGGCTGTGCCGAACCGGGCCGCCAGCTCGCTCACGAGGGCCCCGTGCGGGCGAAGGTTCTCCAGCTGCGGGGACGCGACGGCGGCCATGGCTCCGGGGTTCCTGCTGAAGAACCTGATCAGTGCGCCGTCGTGCTCCAGCAGCGCGTCCTCCAGGCCCTCCGTCCCACCGAGCCGATGGAGCAGGTTGAGGGATCCGACCGCCCCGGCGCCGAAGGTGATGAGCCGGTCGTCGGTGGCCAGCCGGGACTCCAGGCCGGACAGCGCGCGCGTCAGATCGATCACACTGGACGACAGCGCGGCGAATGCCGCCATCACGGGATTCGCACTGAGCACGGCGGGCAGCCAGGGGGCGACGTCGGCGGCCTCCTCGATACGGGCCAGGACGGCGTCACCGTCCGCCCCGACGACCTCTCCCCGCAACTGGTCGTGGCGAAGGACCGCCCGGAGCAGGTCGGGCCTCAGCAGAGCGCCGTCGTCATCGCCGGCCAGCCGTTCCCTGACGGGAGCGCTCTTCGGCAGCAGCAGCCTGCGGTACTCGTGCGGACGTGACAGCAGTCCGGGGTGGCGCTCCAGGGCCGTCACCAGCCCGTCCTGCTCTTCCAGCACCCGCGCCAGGTCCGGCCGGGTGAGCGCGGCGTCCAGGGCGGGGTCGGCGGCCCGCAGCCGTTCCACGGGTGAAGCGTTCGGCGGCACGTCCCGTGCGGTCCGCTCGGGGGAACGCGCGGCCCGCAGCGCGGCGGCGAGCCGGCCGTCGGGAACCCCGTCGAAGGCGTGCGGGTCGTACGAGAGCACCTCCGCGACCGCCGGATTGCCGGCGGCGGCGCCGACCAGTTCCCTGGAGCGGGCGATCCGGGTTCCGAAGCCGGGAACGTCGGGCAGTACGTCGACGAGCCACGGGCTGCCTGCCAGCACGTCCAGCACGGCGGTGTCGCTCATGGCGAGGTCCAGCAGGCCGGGCACCTGGAACAAGGCGTACGTCTGGTCGGCGTGGGTCCGCAGAGCCGCGCGCAGGTCCCGGTGGGCGAAGAGCCTTCGGTAGTCGATCTCGACCGGTGAGGACGCGCGTGAGGCCGCCGCGAGGCCGGTGAGCAGGGCCCAGTCCTCCAGGAGGGACACGGCCTGATGTGCCGGACGTTCGGCGCGGAGCAGCGCCTCGGCGGCCTCCGGGAACGCGTCGAGGATCATCATGAACGTCGTGATTTTCGCGCCCAGCACGGTCCGGATGAGCTCCGTGTGCCCGTTCAGGTGGTCCGCCACCGCGGGATAGCGCAGGAGCATGTTGGCCCACGGTGCCCGGCTCTCGATCGCGTCGACCAGTTCCCGGCGGCCCGAAGGGGACTTCGCCAGCAGGGCGTTGAGGTATCCGGGCGTGTCGAGGAGGTCGTCCGCGCTGTACGGGAACCGGTCCGGCAGGGTCTTCAGCGCGTCCAGGAAGGCCGGCGAGACCGCCAGCACCTCCGGCATGTCCGGGTGGGCGAAGAGGAAAGGCGTCAGTGCCGGGTGCTCCGCGGCCTGTTCGACCAGGTGGACGGCGTCGGGCTGCAGCATCCGGGTCACGGCCGTGAGGTTGTCGGGTTCGGTCCACCGCGCGTCCTCGCCGAGCAGCCGGGCCATCGCCCGCGCCGGCCACGTGTCGTGCCAGCCGGACCGCTGGGCGGCGGCGATCAGCTGCGCCCGCACGGTGTGTTTCCCGAACTCGGGTATCGCGAGCTCCCGCACGGCCGCCTCCAGCAGCCTGCGCCCCTCCGCGGTGAGCGGTGCGGGCTGAGGTGCGGTTCCCGTGGCCCGGCCGGCGGCGGAGGTCTCACCGGCGGAGGCGGGGGCCGTGCGCTGCCCGGCGGTCCGGTCGGCGCCGCCCTGGCCCGCCTTGCGCCGCTTGGACCTGCCGCCGCGCGGCGCCGCGTCCGCGGGGGCCTGGGCCGGATCGTCACCGGCGAGCTCGATCAGCACGTCGTCGCTCACCCGGGGGGATGGCTCGGGCCGCTCCTCCACCGGCCGGCCCGGCTGCGCGGCCGGAACCGGCTCCGACTGCCGCGTCCGGGCCGGTTGCGCTTCGGACCGCGCCGGTCCCCGCGAGTCCCGCGTGTGGGCCGACGCGGGCCCCGCGCCGTGCGCGCGCCCGGACTCCGGCTGTGCTTCGGCTCCCGTGTCCGCCGGCGTCGGCCGCTGGGCCTCCTCAGCCGTCCGGGCCGCCGTCAGGCCGGGCGGCAGGTCCAGGGCGCGCAGCACCATGGTGCCGACCACCCAGCGGGTGCCGGCCGGTCCCCCGACCCGCAGCACGGCCAGCGAGCGGATCAGGTGGCCGGGGGTGGGACCGTCCGCGCCGGCCGGCGCCGAGACACCGAACTTGAGGTAGTCGCGCCGGTAGGCGTTGGTCGCCGAGGACTGGCCCTGGCTCGCGCGGTTCTGCGCGTTCGGCAGCGTGAGGCGGACGCGGTGGGTCTGGTCCGCCGTCAGCGGTGTGGTGAACCGGGTGCTGACCGCGGGGGTGACCGTGGTGGCGGCGCTCGCGGCGGACGTGTCGGAGGCGACCCGGACGTCGTCCAGGGCGGTGGGTCCCTCGGCCAGGATCTCCTGCGGGTACAGCCTGAGCCGTACGGACGTCGCGTCACTGGTGCCCGTACGTCCCATGAGGCGGCCCACGGCGCTGGAGTCGAGCAGTTCACCCGCGTCGTCGCCACCCGGCCGTACCAGCCGGGCGAGCCGGATCATCAGCGCCTCGTACGACAGCGAGGTGTGCATCCGGTCCACTCCGGCGAGTGCCGGGTCGACCGTTCGCAGTGCCTCTGCCAGCTGCTGCGCGCCGTCGAAGGCGTAGACGGCGAAGGGCCGTTCCGGGACCCAGTGTCCGCCGGTCAGGGCGGGGCGTACGGCGAGCGGCAGGCCCTCCACGTCGACGGCGACCGCGTCCTCGGGCGCCACCCGCCACTCGCCGGGGTCGTGGGTGAGGACGGCGGGCTCGGGCCTGGTCGGCCCTGCCGCGGTGTCCGGCTCGGCGGGCAGGTCGGTGCGGTCGAACCGGAGGGTCACCCGCGCGTCGACGGAGGCGTGGAGGTCCGCGACGGCGACGCCGCCGGCCACCGCGTCGGCGAGCCCGGCGAGGGACGCCCCGGTCAGCGGGATGCTGCGCACGGAGGCGAGGAACTGGTACGGAACCTCGAACTCCGCCAGCTGGCCCGACCGTTGCCAGGAACGCGCCTCGCGGGAGGAGGACACCGAGGCGTCCACCGCGCGTCCGGCGGACAGCCCGAGCGTGGTCTGCGCCCGCCGGCCCTGGTACTGCACCACGGGGATGGCGTCCAGTTCGTGGCCCCGGGAGTGGGAGACGCTCTGTCCCACCGCACCGGCCACCGGCAGGTTGCCGTCGCGCCCGCTGCCGTGGGCGGAGGAGCGGGTCAGCTCCGAGGTGCGAGGGGCGGGACGCCCGCGCAGCGCGTCCAGATCGGCGCCCGGCGCCGGGCCGGCCGCCAGTGCCACCTCCACCAGTCGTGGTCCGAGCCAGCCACGGTGCACGAAGTGCACGCTCACGCGTCCCTCGGGACCCGCGGCGACCAGGGCGCGCAGCGCCACCGGGGAGGTGCGGTCGGCGATCCAGGTGGCGACGCCGGGCAGGTAGGCGGCGTGCCCCGGAACGGTCGTCCCGGGTGCCGCCTCTTCCACGGCGTGCGAGATCTGCTGCCGGAAGCCGCCGCGCGGGCCTTGGAGGACGGTCTCCATGACGGCCCCCTGCCCGATCTGGCCGGTCGCCCGGTACCACGACGGCAGGACCAGATCGGCCGCCGGCACGGCCGGGGTGAGGCCGAGAACGGTCGTGAGCGGGAAATGCCGGGACAGCTCGCCGTCCGGCAGCAGGAACTCCACGGCGTCCGGCACTCGGATGCCGATGGTCCGCTCCGTGTGGGGGCCGGCGGCCAGCGTCCCGGACACCACGTTGCGGCGCCCCGCACGGACCGTCACCTCGAACGTGGCGGTGGCGGTGAACCGGTGCACCCGGGCGTTGTTGTCGGCGGTGACCCGGGCGTTCGCGGCGTTGTCCGCGACCGTCACACCGGCCGAGGCGCCCGAGGAGTACGCGTACCGCCCGCTGGGGAAGAGCCCGACCGTCGGACCGTAGGCACCGCTGACGGTCACGCCCTGCTGCCGTCCGCTGCCCGTCGACCGGGTGACCGAGGAGGTGTCCGCCGAGTACAGCCAGGTCTCCAGGCTCATCGGGGGCGGTGCGTCGCGCAGCTGCGCGTCGGTCAGGTACCCCCGCACCGTCACCGACACGTCGGTGCCCGAGGCCAGTCCGAAGCTGCCGACCCCTTCCAGGACGAACCCGTCACCGAACACCGCGAGGGCGTTGCCGGTGAGCTGCTGCGAGGAGAGGGCGGAGCGCAGCACCTGCTGCGCCATGCCGTCCAGGTCGGTGAGCGAGCCGCCCACCGCGGAGCGCACCGTCCACCGCCAGGCTCCGTCCGCGGCACGGACGGCACGCCCCAGCGGCCCCGGTGCGCCGTCCGACGCCCAGGAGCGGACCAGGCGTTCGGCCGCCTCCTGGTCGTCGGGCAGGCCCGCCGACAGGTCGAGAGGGTCCTCGGTGCGCGGTGCGGGCCGGACCGTCCCCAGCAGCCGGCTCACCGCCTCGGCCAGGGCGCCGCCGCCCGACACGCGGTCCACGAAGGCCGTCTCCGGGAGCCGGGTCAGCTCGCCGGAGTCCGCGGCGGCCCGCAGCCGCTCCAGCTCCTCGTCGCTCACCTGGACGGCGTCCCCCGGGACGGGCCGGGGCGCGGGCCGTGCGGGCTCGGCCGTGTCCGGTGCCGTCTCGGTGCGGTACGTCGGCACCGCGATGCCGAGGGTGCCGTCCGCGACGGCCGGCCGGGGGGCCGGGCCGTGGCTCCAGGTCAGCTCCAGCCGCAGGCGCACCGGGACGTCGAACAGCTGGAGGCCCTCGTCCGCCGAGGAGACCACGTACTTCTCCTGGCCCACCAGGGACCCGGTGCCGGTGGTGGTGGCGGTCTGCCGGCTGTACGAGTAGTCGGGTCCCAGACCCTGCAACGGCAGGTCGCCGTGGCGCTCCAGGGGGTTGCTGACCTGGCCGGCCCCGGTGACCGACCAGGCCATGGGGGTCACGGTTCGCTGTTCCTGGCCGGGGCGGGCGAACCCGGACCAGTTGTTCACCTGGACGCCGGGCAGCGCCCGGACGGCCTCCACCGGTCCGTCGCCCCGGCGTTCGGCGGACAGCCGCAGCGCGACCCGCTGGGTGTCGGCCAGGGTCGGCAGCTCGAACCAGACCGTGTGGCCGCCGTCGAGGAGTTCGTCCGCGACGGCGCGCAGCGCCTCGCCGGAGCGGGCGTGGTCCAGGGCTCGGGCGTTGGCCAGTTGGCGGGCCCGGGTGGCCTCGCCGGTCCAGCCGCCGCCGGTGGCCGAGGGCAGGAAGCCGTTCTCGCGCAGCCAGCGTTCGGCCAGCGCGAACAGCGGCTCACCGCCGTCGACGCGCAGGGTCGTGGTCGAGATGCCCAGCGAACGCAACCGCGCCGCCTCGGGCGGGAGCCGGCGGGGGGCGTCGTCCTGGACGCCCTCGAGCGCGGCGCGGGACGGCACCTGGAACACCACCGGGTACGCGCCCAGCCCGGCGCGGGTGTCCAGCGGGCTGCCCGGCGCCGGGAACACACGGTCCCGGCCGGGGCGCACGAGCTCGACCACGAGGCCCACCCGGCTGCGCACCCGGAAGAGCGGTCCGCCCCACTCCAGCGCCTGGGACCTGGTGACCTCGCCGCCGGAGCCGAGTCCGTACGCCACCTGGTGGCGTGCTCCGGCGTTCAGCGACACCGAGCCGCCGACCGGGTCGGTCACGCCGCCGGACGGGGCGGCGGAGAAGCCGAGCGAGACACTGAGGTCGCCACCCGCCGCGTTGGTGACGGTCGACTGCCCGGTGACGCGGACCGTGCGCACCACCATCTGCATCAGGTCCGCCTCGGGAGCCGCCGGGCCGACGGTCTCCTCTCGGCCGGTGAGGTCCGCGCGCACCCGGAAGTAGCCCAGCACGGAGCCGTCACCGGTCAGCAGCACCGGTGAGCTGTGCCATCCGCTGAGCATCCTGGGCAGTGCGTCGCGCAGGTTGCGGGCACCGAAGAACCGCCGCAGGTCCTCCCGGGACGCCTCGGTCGCCCCGCCGAGGTGCGCCGCGAAGGATTCCTCGACCGCGTGCAGCACGCGGTCCGGGCCGAGGATGGTCTCGACGGCGTACAGCGGTGTCTCGTGCACCGCCGCCCGCAGCGGGGCGGCCTCACGCCCGGCCGCGCTCCGCCGGTCCTCGGCGGTGCCGCCGGATGCGCCGGCCCCGCTCTCCCGCGCCGGGTCCTGGGCGGTGGCCGACGGCTCGGGCCGGGCCAGGTACTCCGGGAACCAGACCGCGATCCGGCCGTTCTCCTGCTCGGCCGTCCAGTCACCGGCCGCCTGGGCGGTGTCGGTCCGCACCTGCCACCGCATCCGGTACTCGAACGGCACCGTCCCGCCGAGCACGGTGGTGATGGACAGCGACTGCGCGCCGCCCGTGGCGCTCACGGCCGTCGACAACTGGTTGCGTACCACGTTGACCTGCGGCTGCACAACGACCTGGCGCAGCGGGCCGGCGGCCGGTACGTCCCACACGTGGCTGTAGTTGAACTGGAAGGTGCGCAGGTCGGCCGAGCCGGAGCTGTTCCCCGCCTCCGAATGCCCGGCGCCCCAGCGCTGCACCCGGTCGGGGACCCCGTCGGCCAGCCCCGCGAGCAGCCCGGGCGCGTACCGGGGATCGTCCAGTCGCAGCCGTACGTAGACGGTGCGGGGGGCGCCGCGGTGTTCCAGCGGCAGGCGCAGTCCCGTCTCGCCGCGTACGTCGGCCCACTCGTGGACCAGGTAGGACGAGGTCAGCCGGGCGCCGATCCGCCGGCGGAGGTCCTCGTCGGGCCCGGTCGTCCCCTCCAGCTGCCGGGCCACCTGGTCCCGCAGCCACGCGACGGTCTCCTGCGGCACCAGGCCGAGGTGGGTGGTGCCCTGGGCTCCGTCGAACGCCGCACCGTACGCGCGCACGTGCTGGTTCGGTTCCCGGAGGGCCTCGGCCCCGGCCGGCCGCGGCTGCTGTTCGGACCGCGGCTCCGGGCGGGCTTCCGGCCGTGCCTGCCCGGGCCCCCGCTCCGCCGACCGGTCGCCGGGGAACCGGTGCAGGACGGCGTCCAGGCTCTGCGGCTCCCCGGTCCGCGGGCCCAGGACCGCCGCGTCCAGCTCCGCCGCCGTCGTGTCGTCCACCGGCACGACGACCGGCTCGGCCTCGACGGCGCTCGGCCCGGCCTGGGCCTCCTGGACATCGGACGGCAGCCCCAGCCGGTGCGTGAGGAGACGGTCGGGCTCCTGAGGCGTCGGCCGCTCATCGCCTCGCGGCTGCGCCAGGGGGTTCCTCGGCGTGGTCCCCCACTCCCGCGTCTCCACGGTCCCAGGCGTCCCGCCGGCGTCCACGTCGATCGGTGCGGTGGCGCCGACCACCGGAGTCTCCTGCCGCTCCGGCTGCGGAGCGAGGTCGGACAGCTCCTCCATCAGGGCGTCGCCGGACGTCGGCTCACGTCCGTCCGAACGCGGCGTGAGTGACCCGCGCGACGACGAACCGGCATCCTCCGCACGCCCGGTCGGCCGAAGCCTCGACGGTCCCGCCATCGGCGACGTGTCCGGCAGCGGCCCACGCGCGCGGCGCGACGGCGCGCCGCCCGGCATGGTCCCGTGGTCCTGCCCGCCCTCGGAAACGGTCCCGAGAAGGCCGGAGTCGGCCTCGGCCGGGTCGAGGAGCCGGGCGGGCAGTACATGACTGCCGAGGCCGTCGCGGGGCGCGCCGGGCATGGTCTGCACCAGGCGCCGGGACCACGGGGGAAGAACGACCGTGTCGACCGGGCGAAGCGGGTTCCCGGCCAGCGTGCTGAAGGTGACGGACCGGACCAGGTCACGCAGAACGGGGGAGGAGGCCAGGAACCCGACGACCGCGTCCCACATCTCGTCGGGGCGGGGGCGGCTGCGGATGACCGGCGCGACCTGTGCCAGGTTGAGGTTGCCGGGCTGTCGGTGCAGACCCTGGACGAGGGTGACCACCACGCCGCGGGCTACCCGGAGTTCCTCCGCGGGGTCGTACGCCGGTGCGGTGGCCGCGGTCGCCGCCGGGCCCTCGGCGGGATTCGGCGGAAGCCAGGACTGCGCGGAACCGAGCCGGAACACCTCGGGCGAGAGGGTGAGCAGTCCGCCCAGCGTGTCGGACAGCCCGACGCGGCGGGCCAGCGTTCGCCAGACCGTCGGGCTGGGGCCGGTGCGCATCAGCACCTCGTCGCGGACCGTCTGCTGCGTGTGGTTGAGGACGTCGGGGGCGAGCGGACGGCGCGCGGACCGGTCGTCCGGGGGTGCTTCGTCGTTCTGCAGCTGAAGGGCCCGCAGGTGGTTCTCGGCCGGGGTCCGCGTGTAGTTGCCCCGGATCACGTCCCGGTACGGGTCCAGGAAAGCGTGTCCGGCGGGTGCGATCAGAGCCGCGTTCCAGGGGCGGCCCACGTGGCGCGCGATGCCGAAACCGTGTTCGGAGTCGGCGACTCGACGGACCTCACCGGCCAGGTCACCGGAGACCGCGTTGTCCCCGTCGGTGTACACACCACCGAACCGGGCCAGAAGCTCGACTCTCAGTATGTCGCTCGCGGCCGCGTACGCGGCGCCCATCCCCCGGGCGGTCTCCGCCTTGAAGAGGCCCTCCAGCACCATGGGGGACGACGCGGAGAAGATCTCGTCGACGTTGACCAGTCCGACCCGCACGGAGCGGGCCCACTCGAGCATGTCCAGGACGTCGGCCAGGCGGCGGTCCGCGTCCCACGCGTCGGCCGACTGTTTAGCGGCGGCCCGGGCCGCGTCGAATTCGGCCCGCGACACGTCGGTCCACAGAATGACGCTGAAGTCCGGGTGCGAGGCTGCCAGTCCGGCGATGTTCAGGCGGAAACCGCGCGTTGCCCCTTCGTCCCGCAGCGGTCCGCCGAGCCAGATGGTGTGGATGAGCTTGGCGATCCGGGTGGCCTTGGGCAGACCGGGCACCGTGGCGCGGCTCATCGACCGCCGGCCCGACTCGACCACGGTGTGCGGCTGCCGGGGCAGCGCGGAGGGCCGCAGCTCGTCCGCGCTCGGAGCCCCGACTGTCATGTCCACAGCGGTGAAGAACGCGGCGCGCTGGGCCGCCTTCAGCCGCGAGAAGTCGTAGCCGCGCAGGAACTGCGGCGCCGGGGGCGCCTGCCGCTGCCCGTAGAGATCCGGTCCGAGGATCCTTGAGATCGCAGCGGCGTCCGGGTCAGCGCCGAGGCCGGGACCCCGGTGGACGTCGACACCGGATGCGAGCCCACGCTGCAACTCCCGGACCGACGGGGTGGCCTCCCCTTCCGTCGCGGGCGCGCCTGCGAAGGCGCCTCCGCCCAGCATGTGGACGGGAGACCAGATACCGGGTGTCTCCACCGTCAGCTCGTCGACCAGCGCCACGGCCCTCGCGACACTGTTCGTCCGGCCGAGCGTCTCCACGATGCGCAGCAGCCCCCGGTGCTGCGCCTGACGCAACTGCTCTCCCGCCGGGTCCGCGGGCACCAGCGTGGCGGGCTGCAGCAGGGCGGACGCCTGACGGACGAGAGCCTCGAAAGTGTCCTCACCGAACTCCTGACGCAGCCGGAGTTCCATGGCGTGAGTCGTCTGCGCACCGGAGTCGCCCTGGGGCGCGCGCACCGTGTCGGCGGCCGGCACGTCCCGGAGCCGGAGGGGCATCGAGTCGTCGGCCCTCGCGTGGGAGCGGGGCTCCGAGGACACACCCCGCGGACGGGCCCTCCCGTCGGCAACCGCACCCATGGACGACGGCCCGGCTTGCGGCGTCACCGGCGCGTTGTCGCCCGGACCACCGCCCGGCAGGCGCAGTACCGACTCGTCCGGCGCCGGGCCGGCGGTGTCCGCCTGGAGCCACGCCCACCAGGGGTCGGCGGACAGCACGTCCTGGCTCTGGTGGGCATCGGGCAGCAAACCGGCCAGCGTCGCCAGTTCGGCTTCCAGGTCGATCGCACCGGCGTCCGGATGGCCGAGACCGAACTGGTCCCAGTCGACGCCCGCGGCGTCGAACCCGGCGTCCCAGCCCACCGGGAGATCCTGGCCGGTGCCGTCGTGCATCCCGGTGTCGTGTGACGGACCGGCGATATCCGGCAGGGCGTCGTCGGGTACGAGGTGCCCGAGCCCCGGCTCAGCCGTCAGGTCACCGACGGGGCCGAGAGTGTTCGTCTCCCCCCGGCTGCCCGTAAGGGCGTCCTGGCCCTCCGTCGCACCGGAAGCGGTGGTCGGTCCCGGGCCGGTCAGGCCCTGGGCGGGCGCTGCGGACCGCCGCGGGAGCCGGACGGCGCGCCGACCGGTGGGAGGAGCGCCTTTGGACCTGCCGGGCCGGTCGGCATACTCGCTGCTCAGCTGGGAGACCAGCTGGAGGCTCAGGCTCCTGCCCAGCGCCTTCAGGGCGTAGCCGTGCACGTCCCTGAACGTGAGCCTGCGTGTGCGCTGCCGTTCCAGCTTCCGCACGTACGTGAACAGCTTCCCGCGTTCCTCGGGCGTCACCGAGTCCTGGGGGACCGGGGCGACGGCCTGGGTGCCGGCCGAGGGCAAGGGGCGCCGTGGGGCGCCCCACAACTGGAGCCAGCCCTCGGTGGGTGACGCCTCGCCCGGCAGGACGCTCGCGGCCCAGGACGGACCGAGGACGTCACGGATCTCGTTCCGTTCGGCCTGGGGTATCCGGGACATGTGGGGGAGCGTCTCGCCCCAGTGGGCCAGGTCGAACGTGGGTGTCCAGCCGGGCACCCGCACCGCTCGGATCTCTTCCCGCGGCGGTGGTGCGTCGAGCTGCCGACCGGTGACGTCCCGGCTGCTCAGGTACGCCTTGGCGGCCTTCAGCGCAGCAGAGGTCGGCCAGCGCATACCGATCGCGTTCCAGGCGTCCACCGTCGTCTGGGGCAGGCTTGAGTATGGCGTCCGGCGCAGCAGTTCCACGTAATGGCCGAGAGCATCGGGCCGTCCGCCCACCCGGGCGGACGTTTCGAGATGCCCGTGCGTCGCGAAGTAGTCCGCCGCCGCTGCCAGCTGATGTGCCGCTGTTCCGGTGACGTAGCTGCGGTGCCTGTGCCTCTGCCCGGGCACCGGCGGACCACCCCGCCGTCGCGGATTCTGCTCCCAGTACTCCGCGTGCAGCCATTCCAGCTGCCGCGGTTCCAGGACCTTGCCCCAGGTGGTGAAAGCCGCGTCGGCGACGCTGCCGAACGTCACCTCCGGCGACTGCGCACCTCGTTCCCGCAGCTGGTCGAACAGCTCGTCCTGCTGGTCCAGTGTCAGCCAGTCGCTCCAGAAGGGGCGTACGGACGGCGGCTGCGGCCGGGAACTCCACCGTGTCGACCGCCACCCCGAAGTGGCGTCCGCACCGCCCTGCTCCTCCTCGGTCACCTCGATCGGCCGCGTACGGGTGCCGGGTCCCGGCTCCTCCGACTCGTCGCGGTCCTGCGCGGCGGGGCTGTCCCCGAAGAGGTCCGCCATCAGGTCGTCCGAGTGTTCCCGCGGCATGCCGCCCGGCTGCTGCTCGCCGCGTCCGAAGCGGGGCATGAACAGTCCGGCGAGCCCCTGCGAGGACGACGAAGGGCCGGCCTCCCGCTCCGTCGTGCCCGCGAGCGGAGCGCCCGCGCGGATCCCGGCCGGGGCCGGACCGGCGCCCAGTTCCGCGGCCCGGTGCCCTGCCGCCTCCTCGCCCTGGGTGTGCAGGACGAGGGCGACCTCCAGCACGCGCCGGCGGTGGGCCTCCCGCAGCGCCTCGGTCTCCGCCTCCGCGCTGATGGTCAGCTTCGACGGCACGAGCTGGCCGGCCTTGCCGATCAGTGCGGCCAGCCGGCCGTGGTCCAGTCCGCGCAGCTCCGGCGGCAGCGACTCGGCCGGCCTCTCCCCGGCGGCCCGCCCCTTGCCCTTGACGTCGCCGCGGGTGGCGTGCAGGTCCGCGGCCTCCAGGCCCGCGCCGAACGCGTCCGCGTACGCCGCCTCGTGCTGGGCCCAGGACGTGGACAGGGGCTGGGGCGCCCACAGCAGTTCGTACGCGGCCAGGAAGTCGGCGCGGAAGTCCTCGGCGAGTTCCTCCCACCGCTGCCGGGCGGTGCCGTCGTCCGGGCGCAGGCTGTGGAAGGACCGCGCGGCGTCGTGCAGTGCGGCATCGGCCCAGGACTCGAAGGTGAGGTGTGCGGGCAGGGCGCGGGCCTGCTCGGCGAGCAGGACGTCCCACTGCCGTACCGCGCCGGCCAGTTCGTCGGGGGCGATGGGACGGCCGGTGAACAGCGCGTCGAAGGCGGCCAGCAGCCGCTCGTCCAGGCCGGCCCGGGCGCGGGCGATGTCGGCCCCGGTGAGCGAGTGGTGGCCGTGGGCCGCGCGCCACCGGTCGAGCTGCTCGTCGAACAGGCGCCCGGAGGTGGTGACCACGGTGTCCCGGGCATGCTGCACGGTGAGCCAGGTGTGCAGCCGCTCACGTCCGGTGATCTCGCCGTACGCGGTGCGCCAGCCCTCCAGCCGGCCCCGGACGTCCGCCAGGGCGGCCGGTACGCCGTCGTGTCCGAAGAGCTGCTCGAAGTGGTCGTTGACGGCGGTGGCCACGGAGACGTCCAGGGTGCGGTGGAGCATGGGGCGCACCTGGTCGGAGGAGACCGGGAACCGGTCGAGGAAGGCCCGGCCCGCCCGCGGTACGGACTCGGCCCAGGAGTCCACGGCATCGGTGACGTCCTGCCGGGCGCGGAGGATCTGCGCCTCGCGGGCCGCCTGGAGGGCCAGCCGGCGGGGCAGCCCGGTGAGGACGTCGCGTACCTGGTCCTGCCACACCTGCGGAAGTGCCCCGCCGCCGGTGGTCAGCGCGGCCACGGCGGCCGGGGTGGGGAGGAGCCGGTCGAACGCCTCCCTCAGTGCCCGGCGGGTGTCTTCCAGGACACGGGCCCGGCCCGCCTCGGACACCTCGGTGTCCGAGGCCCCGAAGGCGGCGAGGAGGTCACGGCCGTCCCGGTCGAGGCGGTCACGGAAGGACCCACCCGCCAGCTGCTCGAACACCGTGTCGAGTCGGGCGAGTTGCCCGAAGAGGAACGCGTGCCGGTCGAACTCCCCGTCGAGACCGGCGACGAGCGCGCGCAGCTGCCGGGCCGTCTGCCGCACCGCGCCGCCGCCACCGGTGCGGACGTCGGTGCCGGAGACGAGGGTGTCCTGGAGCATCGCCTCCCAGCGGTCCCGGAAGTCGCCGGCGGCCAGCTCGCGCACCGTCTCGGCCATGTCCAGGACCAGCTCGAACGGCGCCGCGGCAGGGTCGGTGAGCCGGTTGCGCCAGGCCTCGGTCAGCCGCAGGCCCCACCGGCGGAAGGCCTGGCCGAACGCCTCCTCGCCCCGGACCCTGGCCAGCTCGTGGGCGGCCCGCAGGGAGAAGTCGTCCCACAGGTCGTCCTCCGCCGGGCGGCCGGCGGTCGTGTCCCGGAACCGGCCGGGGTTCTCGCGGACCCGCTCCCTGACCGCGGCCAGCCGCTCCTCGGACACTCCCGGGGCCCGGTCCCGGGCCCACCGGCCGAACGCCTCGTCGACGGCGCTCCGTTCGTCCGTCGTGGCCGCGCCGGCCGCCGTTTCCCCGGTGGATTCCCCGCCGTGGGGGGCGGGCGCGGCCCCGGGGTCCTCCGTACGGTCCCGTGCCAGCAGGCCGGCGTACTCGCGGTGCAGCTCCCGCTGCGCCTCGTGCCACGCCGGGACCCGCCAGTCGTCCTCGGTGGCGGCCGGCGGGTGCGGTGCGAGGAACTCCGCGGGCACGGCGGTGTTCCGGGCGGCCAGGGCGGTTTCGAGGTGCGCGTCACGCAGAGCGGTGATGTGGCGCCGGGTCCAGTCGACCGTGGCGGCGTGGGACAGGGTCACGGTGCCCTGGACGCGGGCGTCGAGCTGCCGGGCGACATCCTGGTGCGCCTGGTGCCGGGCCTCGGCGACCTCGCGCAGCGCGGCGCTCTGCGCGTCGAACCGCGCCAGGACCCGCTCGCGCGTCCGCGGGGTGTACAGGTGGAGCCGGTCGGTCAGTGGTTCGGCGAGTGCCCGGCGCCGTTCCTCGTACCAGGCCGTCAGCTCACGGTCCCAGGCGGAGTCGGCGGTGAAACGGGCCGCGTGGTCGGCGAAGCGGCGGTTGTGAGCCACCACCGTCTGCGCCTGCCGCTGCTCGTACAGCGCCGCCTGGCGCACGTCCTCGTCGAGCCGCGCCAGGCGTTCGAAACGTTCGGTCTCCTCCGCGACGGCCAGGGCCTCGGCGCGGTCGGTGACGTACTGCTGCCGCAGCTGGGCCAGCCGGCCGGCATACCAGCGGCGTGTCGGGCCGCTCCACTGGGCCCGGCCGTCGGTCAGGTCCGCGCTCCGGTCCGCGCGGCCGCCGAGGGCGGCGTCGAAGGCGGCGCGGGCCTGCTGCTCGGTGGCCCAGGCGGCGTGCGCCTCGGCGTATCGCTGCCCGAACTCCTGGACCAGGGCCGCCAGGCGGGCCGGAGATTGCCCGGCGGCCTCCCGTTGGAACTCCTCCGCCAGCGCGAGGGCCGGCTGTGCGTGGGCGAAGGCCTCGCCGTGCCGCGGGTCCGGCACGGTCGAGGCGATGTCGCGGTGGAACACCTCCGACGCGTGCGCGTACCCGGCCAGTCGCTCCTGGACGGAGGTGAGCCGCGTGGACAGTTCCGCGAGCGCCGCGCCGCGAGCGGGGGTGAGTTCGGCGGGGCCCGTGGCCGTACGGTCGTGCGCCCAGGCGTCGGCGAACGCCTCCCGGGCGGCGGCGACCTCGCCCGTCGCCCGGGGGGTGCGCAGCTCGGGGAACCGCGTCAGCCGCGTCTCGAACTCCCCGTACGCCCGGTCGCGGGCCTCCACGGTGTCACGCAGCCCCGCCAGGCCCTCCGGGGCGGGTGCCTGGGCGGGGGGTGCGTCGGTCCGGGAGGCCGCCGGACGGACGGAAGCGGGCAGCGGTGGCGGTGCCGGCTGCTCCTCGCGGGCGAGGAGTTCCTGGGCCTGGACCTGCCCGTCCTCCGCGCCGCCCCTGGCCGCCCGGCCGGCGCCGCCGCCGGCGGCCGGCTCCTCGAACGGTGCACGGGTGAGCTGGGTGATCTCCATACGCGCCAGGTCCAGCGACCACCGCGGGTCGCGCTGCCAGGCCCGTACCGCCTCGTCCTGCGCCCGGGTCCGTTCGCTCAGCTCCTGCCAGCGCCCGCGGGCCTCGTCCGCCAGGGCGGCGCGGACCGCCCGCTCGCCGTCCGGCGAGGGCGTGCGGGCGGCGGCGTCCCACTCCTGGGAGAACCACGACTTCAGGTCGGACAGGCCGCGTTCGTACTCGGCGGACACCCGGGCCGAGCGGATCTCGCCGCGCGGGATCTCCGTCTGCCGCGCCAGGTCCTCCAGCACCGCGCCCTTGCCGAGCATGCCCTGGAAGTTGCCGGCCACCCGCTGCCGCCACTCCCGGCTCTCCGCCTGGGCGCGCTCACGCACGGCGGCGTCCCTCGGCGCCCGCAGTTCGGTGCTGTCCGTTTCCCACTGCTCGCGCACGGTGCTGCCGAACGCGTCACCGCGCTCCCGCTCGCGTTCCAGCCAGCCGTGCAGATCACGTCCGGACGGACCGTAGATGTCCTGGTAGCGGCGGGCCCAGTCGCCGCGGAAGTCCTGCGCCAGCCGGTCGAAGGTCTCCTCGGTGACCGTGTAGCTCCGCTCGGGCCGCTCGGTCAGCTCGTCGAGCCTCGGCCCGGACATCCGGTGGAAGGCCCCGCCGCCGTCGCGCAGCGCCCGCTCCATGCCCCACTCGAACTGCAACCGGTCCGGCAGGGACCGCTCCACGGCCGGCAGGTACGCGCGGGTGAACTGCTCCTCGCCCGCCGCGACGCGGTCCATTCCCCATGCGCCGTCCTCGCCGCGCCCCGCGAGCTCGCGGTAGACCCGGGTGACGTCCTCCCGCAGTCCCTCGTGGGCGCGCTGCGCACCGGGGCCCTCGGCACCCAGACGCTCGAACAGCCGGTCGGCGCGGGTCAGGGCGCGCTCCAGGCCGACCTGGTACTCCAGCCGTGCCGGCAGCTCGCCGGCCAGCCTGTCCCGCGCGTCGCGCAGCGATGCCGCGTAGGCGTCCCACTGTTCGCCGGTCAGGTCCCGCGGGTCCCTACCCGCCAGGATCCTCTCGGCCTCGGCCGTCAGGTCCGCGCGGTGAGAGGCGATCACCGCCTCGGTGTCGACCATGGCGGCTTCCACCGGATCGTGCCTCGTGGCGCGCTGCCACTGCGCGCGCAGGGCTTCGACCTCCCGCCCGGCCTGTGCCTTCAGCTCCTCCTCGGTGACCCGGGCGCGCAGCCGTGCTTCCCACCGTTCGCGGAACCGCTCCACCTCGGAGCGCAGGGCGTGGCGCTCGGTCTGCCACTCGGCGTGGTCCATCCGGCGGGTCGGCGTGCCGTCGCCGCCGGGCAGAGTCCGGGTCGTCGCCTCGAACTCGGAACGGAAGTCGGTCCGGGCGTCGCGCACCCACGGCGCCTTCGCGTCGGCGCCGACGCGCCTGCCGAGGAACTCGAACGTGTCCGCGGCCTCGGCCGCCAGGTCCAGCCGGGTGCGCAGGCCCCGGGTGAGGTCCCGCAGCGCGTTGTCGTAGGCGCGGTGCACCTGGGACCAGTCGAACGTGTCGACGCGCTCGCCGTCGCGCCACATGCTCGCGGCCGCGCGGTACACCTCGCCGACGGCGTCCGCGGCGAACTCCTCGCGTACCTGGCGCAGGTCCTCCGGTGACAGGGCCCGGCTGCCCGCTGCGGACTCGTCGTCGAACGCCTCGTTCGCCGCTCGCCGGGCGAGGTGCGCCGCGGCGGACAGCTCGAACTCGTCGTGCAGGCCGGCGGAGAGCCGGTCGAACGTCTCGGCGAACTCGGAGCGGGAGATGTCGCCGCGCAGATACTCGTCGAACGCCGCCTGCCAGCGTTCGTCGAAGCGGGACTTCACCTCCTGCGTCCACTGCCGGCGCACCTGCTCGACGAGTGCCTGCTCGTCCTCGGCACGCCTGGGGGCGTCCGCTCCGGCACCGGACTCCCGGGCGGCCTGATCCCGCGCCGCCGGGCCGTCGGCGTTCTCGGTGAGCGTCGTGCGCTCCTCGGCCGTACGCAGGTGTTCCGCGTCGGTGATGCGGGCGCGGATCGCATCGATGTCGTCGGGACCCACGAACGCGGGGTCCGGGTCGGCCAGGCGCCCGGCGAACGCCTCCTCCACCCGGCGATCGGCCTCCTGTTGCTGCCGGAACCGGTCCTGTTCCTCCTCGAACCGGCCCCGGTGCGTGTCGAGCAGGCGCCCCTGCTCCTCGCTCCACCGCTGGGCGCGCGCCGGATCGTCGCCGTGGAACACGTACGGTTCGTAGCGACCGGTGCCGCTGCCCACGGCAACGTCCGGGCTGTTACCGCCGATGCCCGGGCCGGGCGGGGGGTCCCCGCCGTCGGTGCCGGGGTGGCCGTCGCGCGTCTGCGGCGACGACTGGTCCGCGGCCTCCTGCGTCCGGTGCCGCTCCGGCCCGGCGTCGGCGGACGCCGGATCCTGACGGACGTCTCCGCCCTCGCGGCCGGCCGCCGCGGGCGGGGCTCCCGCCTCGGTCCGCACGGCACCCGGCCGCACGTCACCGCCACCGGCGGTGTCCACGGTACGCACGTTCGACGTGGCCTGCCCGGCCGCCGTACCGGCGCGCGCGTCCCCGCCACCGGCAGGGCTCACGGTACGCACGTTCGACGCGGCCTGCCCGGCCGCCGTACCGGTCCGCGCGTCCCCGCCACCGGCAGGGCTCACGGTACGCACGTTCGACGCGGCCTGCCCGGCCGCCGTACCGGTCCGCGCGTCCCCGGTGTCACGGACCACGCCCTCCGGTCGCGTGGCGGAACCCTCACCGGGTCCGCCCGGAGTACGTGTGGCGGAGACCAGTCCCTCGCCGGCCGTGCCCGGCCGCGGTCCCGCACCGGCGCCCGGCGCGGTCTCCGTACGCACGACGGGAGTTCCGGCGCGGCCGTCCGCCCCAGCGGGTCGCGGTGCCGTTCCGCCGGTCGCCGGCGCCTCACGGCCCGGTCCCGGTGCGACCGCGGCACGTCCGCCGGAGCCAGTCCCCTCCCCGGGCCTGGCCACGCTTCCGGTACCCGGTGCGGCCTCGGTACGGACCGCGGGGGCCCCGTCGCCTCCGGCCGCGACTCGCGTCCCGCCGGCCGCGGGGGCCGTGGTGGAGGGGCCGGGCTGCTCGGTGCCGGACGGCCTGGACGGCCCGGCGTTTCCCGCGGCTGCCGCAGGCGTGTCGATACCCCGAGCCACTCCGTCCGCCCGTCCGGCAGCCGCAGCCCCGGCATCGGTGACACCCGGTCGCGGGCCGGACGCCGGCCCCGCGCCGATCGCGGTCCCGGCCTCGCCGCCGGTGCCCCGGACTTCTCCGGGACGGCCGACGGCGGCGCGCCCCGGCGCCCCGGCGCTCTCTTCCGCGGCCCGCTCCGGCGCGACGCTCCCGCCCGCGGCAGCGGAACCCTCCGGCCGCGCGACACCCGCCTGCGCACCCCGGACCCCGGCCGGCTCGCCACCGGTACCGGCGACCGCACGGTCCGGCACCCCGCCGGTCTCCCCCACCCTCGTACCGCCACCCACCGCAGCGGAACCCTCCGGCCGCGCGACACCCGCCTGCGCACCCCGGACCCCGGCCGGCTCGCCATCAGCGCTTCCGCCGGTGCGGGCCACGGACGGGACCGTGGGCCGCTCGTCCGTCAGGCTCGTTCCGGTCGGCGTCCGGCCATGGTCAGGTGCCTGCGGCATCTGCTGCCCGGGCGCCGTCGGATCCGCCGGTGCCGTACGGCTGCCGGTACCGCCCGCGGCCGGGGCGTGCTCGCCGCCCTCGAAGCCGGGCAGTCCTGTGGCCTGCCGCGTGCCCGGGGGTACGGCACCGGTCGCGGTGGGCTCCGCCGCCCCGCCGCGCACCGCCGTCCCCGTCCGGCCGGCGCCCTCCGCGGTCGTGCCCGCCTCCGGGGCGCCACCATGTGCCGTCCCCGTGCCCGCGGCGGCGGACGCGGGCACGGGGCCGGCGTTCCGGGGGGCCGGCGACACGGAGGCGGCGGACGGGTGGCCGGGGCTGCCGTCAGCGGTGGCCGGGTACGGCGTGTCCGCGGTCCGTGCGCCACCGGGTGTGCCGGTGGACGTGTCCGGACCCGGCGTCACGGTGCTCCTCGTGCCGCCCGGTGCGCCCGCACCCTTCTCGGGGGCGGCCGCCGTCACGATGTCCTTGAGCCCGCCCGGACCGATCAGGCCGGGGCCCGTGAGCGAGGTGCTGTTCACCCCGTCGGGCGGGGTGAACGGCTCCTTGGTGGACAGCGACTTGACCGCGTCGGCGAGCCCCTCCGTCGGTGTGGCGTCCTGCCGGCGGCCCCCCGTGCCCGCGCCGCCGACCATGGCACCGACGGCGCCGGCCAGGAAGGCCAGTGACAGTTCCTGGTCCGCGTCGAGCGTCTTGTTGAGGATCTCGGCGCCGACCACGCCGGCCACACCACCGATCGCGGTGCGCCCGATGAGCGAGTTGGCGAACTTGGGTACGAAGTGGGAGGCGACGCCGGAGAACGCGCCGAAGACGGCTCCGCCGATCGCCCCGCCGGCGGCCATGTTCTTGATGGCGTTCGGGTCCAGGTGCTTGCGGGTCCCCTTGAGGATCTCGATGCCCTGGAGGAGGGTCTCCAGCCCCGCCATGGTGCCCGCGCCGATGGCCGCCGACATGAGCAGCCGCCGCAGGATCGCCTGGATCACCTGCCGCACACCGGTGATCAGCGCGGGTACGGCGGCGAGCCCGAACAACGTGTTCGCCAGGAAGGCCAGTTCGACGAGCATCCAGGCGAGCATCGCCTCGACCATGTAGGTGGCGTGTTCGACCTCGAGGGCGAACTCGTCAGCCTTCAGCCGCAGTCCGTCGGCCGCCTGCGCCAGCTCCGGGATCGTCTTGCCGAGCGCCCGCATGTACGCGTCGAACGCCTCGGCCGGCTGGCCGTTGACGTTGGACAGCACAGTGGTGCGGACGGCGTTGACCTCGCTCATCATGCCCTGGACCTGCCGGGCCAGCTCGCCCCAGACCTCGCCCTGCTGCCGCAGCAGGGCGGGGTCGGCCTCCGGCAGCCGTGTGCCGGTGATGAGCGCGGCCCACCTGAGGGGCTCGGGGACGGGACTCACGCCCGGCCGCCGCGCCCGCCGCCGCCCCGGCCCTGGTTCCCGCCGAACTGCCCGTTGAGCCGGCCCGTGGTCGTCTTCGCCGCCTCGTTGGCGTCCGTGAGGACCTTGGCCATGAGCCGCAGGTTCTCGGCAGACGTACCCAGCACCTCGCCGACGCCGCTGCCGGCCTTGATGATGTCCTCGGCGGTCGGGACGTACCGGCTCGCGAACCGCTGGCCGGGCGCGTCGTTCCCCCAGGCCCTGGACCCGTCCGCGGACAGCCGTGCCGCGGCCTCCTTGAAGGCTCCGCCCAGGCGCTCGGCCAGCGCGACCAGCGGCACGCTCGCCCGCTGGATCCCGTCGGGGTTGACGACGAACTTCTCGGGCACGGCGGGGCTCCTCTCGGGACGGACGGGTCAGGAAGCGGGTCGGTGGGATCGGCCGGCGGCCATGAGCGCGGGCGTGGCCCGGGGCCACGGGCGGGAGCGGGCCGGCGGCACGGATCAGTTGCGTGCGATCCGGGGCCCTTCACCGGCCCGCCGACCCGTACGACCCTGGTCCACGTACTCCCGCACCCCGTCCGGCATGGCCGGCTCCGACGGCATCAGCTGCGCCACGTCAGCCGTACCGCGCAGCAGTTGTGCCGCGTCGAGGCCCTCGGGCAGGTGCGGCGTCATGACCTCGGCGAGGGCGGCGGTGGCCTTCCCCCTGGCCTCCTGGACGGTGGCGACGATGAGGTCAGCCAGCTCCTTGGGGGCCATGCTGCGGTAGGCGCCGGTGGGGAACTCCACGGACAGCACCTCGCCCTGCGGGCCGACCGTGGCCTTCATGGCCTGCGCCTTGGCCGTGGCGGTGCCCGTCACCTCGCGCATACGGCTCTGGAGTTCACCGATCTGCGCGAGCTGGGCCTGGTAGCCCGCCCGCAGTTCCTCGATCTGCTCGTCGAACGGCGTGGACACCTGCTGACTCCTCATGGGTCGGACGCTCGGACGGTGGCACCCGGCGCGGGCCCGGGGACGATGAGGCGGTCAGCGCCTCTGCCCACTCACGAAAGCACGGCCCGGGGCGGGAGAGAACCGCAGCTCATGAGGCGTGCCCGCTCGAACACCGGCCTTGTCCGAACAGACGTCGGGCCGGTGGGGGGCGGCGGGTCACTCCGCGCCCCCGGCCTCGGACAGGGCGTCGAGGAGCGGTTGTGTCTCCACGGTGAGGGAGACGGCTCCGGCCGGGTTGAGGTAGAGCAGATGACCGGGCGGAAGGAGTCCGACGACGTCCCGGCAGGGCATGACCCGGTACGCCAGGCGCCCGGCCGCGTCCACCTGGGGCTGGGCGGTGAACGCGGACACCACCGCGGTGCCCTCCGGTGTCAGCGCGGTGACCACGCCGCCGTCCGGGCGGACGTGCACCGCCAGTTCACTGCCGACCAGGGCGTGCACGACATCCTCGGGGCGGCCGTAGCCGGTGGCGGCCCGTTGCACCGCGTGGTCCGCCGGATCCGTGGGCGGGGCCCAGCCCAGCGCGGCGGGCGAGGGGCGGTAGGTGTCGTTCTCCTGCCACTCGACGATCTCTCCGGAGGCGTCCGCGCGCCACCGGCCGATGACGGCCCAGTCCGGGGGTGGTCCCACCCCCTCGTCCCAGGCCGGGTCGACCATTCCGAACCAGTGGTCCGGGGCCTGGCGTGCGGCCTCCCGGATGTCCTCCGGCGGTTCCGGGACGGCAGGTGCGGCGGGTGCGGTGCTGGTGTCGGTCATGGGTCCGTTCTCCTGGGCGGCCGAGGCGGCCGGTGGGGGGGGTGAGTGACGTCGGGGTGATCCGCCCGCGCCGGACGGCGGCGGGCCGTCCGGCACGGGCGGGGGGCACATCGGGTGGGTGGCGCCTAACCGATGGAGTCCGGTACGGCGGGACGGGTGCCCCAGGCCGAGGCGTCCTGCGTCAGCAGGTCGACCATGCCCTTGTCGCCGGCCTCGTCGTCCTCCTGTTCGCCGTCCCCTCCGGGCCCGGTTCCCGCGGCCTCGGACTCGGGCTCGTCCGGCAGCTCGGCGTCCCCGTTCCCGCAGCGGATCCCGACGTCGTCGGCGATGCCCGCCGCCGCTGGGCCCTGGGCGGTCGTGGCGGCCCGCGAGGCCGGTCGCCAGGTGGTCAGCTCCGGTCCTGTGAACGCGGTGGTGCCCGGGTCCACCGTGCGTTCGGCGGCGCGGACGGCACTCGTGGCCTCCGCCTCCCAGACGTCCGGCGCGGCTACCGCGTACCCGGAGGTGTTCTCCCCGTGCTCGCCGTCGGCCGATCCCTGGCCCGCGAACGCGAGCATCAGCATGCCGAAGCCGGCCGCCGCCACGTCCCAGGTGGCGGTGTCGTCCGCTGTCTCGGACTGCGCCGGCAAGGGGACACGGTCATCGGGAAGGTCCGGCAGCGGGGCGGCCACCGCCGGTTCACCGGACGTTGCCTCCGCTGCCCCCTGCCCCGTGGTGGGGTCGGCGGCCACCTGCGCGGCCGTCGGGGCCGGAACACCGGTCGGGGCGACGGCGGGCCGTGCCTGTTCCGGTGCGGCGGCGGCCGGCGGCGTCGCCGTCTCCGCGTCGTCGGGGGACCACACAGCCGCCGATCCGCCCAGCAGCGCGGACGCGGCGCTCTCACCCACGGACCCGCCGGCACCCGGACCCGCGCCGTCCGTGCCCCTGCGCGCCGTCGGCGGCACCGCCGGGGCCAGCACCGGCACGGCCGCCGGCGACGTGGTGGACGCGGTACCCGACAGTGCGGAACCGCCGGCCGGCGCCCCGGCCACCGGATCCGTTCGCGCCTCCGCGCCCGCTTCCGCGTCGCCGGTCCACGGAGCGGTCGCCGCCTCCAGCAGCCCCGAGGAGTCCGGCCGTTCGCCTTCTGACGCACCCGCGGCCCCGGCGCCCGCCGCCCCCGTGCCCGGCATCATCGGCATGAACGGCGTTCCGGCAGCCGCACCGGCGGTTCCACCAGCACCCGGCACACCGGACGACGGCTGCGACGCCGCCCCCGGGGTCCGAGCGGCCTCCTGACCCGCGTCCAGCCCGGACAGACCGGCACCGCCGGCCGCCGCACCCCCCACCGGCTCGACCTCCGGCAACGCACCCAGCTCCGCGCCACCGGACCACGGCTTCACCTCACCACCCAGCAGACCCGAGGCATCCGGCCGCTCGGCAGCCCCCGCCCCCTGCGCACCAGCCCCGGAACCCCCCATACCAGGCATCATCGGCATCATCGGCATCCCGGCACCACCACCGGCACCCGACGCGGATCCCTCGGGCAGGCCCGGTGCGGAGACGAGGTTGGAGGACGGCATCGCGGAGGGCGTATCCAGGCCGGGGGCGCCGGTCACGAGGTCGCTCGGCAGCGGCGCCGCACCGGTACCGCCGACGGTCCCGACGTCCGGCGTACCGATCGTTCCGGTGTCCGCAAGTGTGCTCCCCGTGCCGCCGGTCTCCAGTCCCGGCGGCTGGGTGCCGCCGGTCCAGGCCGTGACGGGCTCGGCCAGGCCCTGGCCCGCCGTCGAGGAACCTGGGCCGCCCGTCGTCGGTGCGGCCACCGAGCCGAAGCCGGGCAGGGGGACGGCACTGGCCGGGACGGTTCCGGTTCCGATGCCGGAGCCGGTGCCGATGCCGGAGCCGGAGCCGGAGCCGGTGGCCGGATCGAGGAGGTCGTTCAGACCGGTGCCGGCCGGGCCGGGGAACGGTTCGACCGTGCCGGTACCGCCGTCCGTGCCACCGGTCCCGGTGGGCAGGCCGGGCATCGTGGCACCTCCGGTGAACGGATCCACGGCGCCCCCCGTCCCACCCGTACCTCCGGTGCCCGTGCCCGTGCCCGTGTCGGGGAGGGTCAGGTCGGGCAACGCGGCGCCGGTGTCCCCGGATCCGGGCCCCCCGGCCGAGGTGCCGCCGGGGAAGGGCGAGATCGTTCCGGTGCCTCCGGGGTCCCCGATCGCGCCTGGGTCCCCGGCTCCTCCCCCGCCGGTCGTGGGCATGTCGGCCAGGGATGTGCCGCCGGGGAACGGCGACGGCGAGCCCGTGCCGCCTCCTCCGCCGCCACCGGTGTTCAGCTCGCTGAAGTCGGGTGGGGGCGCGCCACCGCCACCCTTGCCCGTGTTGGGATCGAGTGAGCCGGTGGGGAACTTGGTGTCGTCGGTGCCGCCGCCGCCGGTGCTGCCGGGGTCCTTGGTCGGTGAGACGACCGGTTTGGGCTGCACGCGGCCGAGGTTCTGGCTGACCTGGGCGTAGTTGGTGGCGAGTTTCTTCAGCTCGGCCCGCATGTCGTCCGTCATCATCTTCACCAGCTCGGGCTTCTGGCTGATCGGCATGAGGCCGTTGGCCATGGGCCTGACGCCGAGCCGGGCGGCCTGGTTGGCGTACCAGGCGTCGATGGCATGGATGTTGACCTGGGCGACGGTGAGCGCGTTGGCGCTCCAGACGAGGTTCTGTGCCACGGAACTGCCGGTGGAACCGCCGCCGAGGGCCTGGGCGTTCGAGGCGACCTGCTTGGAGAAGGTGGTCATCGCGTCCATGAAGACGTCCGCAGCCCCGCCCTGCCAGGGCGCGCCCTTGCCTCCGGCCAGGGCTTTGGCCTGGTCGGCCAGGCTTTTCGCGACCATCGCCATGACTTCCTGGACGTACTGGAAGTCGTTCGCCGCCTTCACCAGGGTCTGCGGGGAGGAAACGGAGGACGCGCGGCCGTCCCCGCCTTCACCGGGCACCAGAGCGGAGCCACCCGTGATGGCCGCCATGATCTGCTTCCAGTCCCAGCTGTCATAGTCGGACGGGGAGCCCTGGACCGTGGGGTCGGCGTAGATGCCGCTGCCGTCCTCGTGGAATCCGCCCTGGTTGTAGTCCGGCATAAGCCTGCGCTCTCGTCTGGGGCGTCGGCCTCCGGCACGCGAACACGACGACGGCGGAAGGACCGAGCGCTGATTACGTCCATGCCTGAGCCACTGACGGCGGCACCGGCGTCCGGTGCCGCCGGCAGCGGCGGGTACCTCGACTACGTTGTCTTGCCGTTACCGGAGCCGTTCCCGCTTCCGGAGCCCGAGCTGCTCGACGAACCGCCGGTGGTGCCGGCGGTCGCACCGCTTTCGGTTCCCAGTCTCTGGAAGTCCGCCAGGGCGTCGTTCAGCGCGTCCTGGAGCTCACTGGTCTTCATCTTGGCGAGCTGGGAGGCCGTCGTGTACTTCTTGCTGACCGCCCGCATCCCGTCGCTGATGTCCTGCAGGCCTTCCGCGAGGTCGGCGAGGACGTTGTAGTACCGCTGCTGGAGACCGCCGCCTCCGTTGGCGCCCGAGGTGCTGGACCGCAACTGGTAGGCGTCGTAGAAGGCGCCCGGAAGCACGATCGTGGCCGAGCCGGACGCCATCCGGTTGCGGGCCTCGATGACGAGCGGCACCAAAGTGGCGATGTTCTTGGCGAACTGGTCCATGGACGCCGTGTTCACGGCTTCCTTGCCGGAGCCGCCCTCACCACCCTTGGGCACGGGCGGCGGGTCCGGGACACCGCCGCTGCTGGGATTGTTGACCGTGTCCGGCTTGTGGACGGTTGTGGGGTCCCAGGCCTGGGGCGGTCCGGGGTCCGGAGCGGGGTCGTTGCCTTTGGGGATGTCAGGGCGGACCGGTATGGCTGCCACGATCAGCCGCCCCAGGTCTTGACGCCGTAGTTGTGGGCCTGCAGGTACTCCTCCCGGCACTGGTCAGCCGCCTTCTGGGCAGCCGCGGCCTGCGCCTGCATCTCGGTGACGGTCTGGTTCCAATTGATCTTGTGCTGGTCGAACAACTCCTTGACCTCGCTGACCCAGCCTTCGAGCGCCTTGGTGTTGCCGCCGGCGAACGCGTCGTTGAGCTCGTTGATCTCTTTCTGTACAGTGCTCAACTGAGTCAGGGTCTCGTTGAAGGCCTGCCAGTCGACCGCATAGGTCTCGGCCATGTGTCTCTCCTCGATGGATAGCGCGCAGTGCCCCTATGGGTGCGTCGGCGGCACCGCGCGAGAGCTGGTGGGACGCGCCGCTCAGAAGCCCATGAGCTTGACGGGCTCGACGCTCCCGCTGGCCAGCGTGGCCGTGGTCTGCGTGGTCGCCTGGTGCGCCTGGGTGTGGGCGTTCCCCGTTCCGATGATGCGCTGGTGCATCGCGTCGAGGACCGAGCCGACCTTGCTGTAGTTGTTCATCCACCCTTCGAGGGCCGTCTGGAAAGAGGCGCCGGCCTCGCCTGTCCACCCCTGCTCCGCCCTGCTGGCCAGCTCCCTCATCCGCGCGAAGGACACTCTGTGGCTTTCCAAAGTCTGCAGGTGGACCTGTGCAGACTGCTTCATTCCGAGTAGGTCTACGGCCTCGGTGGACGATGCCATACCGATTCCCTCCAGTCAGCTCGAGAGTGTCGCGAGGCTCATCGCCCGCGTGTTTCCATCCTGTTCGCCATCGGGCCCGAAGCACAGTGACAGGTGGCTGCCCTGCCCGCTGGGACAGGCTCTCTGCCCGTGCGCTCCGGCGGTGCGGTGCCCTGGGCGCCGGGCCTGCGGGCCTCCGGCCGGCCGCCGGTCCGTGTCGCCGGCCTCCCGCCCGCTCGGCGGCGCCCGCCCTGCGGGCGGACGACGGGAGGTGGACGACACCGCCTACGCGAGGACCGTCGTCGTCTCCCGGGCGTCGTCCAGGGCGTCCTCGTCGAGCGATGCGAGCAGGTCGGACACGTCGGTACCGCGCAGTACGCGCGAGACCGCCAGATCGGCCAGCCGGTCGGCGACGGCGTGCGCGTCGAAGGCCCCCCGCGCGGCGGGATTCCGGGTGAAGTGCTCGGCCAGGGCCTCCAGCATCCCGTCCCCGGCCTCCAGCCCGGTCGCCGTCAGCCGCGTCACGGCCAGCAGCGCCAGTTCTCCGGGCGAGTAGGGCGCGAAGTCGACCCGCCCGGCGAAGGCGCCGGCGAGGCCGGTTCCCGGCGCGCTGCCCAGGAAGCCGGCCAGCGGCCCCGGTCCGCCGGAGAGGATCAGCACCACGTCGTCCTGTGAAGCGGCCCTCTCCCCTACCGCGGTGACCAGCGCGGTGCGTTCGGGGAGGGTGCGGGCTTCGAAGAACTCGTCGAGTTCCAGCACCAGTACGCCCCCCGCCGCCTCGTCGAACGCGGTCAGCACGTTGGCCTCGGCCTGGCCGGGCCAGCGGGCCGGCCAGGCCGACATCAGCGTCCGGTGCACCGTACCGGTGGGCAGCAGGCCGAGTTCGGCGAGCGCCCGTGCGTACAGCACCGCCACCGCGTCACGGCCGCTGCCCTCCGGGCCGGCGAACACCAGGTTGGCCCGTCCGGCCAGCGGCTCGCCGGCCCGCCGCAGCGGCACCAGTGCGGCCAGGCGGTCGTGGAGCGCGCGGCGCACGTCGTCGAGGCCGACGAGCCCGGCGATGCGGGCGACGCCGCGGCCGGGCGCGGCGTCGGGCGGGGCCTGGCCCGGCACCGCGCCCACGGCCGCCGCGGCGTTCTCGTCCGGGCGCGCCGGGGCTTCGGGCACCGTCTCGACATCGGCCTCGGTGAGCCGGCTCAGCTCGGAGTCGCTGCCCGGCTGGGAGGCGGCGAGCCGGGACGCCTGTCTGTTGATCATCGTTTCGAAGACCTGGCGGGCCACCCGGCCGTTGCCGAACGTGGGCCCCTTAGGGATGTGCCCGAAGTAGTGACTCACCGCGTCCCGGGCTCCGTCGGTGAGTTCGTACTGGTGCTTGGCGCACAGGCCCTGCACGATGGTGACCAGTTCCTCGACCGTGTAGTTGGGGAACTCCACCGTGCGGGAGAAGCGCGAGGCCATACCGGGGTTGGAGGCCAGGAACTGGTCCATGTGCTCCGAGTAGCCGGCGGCGATCACCACGACCTCGTCGCGGTGGTCCTCCATGAGCTTCATGAGGGTTTCGACGGCCTCCTGACCGAAGTCCGGGCCGGTTCCCTTGGACTGATTGGTCAGGGTGTACGCCTCGTCGATGAACAGCACACCGCCCAGAGCCCTGTTGAAGACCTCCGTGGTCTTGATGGCCGTTCCGCCGATGATCTGTGCGACCAGGTCGGCGCGGGACACCTCCACCATGTGTCCCTGGGCGAGAATGCCGAGTTCGGCGAGGACGGCGCCGTAGAGGCGGGCCACGGTGGTCTTGCCGGTGCCGGGTGGGCCGGCGAACACCAGGTGCCGGCTCATCGGCGGCATGGGCAGGCCCATCTCCTCGCGCCGCCGGGCCATCTTGTTGAGGTTGATGAGGCCGGTGACCTCCTGTTTGACGCTCTCCAGGCCGACGAGCGCGTCCATTTCGGCCAGCGGACCGGTGCCGGCGTGGCGCGCGGCGGGCCGCCCGTCCCGGCCGGGAGCGTTCCCGGTGTCCGACCACCGGTGCCCGGCCTCGGGTGCCGCGCTCCCGCCCTCGTCCGTCCCGGTCACGTTCACCGCGTCGAACCGGGAGTTGGAGCGCAGCTGGTGGAGTGCCTGGCCGCCGTTGTCCCTTATTTCGCAATCGTCGATCCGCACCGGTTCCTCGGTGTTGGTGCGGATACCGTCCCCGGTGTTGTCGAAGACCACGCAGTGGGCGAGGCCGGCGCGACCGCCGGCCTGGATGTGCACTCCGTGGCCGTGGGCGCCGTGGACCCGGCAGCCGACGGCCGTGAGGTCGCCGCCGCCCGCGACGCGGACGCCGTCCGCGTCCGACGCGACCACCTCCGTGTCCTTCAGCTCCGCCCGCGCGTCGGTCGCGACGAGCACCCCGCAGTCGCGCAGGACACACCCCTCGGCGACGGCGACGGCCCCGGTGACCGCCAGGCCCGGCGCGCCCGAGGCGCCGAGGCGCACACCGGTGAGCCGGGCGGTCGCGCCCTCACGGACGTCGACGGCCGGGCCGGACCCGGCCGCCACCTCGGTGTCGCGCAGCGCCAGCTCGGCTCCGCCGGCCAGACGTACGCCGGTGGCGCCGGAGAGCGACAGCCGCTCACCGTCCACGGTGGCTCCGTCGGCGACCAGTCCTTCGCCGCCGGCATCACTCACCCGCACCGACCGCAGCACGGCGCCGCTGCCGCCGTCCACTCGGATGCCGACGGGTGAGCCGGACACCTGGCAGCCCTCCAGGTACGGCTTGGAGGACTCGGTGATCCGCACGCCGGTGCGGGCGGCACCTGTCATCGAGCAGCCGCGCAGTACCGGGGCCGAGCCGCCGCCGACGAGCACGGACTCGGCGCCGGAGCCGGTGAACACGCAGTCGGTGAGGACGACCTCGCCACGGCTGGTGAGGTAGGCGTCGAGTCCCGCGCTGGCGTTCACGGTGACCGCGCGCATCTCGGCACTGCCGCCCTGCTCGGCGACCAGCGCGGGTTGCGCGCTGGCGGTGATGTCGGTGGTCTCGATGACGGCACGGGCGCTTCCGTTGACGCAGACGCCGTTGCCGCCGGGCTCCTCCAGGCGGCAGTCGCGCACGGTCAGTCGTCCGCGTTCGGCCACCACGATCGCGGAGGACGCGGTCCGGGCCACCGTGGTCTGTTCCACCACATTGGCGCCGGACGATGTCACCACGATGCCCGCTCCGCCGGCTCCCGTCACCCGGCACGCGCGGGCGATGAGGGTGCCCCGCTGCCAGGCGAGAATCCCGGCCCAGGCGTTTCCGGAGACCGTGCACTGCTGGAGGGACGCCTCGCCGTGGCGCACCTCGACGACGGGTATCTGCTCGCTGCCGCCCTCCAGGGCGAGACCGTTGAGCTGGGCCGCCTCGGCGGCGATCACCACCGCGCTGGCGGTGCCGCCGTCGACGCGGACGCCGCCCGGTTCGGAGCCCGCCGCCAGGGTGACGACCCGGTCGATGACGAGGGCCTCGCGGTAGGTGCCCGCGGAGATGGTGATGAGGGCGCCGTCGTCGGCGTCGGCCAGGGCCTGCCCGATGGTGCGGTAGGGCGCGGAGCCGTCCTGGGAGACCAGCAGCATCTGCCGGCTCATGGTGTTGTCCTCTTTCCGGGTGGGGCTGGTGGGGCGGGGGGTGGGGCAAGGATGAGTCCGGGCGGGGCGGTGAACCGGGCGGCCTGCTCGGGCGACGGGTGGGGGGCCGCCTCGGGTTCGCCCGCCTGCCAGGTGCGGTCCGCCTGTTCCAGCCCCGACAGGGCCATGTCGTCCAGTGCCGTGCGTGCGGTGTCGACCCGGCCGTCGGCGGAGATCTCCGACGCGGACAGTTCGCGCAGCAGCACGGCCCGCCGGTCGCCGTCACGGACCGCCAGCACCTTGAAGGTCGTGCCGGGCAGGAACAGCACGCGGGACGGCTGGTCCGGGTCGAGCAGGGCGGTCCGGCGCGCGGTCATCGACCAGATCAGGATGTCGGCGTCGCCGGGGATCTCCGGCGCGGCGGCGGTGAGCGCCCAGCAGAACGCCCATTCGGTGACGAGGGTACGGCGCCGGTACCAGTCCCACTCGGCGCCGCCCAGGCCGGCGCGCAGGACGGTGGCGCCCCGGTAGGAGGGCAGCCTGCGCAGTCCGGCGGCCACGCAGCGGGCGAGCGGCACGTGCGGCCCGACGGTGGCCTCGCGGATCTGACGGTCCAGCAGGGCGCTGTCGCCGCGCAGGTAGAGGCGGGCGGCCACCAGGTCGGTGAGGATGTCCTCGGTGGGGGTCTGGACGGTCCCGCGCAGTCCCGGTGACTCGGAGAGGAGGCGGGCGACGGCGCCGGCGCCGTCGTTGTACTGCTGCCGGAAGGCGTTGCGCATCCACTCGCGTTCCCGGGCGATGCCCTTGCGGGGCGGGACCGCGCAGGCGGCCGGGCTCGGTACGGCCTGGACACGGGAACCGGGCCCGGTCCCGGGCGCCGGTCGCTCACCGCCCGCCGCCGGTTCCGTGGCCGCGGTCCGCTCCGGGGCCCCGGCCACGGCGGGCGGGGCCGGGAGTACGGCTGCGGTGCGGGCGGCGCCGTCGGCGGACGGCTCGGGTGCCGCCGGCGACGGGACGGGGGTGGCCCGGGTGTGCCCTTCGCCGCCCTCGTCCGGCCGGCCGGTGACGGGGGTGCCGGATGCCTCGCCGTCCACGCCGGCGGACTCGCGCACCGCGCCGGGGGCGGGCAGCCCGGGGGCCGAGACCAGCCGGACCGAGGGGAGCGGCGGCCCGGGGGGCAGGGGGCGGGCGGCCCGCCCGGGGGGCGGTGCGCCGTCCTGTGCCGCACCGGCGGGTTCGGAGGGACGGGGCGGCGGGCCCGGGGCGGCGGGCTCCGTGGCACCGGCGGGCGCGGGGGCACCGCCCCCGTCCGGGCGGGAGTGGGAGGTGACGTCCCCCGCACGGCCGGGACCGTACGGCTCGGCGCCGGCCGCACCCGCCGCCGTGCCGTTCGCCGTGCCCCCGGCCGCCGCCACCCCGGCCGGGGCCGCCTGCGCCGGGGTGTCTTCGGCCGTGGCCGTCCCGGGGGCCCGCTCGGCGGACGGGTCGCCGAGGTCCGGTGCGGCGGTCGCCAGCCGGACCCGCGGGCCGGTGCCCTCCGGCCCCGGAGCCGTCGCCGGTGCCCCGTCCGGGAAGGCGGGCCGAGCGGGCACCGGACCGGCCGCGGAGCCGGGCGCCGCGGTGCCGTACCAGCCCGGGAACGGCACCGTGCCCTCACCCGTCCCGGCCTCGGCGGCACGGGGCGCGGTCGGTTCACGCGGCGCCGCCTGCCGCACCATCTGCGCCGCGGGTACCAGTCTGGCCAGGGCGCGCAGCGCGGGGTCGAGCCGTTCCAGCAGACGCTCGGCGAGTTCGCGCATACGGCCGCCGCCGTGCGCGGTGGTGCCGAAGACGACGTCGACGTGCCGGGCGGACGGCGCGGCCGAGCGGATGACCGCCGCCTCGTCCGGTTCCTCCGACGGACGCAGCCACAGTCCGCTGGGCACCACCTCCAGCACGGCCCCGTCGTACCGGTAGCGGCCCGGCGCTGTCTCCGGGAGGTCGCCGAACACGGGCCGGTGGCCGACCACCACGGGCTCGGTGGGCCGCCCGCCGGTCGACCGGGCCGGGGTGAAGCGCAGTTGCCGGGCGAAGGTTGCCCAGCCGGGAGAGCCGTCGGCGTCCAGCGCGTGCACCTCGGGGGCGTCCCCCGGGGTGTGGCTCACCGGCAGGCCGTTGTCGAAGGTCACGGGGACGTCGAGCCGGTCGGCCAGGGCCTGGCCGGGTCCGGGGCCGTCCGGTACCGCCAGGGGGCCGTAGGCCACGAACCGCACCAGATCGCGGACGCCGGGCAGCAGCGAGCGCCAGAACCGTGACACGTCGTCCAGCGACAGGGCGTCCCCGCCCGGGCAGCCGAGGACCACGGTCAGCAGGTCGGGCCGGTACGCCAGCCGGGACACCAGCAGGCCGCGGTGGGGGGAGTGCGCGTCCTCGGGACCGTCGCCGTGCAGCCACACCCCGCTGGGCAGCGGATCGACCACCGCGTGGTCGCTGGTCCGCCAGGTCCGGTCGGAGACGGTGAACTCCCAGGCAGGTTCGGGGAAGCGGCGTGAGACGGGGGTGGGCGGCCGGCGCGGCAGCAGCCGTACCCATCCCGGTCCGCGGTCGGCGGGGATGTACAGCACGCCGCCCGCCGCCGGGACCATCGCGCCGTCGGCCACGACGACCGCGCGGTCGAGCCGGTCGGCGAGCCATTGTCCGACGGGCACGATCCCGCCGGGCAGCGGGTGGCCTGTGATCAGGCGGTAGCCGCCGGGGTGGCCGCGGCCCAGCAGCCGGGCGACGGCCGTCCAGACGGCGTCGCCGGGATCGGTGGGCAGATCGAGGACGACGACCTGGTGGTCGGCGTCGGCGGGCAGCCCCCCGGCGAAGGCGACGGCCTGTGCGCTCGGCTCGCCCTTGGAGTGGATCAGCACTGCGTGGCCGACCCGGCGGGTGTCCAGGTCGGGTGCCTCCGCGTCCCGGCGCAGCCGGACCACCAGTGCCATCAGCGGCCCTTCGAGGCGGTGGCGGACGGTGCGGGGGTGGCGGAGGGGTTGGCGGGCACGGTCGCGAGGGCGGCGGTGCGGGACAGCGCCGGGCCGGTGGGCAGGAGGTCGAGGACGGCCCGGGGCACGGTGCGCGCCTGCCCGCCGCCGAAGCCGAGTGCGGAGAGCGTGTCCTGGTCCGCGAGCGGGTACTTCACGCCCAGTTCGGTGACCAGGTACAGCTGCGGGGTGACGCCGCGCGGCGGCAGCGGGAGGGCCTGGACCAGCAGTCCGTGGCCGACGGGGACGTCGACGGGCGGTGCCGTCGCGGCGGGCCGCTCCTCGAGGGTCACCGCGGTGCGGACCCTGGTACCGCCCGTGACGCGCTGGCGCAGGCACAGGGCCGATCCGCCCGGACGCAGGACGGGGCCCGCGAGGAAGTCGGGCAGCCGGTGCAGCAGGGAACGGTCGGCCGACCCGCCGACGGCGGCGATGTCCCGGGGAGTGACCTCGCGGGGTTCGGCCGCGCCCTCGCTGGTCGCGAGCAGCTGGAACTCGGTACGGGTCAGCGGGGCCAGGCCGTCGGTGCGCAGTACGTAGAACTGGGTGGCGCCCTTGCCGTCCGCGGCGGAGGTGAACACGTCGCCGACACGGGCCGGGCGGTCGCCGACACGGGGGCCCTGCTTACCGCGGCCGGGCAGGCCGGCGGCGTTCACGGTCGGGCCTGCGGGCAGCGCCGCGAGCCAGCCGTCGGGGGCGGGGAGGGGGTCCTGGCTGTCCAGTTGCAGCGCGATGAGGGTGGACCGGTCGCCGAGGCGGTACCGGACGCCGTTCCACAGCAGGTACTCGGTGCCGTCGGTGGCGCGCAGCAGGGCGCGCCGGCCGGTCACCGGGGCACGGGCCGCGGGCGAGTCGTCGGGCGCGAAGTCCAGCGTCTCGCCCTTGTTGCGGCCCGGCGTCAGGCACCGGGTCCAGTCACCGCTCAGCAGCGCCGCGGCCTGGGGTACGGAGTCCGGAGCGGCGGGGATGCCGATCTCGGTGCCGCGGCGCACGCCGGCCAGCGAGTTGCGGGAGACGGTGTGCACGTCGCTGCCGCCGCCCCCGCCGGCGGCGCCCAGCAGCGCGGAGGCGTAGTTGACCACCGGGTGCAGGACGCCGTCGACGTAGAGGAAGCGGGTCCCGGTCTCCTTCTCCACGACGATGGCGTGCGGTCTGGCCCAAGCCGTGTTGCCGCCCGGTTTGATCAGCCCGTAGACGGCGAATCCGGCACAGGTGAGGACGGCGAGGAGCACCCCGAGCACCACGCCGAGGACGCTCCGCCGGGCCGGCGGCTCCCCCGTGGCGGGTTCTCCCGTCACCAGTGCCGCCGCGAGTCTTCCGGTGGCGAACTGGTAGGCGTGGACGTGGTCACGACGGCTTTGCACGGGGTCCTCTCAGCCGGCCAGGGTACGGAAGTACCAGTAGACGTGCAGCACTTGGAGGAGCAGGGGGATGAGGGCGACGGCGGTGACCGTCTCCAGGATGTCGGCGGTGTGACCCCAGATCGGCAGCAGGCGCAGGGTGCGCAGGTGCCGTGCGGCGAGCAGCGCCGCCACCGCGGCGAGCAGGAGCACGGCCAGCACGGCCCGGGCCTGGGGACCGCCGGGCACCAGCAGCCAGGCGACGGCGAGGATGAGGCCGAGCGTCCCGGCGAGGGCCAGTGAGACGCGCTGCCAGATCTCGGTGACGCTGCGGGAGCGCAGGGTCACGGCGGCGGCGAGCGTCAGGGCGAGCAGCCAGTCCGACCAGCCGGAGCGGCGGGTCAGGAGCACGAGGTCCAGGGCGTAGACCACGGACGCGCCGACGGTGAAGAGCGTGAGATGGGCGTCGGCGGCGGCGACCCGGCGCGCGACGGCCGGTTCCGTGACGGGCTCGATGTCTTCCTGGAGTTCGTCCGCGTTGCGCGGCAGCTGGGGCACGCGCAGTCCGGCCAGGCGCAGGAAGAGCCGGGGCGCGACGGTGCTGAGCACGAACATGGTGACGGCGACCACCGAACAGGCGGTGGTCGCGGACCAGTCCAGGTCGAGACGGAGCAGTGAGCCGGCCTCGGCGGCGACCGCCACCGTCAGCAGCGCGCCGAACACCCGGACGGACACCTTGCCGGAGAGCAGCAGCGCGGTGGCGGCCACGGCCGCGCAGGCGGCGCCGACGAGGAGTTCGTGCCCCGTCGGCGCCAGGAGCGCGGTCGCGCCGCGCCAGGGGGTCAGGCCGGCCGCCGCGGCGAACGCCCAGCCTGCCACCCCGGTCACCAGCACCGTCGCCGCGTCGGCGCCGGACCGGGCCGCCACAAGGCATCCGGTGAGCAGGGCCACGGCCACGGCGCCCGACTGCGCTGCCGCGGCTGCGCCGGGCTCGGCGGCCAGGGTGAACAGGGCGAGCACCGTCAGCGCGAGACAGGCCAGGGCGAGGAAGAGGCGCCGGGTCAGCTCGGGCCGCCAGCGGTCGGAGCGGGAGCCGACGACCGTGGCGACGCCGTCGGCGATGTCGTCGAAGACGAGCGGTGGCAGGACTTCCTCCACCGGGCGCAGGTGGAGGATGTCGCCGTCGCGCAGGCCCGCGGAGTCGGCGGTGTCGTCGGGGTCCAGCGGCTCCTCGCCCAGGGACTGGAGGACGTATCCGCCGGCGGGCGCGCCGTCGGGAGCTAGCCGCGCGGTGAGGACCGGCAGCAGCGTGCCGAGGGTGACGTTGGCGGGCACGCCCAGGTCGGCGCGGCTCTCGGGCCCGACGACGGTGATCCGGCAGACGGCCGTACCGTCGAGGTCCGGCATGATGCTGGAGAGGGACATGGGGCTGGGACTCCTGAGGGACGGCCTGGGCGGTGGCGGTGCGGCGGGGTCCGGTCCGCCGGAGGAGCGGTCAGGCGTCGTCCACCAGACCGGTCTGGACGAGCCGGACGTCGCGCCGGGTGACCAGCTGGGCGCGGCCGGGTACGAGGGTGCGCGGCCTGGCCTCGCCGATGAACTTGCCCTCCTCCTTGGGGTAGGAGAGCACCAGGGCCGGGTTGCCGAGTTCCCACACCCGGCGCAGCAGCGGTTCCATCATGGCGCGCATGGCGCTCGAGGTGGAGCGCGCGATGATCAGGTGCATGCCGATGTGGGCTCCCTGGGCCAGCAGCGGAACGAGCGGGGTGGTGGGGCTGTCCAGGCTGCTGGCGACCAACAGGTCGTAGTCGTCGAGCAGGATGAACAGCCGTGGCCCCTGCCACCAGTCCCGTTGGGCCAGTTGCTCGGGCGAGACACCGGCGCCGGGCAGCCGCTTGCTCATGGTCACCACCACGCTCTGGGCGAGTTCCCGCAGCCCTTCGGCGTCGACGGTGTACCCGGCACGGTATTCCTCGGGCACGTCGGCGAGGAGTCCGCGCTCGGGGTCGCCGAGCAGGATCCGGGCCTCGCCGGGTGAGAAACGGGTGGTGATCGCCCGGGCGATCAGACGCAGGGCGTTGGTCTTGCCGGTCTCGCCGTCGCCGAAGACGAGCAGGCTCGCGTGGGCGGAGAAGTCGTGCCAGACCGGCTGCAGACGCTGTTCGTCCCAGCCCAGGCAGACACGCAGGTCCCCTTCGGGCGGGGGAAGCCGGTCGGCGGGCAGGGTGCTGGGCAGGAGCCGTACGCCCGGAGCGGTGCGCCCGGTCCAGAAGGTTCCGATCTCGGCGGCGGCGATCTTGGTGGCGGCGGTGAGGTCGTCGGTGGCCGACGAGCTGTCCAGCCGGGGCAGCGCGGACAGGAAGTGGTGGCCGGAGGAGGTCAGGCCGCGGCCGGGCTGCTGGGGGACGCCCGCGGCCTGGCGGGCGCCGACCTCGGATTCCATGGTGTCGCCGAGCCGCAGCTCGAACTTGGTGCCGAGCAGGTCGCGCAGCTTGTTGCGGATCTCCGACCAGCGGACCGCGGACACCACGACGTGGACGCCGAAGGACAGGCCGCGCGCGGCGATGGAGGTGATGCGGTCGTCGAGGTCCTCGTACTCCTGGCGCAGCGTCCCCCAGCCGTCCACGACCAGGAAGACGTCCCCGTGGGGGTCGTCGGCCCCGCCGGCGCGCCGGAGTTCGCGGTAGGCCGCCATCGACTCGACGCCGTGCGCGGTGAAGATCTGCTCGCGGCGTTCCAGGAGCTGGGCGATCTCTTCGACGCTGCGCAGCACCTTGTCGCGCTCCAGCCGGGTGGCGACCGAGCCGACGTGCGGGAGGCCGGCGGTGGAGACCAGACCGCCGCCGCTGAGGTCCAGGCAGTAGAACTGCACCTCCTCGGGAGTGTGGGTGAGCGCCAGCGACAGCATCAGGGTGCGCAGCAGCGCGGACTTGCCGGTCTGCGGGGCGCCGACCACGCCCACGTGCCCGCCCGCTGCGGAGAGGTCGGCGACGAGGAGTTCGCGGACCTGCTCGTGCGGTCGGTCGACCATGCCGAGCGGCACCCGGAGGCTGCCCAGGTCGGGGGACTCGGCGGTCATGCCGCGCACCGGGTCGGGGACGATGCCGGGCAGCAGCTGGTCCAGGCTGGGCGACTCGGCGAGCGGCGGCAGCCAGACCTGCCGGGCGGGCGGGCCGGCGTCCGTGAGCCGTTCGATGAGGACGTCCAGGAGGCTCTCGTCGCTCTCCGGCTGGGCGGCGGGCTCGGGCTCCGGGCGGGTCTCGGCCGGCTCCTGCGCGCCGGGTACGGGCCGCTGCTGGTCGAGGCCGAAGTCCACGAGTTCGCCGGGCGTCGCCGCCGTGGGCTCATGCGCCGGACCAGTGGCGGGTGCCTCCGGGCAGGGGCCGGAGACGTAGGCGGCCTTGAAGCGCACCAGGTTGGTGGTGTCCACCCGGAGGTAGCCGTTGCCGGGCGTGGAGGGCAGCTCGTACGCCCCGGCGACACCGATGACGCTGCGGGACTCCATGGAGGAGAAGGTGCGCAGCGCGATGCGGTAGGACAGGTGCCCTTCGACGCGGTGGATGCGTCCCTCGTCCAGCCGCTGCGACGCCAGCAGCAGATGCACGCCGAGGCTGCGCCCCACACGGCCGATGGTGACGAACAGGTCCACGAAATCCGGCTTGCTGGCAAGCAGTTCGGAGAACTCGTCGACGATGACCAGCAGCGAGGGCAGCGGCGCCAGGGGGGCACCGGCCAGCCGGGCCTTCTCGTACTCGTACAGCGAGGCGTACCCGCTGGACCTGAGCAGTTCCTGACGGCGTACCAGCTCACCGTTGATGGAGTCCTGCATGCGGTCCACCAGCGGCAGTTCGTCGGCGAGGTTGGTGATGACGGCCGAGGTGTGCGGCAGCCGTTCCATGTTGAGGAACGTCGCGCCGCCCTTGAAGTCGACCAGGACGAAGTTCAGGATCTCGGAGGAGTGGGTGGCCGCCAGGCCGATGACGAGGGTGCGCAGCAGTTCGCTCTTGCCGGAGCCGGTCGCACCGATCATCATGCCGTGCGGGCCCATACCGGCCTGGGCGGACTCCTTCAGGTCGAGTTCGACCACCTCGCCGTCCTCGGTGACCCCGACGGGCACGCGCAGCCGCGCCGCCTGGTCGGCGCGGCGCCGCCACTGGGCGGCCACGTCGTAGGCGCGCGGGTCGCGGATGCCGAGCAGCGCGGTCAGTTCGAAGTTCGACTCGAACGGGTTGTCCGTCAGGTCGATGGTGCCGCCGGTGCGCATGGGGGCCAGCAGCCGGGCCAGGTTCTCGGCTCCGTCCAGGCTGAGCGCGTCCGCTTCGGCCCGAGCCCGCGCGTCGTCACCGACCGGGAAGGAGACGGTGCCGTTCTCCGCGGTCAGGCGCAGGACGGAAGGGCCGCCCGGCATGGCTCCCGTGAGGTCGAGCAGGACGGTGTTGCGCAGCCCGTTGCCCAGCAGGCGCGAGTCGGAGGGGAGTTGCGCACGGTGGGCGACGACCACCATGAAGGGCTCGGCGGCGCTGGGAGTGGCCCGGGGATCGTGGTCTCCTCGGTCGAGGACGTCCGGGCCGAGCAGGTCGATCAGTTCACCGTGGTCGGTGGCCACCAGGCGCAGCGGACCGGCCTGGTCCCGTTCCCGGGGGTGGGCGTTGTGGGGCAGCCACTTCACCCACTCCCAGTCGTCCCGGTCCCGCCGGTCGCACAGGACGGCGACACGCAGCTCGTCGGGCGAGTGCAGGGCGGTCAGCTGCCCGAGCATGGCCCGCACCAGGTCCAGGGCGTCATCGATGTCCCCGGCGAACTCCACGCTGGTGAAGCTGCGCAGGGCCACGGGGATCGGCATGCCCGGCACGGTCTGGAACGCCTCGGTGAAGCGGCGCAGCGAGATGGCGGTGAGCGGATCGAGGTCCTCGACGGGCTTGGTCTGCGGCGGGACGAGCTCCAGAGCGGCACGCCGGGTGCCGAGTCCGATGCGGACCTTGGCGAAGTCGTCGTGGGCGGCCCGGCGTTCCCACACCCGGGAGCCCTGGACCAGCGACCACAGCTGCCGGGGCGAGGGGTTGTCGTACACGGCCGCGGTGACCTGTGCCGCGGCGGCCTCCCGGACCTGTCCGCGCAACTGGGCCAGGTAGCGCATGTAGTCGCGGCGTTCCGCCCGCATCCGCCGTTTGCGTTCGAGGCCCGACCGGCCGAGCTGGCCGAGGCCCATGGACATCATCGCGACGCCCATCATCCCGGACATCATGTACGTCGTCGCGGAGCCGCCGACGACGAACATCATGCCCATCGCCCCGGCGCCGATGCCCATGGGCAGCATGACGACGACGGAACCGAGGTCGGCCATGGCCGGTTCGCCGAGCACCGGCGGCTGGGCCAGCTCGATCTGGCCTTCCGGCGTCTGGGGTCCCGTTGCTCGCGGTGGGCGCTTGACAACGATGGTGTTCATCAGGTGGATCTCCAGCCGGCGAGACCTCGTGCGGGGGGACGGGCGAACGGGTGACGGGCACCCACCGGGGCCGACCGGTGAGGAGGAGCCCTGTCGTGCCGCCCGCCTCTCGGACGGGAGA
>NZ_JBIDDP010000013.1:0-254444 GCF_043195475.1 Streptomyces sp. Y20
GGGGGGGGGGGGGGGGGGGGGGGGGGGGGGGGCCGGGGGGGGGGGGGGGGGGGGGGCCCCCGGGCGGGGGCCCCCCCCCCCCACGGCGGGTGCGGCCGGCAGGGGGCGGCTCAGCGCGGGACGCGGACGACGCCCTCCTGGATGACGGTGACGGCGAGCCGCCCGTCCTGGGTGTAGATACGGGCCTGGCCGAGACCGCGGCCGCCGTGGGCGGAGGGCGACTCCTGGTCGTACAGCAGCCACTCGTCGGCACGGAAGGGCCGGTGGAACCACATCGCGTGGTCCAGGGAGGCCCCGACGACGTCACCGACGGCCCAGCCGCCCCGGCCGTGCGCGAGCAGCACGGAATCGAGCAGGGTCATGTCGGAGACGTAGGTGGCGAGGACGACGTGCAGCAGGGGCTCGTCGAGGGCGCTGACGGCGCCGCCGAGCTTGCCGTTGGTGCGGAACCACACCTGGGAGTGCGGGTCACGAGGCTCGCCGAACCTCCCGTACGGCGGCTCGTCCACGTACCTGAGGTCGATCGCCTCGCGGGCCTCCAGGAAGCGCTCCACCACCTCGGGCGCGAGGTGGCCGTAGCCGCGCAGCCGCTCCGGGGAGGTGGGCAGGGTCGCCGGGTCGGGCGCGGGCGGCATGACGGCCTGGTGCTCCAGGCCCTCCTCGTCCGCCTGGAAGGACGCCGAGAGGTGGAAGATCGGCTTTCCGTGCTGGACGGCGACCACCCGGCGGGTGGTGAAGGACCGGCCGTCGCGGATGCGGTCCACGGTGTAGACGATCGGCGCGCCGGGGTCGCCGGGGCGCAGGAAGTAGGCGTGCAGGGAATGGGCGGGCCGGTCGGCGGGGACCGTGCGCCCCGCGGCGACCAGCGCCTGGGCCGCGACCTGCCCGCCGAAGACCCGGGGGACTACGGCGGAGCGGGAGCGGCCGCGGAAGATGTTCTCCTCGATCTGTTCGAGGTCGAGCAGATCGAGGAGATCCTGGAGTGCCTGGCTCATGGGTGTCGGTCGTACCGGCCGGCGGTTGCCCGGACCTTACAGACCCATGTCCTTGGCGATGATCGTCTTCATGATCTCGCTGGTGCCGCCGTAGATGCGGTTGACCCGGTTGTCCGCGTACAGGCGGGCGATCGGGTACTCGTTCATGTAGCCGTAGCCGCCGTGCAGCTGGAGGCAGCGGTCGATCACGCGGTGGGCGACCTCGGTGCAGAACAGCTTGGCGGAGGCGGCCTCGGCGGGGGTCAGCTCACCGGCGTCCAGGGCCTCCGTGGCGCGGTCGGCGACGGCCTCGGCGGCGTCCACCTCGGCCTGGCAGGCGGCCAGCTCGAACTTGGTGTTCTGGAAGTGGGCGACCGGCTTGCCGAAGACGGTGCGCTCCTGCACGTACTGCTTGGCGAACCGGACGGCGGCCTTGGCCTGCGCGTAGGCGCCGAAGGCGATGCCCCAGCGCTCGGAGGCCAGGTTGTGGCCGAGGTAGGAGAAGCCCTTGTTCTCCTCGCCGAGGAGGTCCTCGACCGGCACCTTGACGTCGACGAAGGCCAGCTCGGCGGTGTCGGAGGTCTTCAGGCCGAGCTTGTCGAGCTTGCGGCCGACGGAGTAGCCCTCGGACTTGGTGTCCACGGCGAACAGGGAGATGCCGTGGCGGCGGTCCTCGGCGGTCGGCGCGGCCGTACGGGCGCAGACGATCACCCTGTCGGCGTGCACGCCGCCGGTGATGAAGGTCTTGGCGCCGTTGAGGACGTAGTGCGTGCCGTCCTCGGAGAGCTTGGCGGTGGACTTCATGCCCGCGAGGTCGGAACCGGTGCCCGGCTCCGTCATCGCGATGGCCCACATCTCCTCGCCGGAGACGAACTTCGGCAGGTACCGCTTCTTCTGCTCGTCGGTGGCGAGCATCTTGATGTACGGCAGGGCGAGCAGGACGTGCACGCCGGAGCCGCCGAACTGGACGCCCGCGCGGGCCGTCTCCTCGTACATGACGGCTTCGAACTTGTGGGTGTCCAGGCCCGCGCCGCCGAACTCCTCGGGCACGCTGATGCCGAAGATGCCCAGCTCGCCCAGCTTGTAGTAGAAGTCGCGCGGCGCCTGGCCGGCGGCGAACCACTCGTCGTACACCGGGACGACCTCGGCCTCGATGAAGGAACGAAGAGTCTCCCGGAACGCCTCGTGATCCTCGTTGAACACCGTACGGCGCACGCCGCCACCGCCCTTCTTCGCGCCTGGACCGGCGCCGCTCTCGCGTACCTGGCTGCTCGCCCTCGGGCTTCCCCCGGCCGGTCTCCCCCGGCTGGGCGGCGACCCGATGGCTAAGCGCTTGCTCACTCAACCGTACCGGCCGGTAGGAAAGGTCGTCCAGGGGTTCGGCCGTAATGCTCGTCACGCGACCCGTCGCGGGCGGCCCCGGGGCGGCGGCCCCCACCCCGTCACTCCGGTGGCTCGGCCGCCGCCGCGAACGCGCCCCGCCTACTCCCCGGCCGCAGCCGCGAACGCGCCCCGCGCCATCCGGTGCAGCAGGGCCGCAGTCGTGCCCCGGCCGGGCAGTGTGCCGGCGCGGCCCAGGTGCGGGGTGGAGTTGAGCAGGCCGAAGACCGAGTGGACGGCCGAGCGGGCGGACGGCTCGGTCAGCCCCGGGTGCGCCTCGCGCACCACCTCCACCCACAGCTCCACGTACTGCCGCTGGAGCTGGCGCACCAGCTTGCGGTCGCTGTCGCGCAGCCGGTCCAGCTCGCGGTCGTGCAGGGTGATCAGGGGCCGGTCGTCCAGGGCGAAGTCGATGTGGCCCTCGACGAGCGAGTCCAGGACCCGGCTCGCGGGCACCCCGTCGGCTTCCGCCAGCCGCCGTCTGGCGCCGGTCAGCAGCTGGCCGCTGATGCCGACCAGCAGCTCGGCGAGCATCGCGTCCTTGCCCGGGAAGTGCCGGTAGAGACCGGGGCCGCTGATGCCGACCGCGGCGCCTATCTCGTCGACACCGACGCCGTGGAAGCCGCGCTCGGCGAAGAGCCGGGCGGCCTCCTTGAGGATCTGCTCGCGGCGGGTCGAGGCGTCGGTTCTGGTGACCATGCCGTCAATTCTAGACAGCGAGGTTAGCGGTCGTTAACCTTAAGGAAATGGTTAACGCTCATTAACAGGTTCGACCACCGGGTGAGGGGAACCGCAGGATGCAGGAGGCACCGGAGCTTCGGAGCGCGGCCGATCCCGCGTCGGAGGCATGGCGGGCCAACGAGGAGGGCCACCGGGCGCTGGTGGAGGAGCTGCGCGCCAAGCTGGCCGCGGCGGCGCTCGGCGGCGGCGAGAAGGCACGGGCGCGGCACACCGCGCGCGGCAAGCTGCTGCCCAGGGACCGGGTGGACACCCTGCTCGACCCGGGCTCGCCCTTCCTGGAACTGGCCCCGCTGGCGGCCGACGGGATGTACGACGGACAGGCCCCTGCGGCCGGCGTGATCGCCGGGATCGGCCGGGTCGGCGGACGCGCGTGCGTGATCGTCGCCAACGACGCCACCGTCAAGGGCGGCACGTACTACCCGATGACGGTGAAGAAGCACCTGCGCGCCCAGGAGGTGGCCCTCGACAACCGGCTGCCGTGCGTCTACCTGGTCGACTCCGGCGGCGCCTTCCTGCCGATGCAGGACGAGGTCTTCCCCGACCGGGACCACTTCGGGCGGATCTTCTACAACCAGGCGCGGCTGTCGGGCGCCGGGATCCCGCAGATCGCGGCGGTCCTCGGTTCCTGCACCGCAGGCGGCGCGTACGTCCCGGCGATGAGCGACGAGGCGGTCATCGTCCGCGGCCAGGGCACGATCTTCCTGGGCGGCCCGCCGCTGGTGAAGGCGGCCACCGGCGAGGTCGTCACGGCCGAGGAGCTGGGCGGCGGCGAGGTGCACTCCCGGATCTCCGGGGTCACCGACCACCTCGCCGAGGACGACGCGCACGCCCTGAGGATCGTCCGGAACATCGTGGCCACCCTGCCCGCCCGGCAGTCCCCGCCCTGGGAGGTGACGGCGCCCGCCGAGCCGAAGGTGGACCCGTACGGCCTGTACGGCGCCGTCCCGGTCGACTCCCGCACCCCCTACGACGTCCGCGAGATCATCGCGCGCGTGGTCGACGGCTCCCGGTTCGCCGAGTTCAAGAGCGAGTTCGGGCAGACCCTGGTCACCGGCTTCGCCCGGATCCACGGCCACCCCGTCGGGATCGTCGCCAACAACGGCATCCTGTTCTCCGAGTCCGCCCAGAAGGGCGCCCACTTCATCGAGCTGTGCGACCAGCGCGGCATCCCGCTGGTGTTCCTCCAGAACATCTCCGGCTTCATGGTCGGCAAGGACTACGAGGCGGGCGGCATCGCCAAGCACGGCGCCAAGATGGTGACGGCGGTGGCCTGCACGCGCGTGCCGAAGCTGACCGTGGTCGTCGGCGGCTCGTACGGCGCGGGCAATTACTCGATGTGCGGCCGGGCCTACTCCCCCCGCTTCCTGTGGATGTGGCCCAACGCCAAGATCTCCGTCATGGGCGGCGAGCAGGCCGCCAGCGTCCTCGCCACGGTCAAGCGCGACCAGCTGGAGGCGCGGGGCGAGGACTGGGCCGCCGAGGACGAGGAGTCCTTCAAGGCGCCGATCCGCGCGCAGTACGAGCGCCAGGGCAACGCCTACTACGCCACCGCCCGGCTCTGGGACGACGGCGTGATCGACCCGCTGGACACCCGTCAGGTCCTCGGGCTCGCCCTGACGGCCTGCGCCAACGCGCCTCTGGGAGATCCCCAGTTCGGCGTCTTCCGGATGTGAGGAGGGGAACCGTGTTCGACACAGTGCTGGTCGCCAACCGGGGCGAGATCGCCGTACGCGTGATCCGTACGCTGCGCTCGCTGGGCGTGCGCTCGGTGGCGGTCTTCTCCGACGCGGACGCCGACGCGCGGCATGTGCGGGAGGCCGACACGGCGGTACGGATCGGTCCGGCCCCGGCCGCCGAGAGCTATCTGTCGGTGGAGCGGCTCCTGGAGGCCGCCGCCCGCACCGGCGCCCGGGCCGTCCACCCGGGATACGGCTTCCTGGCGGAGAACGCGGGCTTCGCGCGCGCCTGCGAGGAGGCGGGCCTGGTCTTCATCGGCCCGCCGGCCGACGCGATCGCGCTCATGGGTGACAAGATCCGCGCCAAGGAGACGGTGCGGGCCGCCGGGGTGCCGGTGGTGCCGGGGTCGAGCGGCAGCGGGCTGTCCGATGCCGAGCTGGCCGCCGCCGCCCGCGAGATCGGCATGCCCGTGCTGCTCAAGCCGTCGGCCGGCGGCGGCGGCAAGGGCATGCGCCTGGTGCGGGACGAGAGCGCGCTGGCCGAGGAGATCGCCGCCGCCCGCCGCGAGGCGCGCGCCTCCTTCGGTGACGACACGCTGCTGGTGGAGCGGTGGGTCGACAGGCCGCGGCACATCGAGATCCAGGTGCTGGCCGACGGCCACGGCAATGTGGTGCACCTCGGCGAACGCGAGTGCTCCCTCCAGCGGCGGCACCAGAAGATCATCGAGGAGGCGCCCAGCGTGCTCCTCGACGAGCGGACCCGGTCCGCGATGGGCGAGGCGGCCGTGCAGGCGGCCCGCTCGTGCGGGTACCGGGGCGCGGGCACCGTGGAGTTCATCGTCCCCGGCAAAGACCCGGACTCGTACTACTTCATGGAGATGAACACCCGCCTCCAGGTGGAGCACCCGGTCACCGAACTCGTCACCGGGCTGGACCTCGTGGAGTGGCAGCTGCGGGTGGCGGCCGGGGAGCGGCTGGGCTTCGCGCAGGAGGACGTGCGCCTGACCGGGCACGCGGTGGAGGCCCGGATCTGCGCGGAGGACCCCGCGCGCGGCTTCCTCCCCTCCGGCGGAAGGGTGCTGCTGCTGGACGAGCCCGGCGGCGACGGCGTCCGCACCGACTCCGGGCTCAGCGAGGGCACCGAGGTCGGCAGCCTGTACGACCCGATGCTGTCCAAGGTCATCGCCTACGGCCCCGACCGCGAGACGGCGCTGCGCAGGCTGCGCGCGGCCCTCGCCGAGACGGTCACGCTGGGCGTGCAGACCAACGCGGGATTCCTGCGCCGCCTGCTGGGCCACCCGGCGGTCGTGGCCGGCGAGCTGGACACCGGGCTCGTGGAGCGGGTCGTGGACGAGCTGGTCACCACGGACGTCCCGGAGGAGGTGTACGAGGCGGCGGCGGCCGTCCGCCTGGAGGCGCTCCGGCCGCGCGCACAGGGCTGGGTGGACCCGTTCTCCGTGCCGAGCGGCTGGCGGCTCGGCGGCACCCCGAAGCCGCCCTCGTTCCCGCTGCGGGTGGCCGAACCGGTGACGTACAGCCCGCGCGGCACCCACACCGTGACCGATGACCGGGTGGCCGTCACCCTGGACGGCGTCCGGCACACCTTCCGCCGGGCCGGTGACTGGATCGGCCGGGACGGCGACGCCTGGCACGTGCGCGACCACGACCCGGTGGCCGCCTCACTGACCCGGGCCGGGCACGCGGGCGCCGACTCGCTGACCGCGCCCATGCCCGGCACGGTGACCGTGGTCAAGGTGGCCGTCGGCGACGAGGTGGCCGCCGGTCAGAGCCTGCTGGTGGTCGAGGCGATGAAGATGGAGCACGTCATCTCCGCCCCGCACGCCGGCACGGTCGCCGAGCTCGACGTCTCCCCGGGCTCGACGGTCGCCATGGACCAAGTGCTGGCCGTCATCGCCCCCCACGACGAGGAAGCGGAGGTGGCGCGGTGACCGCCGGCGCACTGCCCATGGTCGTACCGGCCCCGGACCTGCCCGCCCGGGTACGGATCCACGAGGTCGGCGCGCGGGACGGGCTGCAGAACGAGAAGACGGCCGTGCCCACCGCGGTGAAGGCCGAGTTCATCCGCCGCCTGGCCGGCGCGGGCCTGACGACCATCGAGGCGACGAGCTTCGTGCACCCCAAGTGGGTCCCCCAGCTGGCGGACGCCGAGGAACTGTATCCGCAGGTGAGCGACCTGGACGGGGTGGACCTGCCCGTCCTGGTCCCCAACCGGCGCGGCCTGGAGCGCGCGCTGGCGCTCGGCGCCCGCCGGGTCGCGGTGTTCGCCAGCGCCACCGAGTCCTTCGCGAAGGCCAACCTCAACCGCACCGTGGACGAGTCGCTGGCCGTGTTCGAGCCGGTGGTGCGGCAGGCGAAGGACGCCGGCGCGCATGTGCGCGGTTACGTGTCCATGTGCTTCGGCGACCCCTGGGAGGGCGCGGTGCCCTCGCGGCAGGCGGCCCGGGTCTGCACGGCCCTGCGGGACATGGGCTGTGACGAGCTGAGCCTGGGTGACACCATCGGGGTCGCCACCCCGGGCCAGGTCCAGGCCCTCCTCACCCTGCTGAACGAGCGGGGCGTGCCGACCCCCGCGCTCGGTGTGCACTTCCACGACACGTACGGCCAGGCGCTCGCCAACACCCTGGCCGCCCTGCGCCACGGCGTCACCACGGTCGACGCCTCCGCGGGCGGCCTCGGCGGCTGCCCGTACGCCAGGTCCGCCACCGGCAACCTCGCCACCGAGGACCTCGTCTGGATGCTGCGCGGGCTCGGCATCGAGACCGGCGTCGACCTCGGCCGTCTGACCGCCACCAGCGTGTGGATGGCCGAACAACTGGGCCGGCCCAGCCCGTCCCGTACCGTCCGCGCTCTCTCCCACAAGGACCAGTGATCAGCATGGACCACCGTCTCAGCTCCGAGCTGGAGGAACTCCGCCGAACGGTGGAGGAGTTCGCGCACGACGTGGTGGCGCCGAAGATCGGCGACTTCTACGAGCGGCACGAGTTCCCCTACGAGATCGTCCGCGAGATGGGCCGCATGGGCCTGTTCGGGCTGCCCTTCCCCGAGGAGTACGGCGGCATGGGCGGCGACTACCTCGCCCTCGGCATCGCCCTGGAGGAACTGGCCCGCGTCGACTCGTCGGTGGCCATCACCCTGGAGGCGGGCGTCTCCCTGGGTGCCATGCCGCTGCATCTCTTCGGCACCGAGGAGCAGAAGCGCCAGTGGCTGCCCCGCCTCTGCTCCGGCGAGATGCTGGGCGCGTTCGGCCTGACCGAGCCGGACGGCGGCAGCGACGCCGGTGCGACCCGCACGACGGCCCGCCTGGACCCGGACACGGACGAGTGGGTGATCAACGGCACGAAGTGCTTCATCACCAACTCGGGTACGGACATCACCGGCCTGGTGACGGTCACCGCGGTCACCGGCCGCAAGCCGGACGGCCGGCCGCGTATCTCGGCGATCATCGTCCCCGCCGGTACGCCCGGTTTCACGGTGGCCGCGCCGTACTCGAAGGTCGGCTGGAACGCATCCGACACCCGCGAACTGTCCTTCCAGGACGTCCGGGTCCCGGCCGCCAACCTGCTCGGCGAGGAGGGCCGCGGCTACGCCCAGTTCCTGCGCATCCTGGACGAGGGCCGCATCGCGATCGCGGCGCTCGCGACCGGGCTGGCGCAGGGCTGCGTGGACGAGTCGGTGAAGTACGCCAGGGAGCGGCACGCCTTCGGCCGGCCGATCGGCGCCAACCAGGCGATCCAGTTCAAGATCGCCGACATGGAGATGAAGGCGTACACCGCCCGGCTGGCCTGGCGGGACGCGGCCTCACGGCTCGTGGCGGGCGAACCCTTCAAGAAGGAGGCGGCGCTGGCCAAGCTGCACTCCTCCACGGTCGCCGTCGACAACGCCCGCGACGCCACCCAGATCCACGGCGGCTACGGCTTCATGAACGAGTACCCGGTGGCCCGCATGTGGCGCGACTCCAAGATCCTGGAGATCGGCGAGGGCACGAGCGAGGTCCAGCGCATGCTGATCGCCCGCGAACTGGGCCTGGTGAGCTGAGACAGGGGTGAGCTGAGGCAGGCGCGCACCACGCCGGGCAACTCCGGCCGGTACGCGGGCGGGACGCCGGCCGGGGTGCGGAGCGACCGCCCACTGGACGTCAGGTGAGGTTAGGCTAACCTACCTTTGACTTGTCCGGTGGGCGTCTCGCCCCGTTCGAAAGCAGTCGCACCCATGCCCCATGCCCGTGCCACCCACCTCACTCGCCGCGGTCTGCTCGCCGCGGGCGGCGCCCTCGGACTCGGTGCCGCGCTCGCGGCCTGCGGGGACGACCGGGGCAAGGACACCGGCTCCGGCAAGGGGACGACGGCCGGCGGGTCCGGCCCCTGGTCGTTCAAGGACGACCGGGGCACCACCGTGAAGCTGGACGAGATCCCGGCGAACATCGTCGCCTTCACCGGTGTCGCCGCCGCGCTGTACGACTACGGCGTCCGGGTGAAGGGCGTCTTCGGCCCGACGAGGACCAGCGGCGGCAAGCCCGACGTCCAGGCCGGCGACATGGACATCAGCAAGGTGACCGTCCTCGGCAACGCCTGGGGCCAGTTCAGCATCGAGAAGTACGCCGCCCTCGCACCGGACGTGCTCATCAGCACGATGTTCGACGGCGCCGGCACCCTCTGGTACGTCCCCGACGAGTCGAAGAAGAAGATCTCCCAGCTGGCGCCCAGCGTCGGCATCTCGGTCTACGACCGCCCGCTCACCGAGCCGCTCCGGCGGATGTGGGAGCTGGCCGGGTCACTGGGCGCGGACCTGAAGGCCGCCCGGGTGACCGCGGCGAAGAAGCGGTTCGAGGACGCCGCCGCCCGGCTGCGCGCCGCCGCCAGGGCGAAGCCCGGCATCAAGGTGATGGCCGCCAGCGCGAGCGACCAGCTGTTCTACGTGTCCGGTAGCGACCTCTCCATCGACCTGGAGTACTTCAAGTCCCTCGGGGTCGACCTCGTGGAGCCGCCGGCAAGCGCCAAGGCCAGGGGCGGCGGCTGGTACGAGTCGCTGAGCTGGGAGAACGTCGACAAGTACCGGGCCGACATCATCATGATGGACGACCGCACCTCGGCCATCCAGCCGGCCGACATCACCAAGGCCACCTGGAAGAAGCTGCCCGCCGTGAAGGCCGGCCAGGTCATCTCCCGCTCCCCGGAGCCGATCCTCTCCTACGACAAGTGCGTGCCGCTGCTCACCGGCCTCGCCGAGGCACTGGAGAAGGCCAGGAAGGTCAGCTAGGGCCCGCCGAAGGGCCCGTCCGCGTCCGGGCGAGCGCGGGCTCGTCGCGGCTCGTCGCGGTTCCCGGCGCCCCCTCCGGCTCGCCGCCTCCCCGCACCCCTCAGGAGCTTCCATGACAACGGCCGTGGCCGCCCCGTTCCGCTTCTTCGCCCTCCAGGTCGTACGGACGAGGCGGCTCGGCCCGTCCCTGGTCCGGGTGACCTTCACCGGCCCCGATCTGCACGCCTTCCGGTCCCACGGCCGGGACCAGTCCCTGTCCCTGTTCCTGCCGCACCCGGGGCAGGCCGAGCCGGTCGTCCCGCTGGAGCTGGGCGACCGCTGGTGGCAGGGCTGGCGCGAACTCCCGGACGACGTGAGGGCGGTGATGCGCTCGTACACACTGCGGGCCCTGCGGCGCGACGCCCTGGGGCAGACGGCCGAGATCGACATCGACTTCGCGCTGCACGGGGTCGGACCGGATGCCGCCGCCCCCGCCGGGCCGGCTTCCCGCTGGGCCGCGCGGGCCGCCGCCGGGGACCGGGTGCTGCTGCTCGGCCCGGCCCTCGCCGACAACCGCGCGATCCGCTTCCGTCCGCCCGGTGACACCGGCCTCGTGGTGCTGTGCGGCGACGGGACGGCCGTGCCCGCGGCGACCGCCATCCTCGAATCACTGCCCGCCGGCACCCCGGCGCGGGCCTGGCTGGAGGTGCCGCACGCCGGGGACGTCCAGGAGGTGCACACGGCGGCCGACGCGGAGATCACCTGGCTGGTGCGGGGCGACGGCACGGACGCGCCGGCCCCCACGGCCGTCGACGCCGTACGGGCCGCCGGGCTCACGGGCGCCGGCAGGCCGTACGTGTGGATCGCGGGCGAGTCCGGTCAGGTCAAGGCGCTGCGGCGGTACTTCGTCACCGAGTGCGGCGTGGACCGGCGGCGCGTCACCTTCGTCGGGTACTGGCGGCGGGGGATGACGGAGGAGCAGCTCCGCGCCGCCGAATGACCGGCCGCGGCCACGGCGCCGACCGCCGGTGAGGCACGCCCTGGCTCAGGAATTTTAGGTTAGGCTAACCTAAGTTGATCCCGACGGACCGTCCCCTCGGAGGACCCCCGCATGCGTTCCCACCTGCTCAATGGCCTCACCGCGGAGCACTACCGCCGCTCCGTGACCGAAGGAGTCGAGCGGGTGGCGGCCAAACTCGCCACCACCGGACGTCCGTTCACCGGCGTCACCGCGGACGCGCTCGCGCCCCGCATCGACGCGGTCGACCTCGACCGCCCCCTGGGCGACACCTCCGCCGCCCTGGACGAGCTGGAGGACGTCTACCTCCGGGACGCGGTCTACTTCCACCACCCCCGCTACCTCGCCCACCTCAACTGCCCCGTCGTCATCCCGGCGGTGCTCGCCGAGGCCGTGCTCAGCGCGGTCAACTCCTCCCTGGACACCTGGGACCAGTCGGCCGGCGGCACCCTCATCGAGCGCAGGCTCGTCGACTGGACGGCCGCCCGCGCCGGCCTCGGCCCGTCCGCCGACGGCGTGTTCACCTCCGGCGGCACCCAGTCCAACCTCCAGGCGCTGCTGCTGGCCCGGGAGGAGGCCAAGACCGGCAGCCCGGCGACACTGCGCGTCTTCGCCTCCGAGGCGAGCCACTTCAGCGTCAGGAAGTCCGCGAAACTCCTCGGCCTGGGGCAGGACGCCGTCGTCACGATCCCCGTCGGCCACGACAAGCGCATGCGGACGGTGGCCCTCGCGCACGAGCTGGAGCGCTGCGCGAAGGACGGCCTGGTCCCCATGGCCGTCGTCGCCACCGCCGGCACCACCGACTTCGGCTCCATCGACCCGCTGCCGGAGATCGCCGGGCTGTGCGCACAGTACGGCGTCTGGATGCACGTCGACGCCGCCTACGGCTGCGGGCTGCTCGCCTCGCTCAGGTACCGGGACCGGCTCGCCGGCATCGAGCGCGCCGACTCGGTCACCGTCGACTACCACAAATCCTTCTTCCAGCCCGTGAGTTCGTCGGCCCTTCTGGTGCGGGACGCGGCCACCCTGCGGCACGCCACCTACCACGCGGAGTACCTCAACCCGCGCCGCATGGTACAGGAACGTATCCCCAACCAGGTCGACAAGTCCCTCCAGACCACTCGCCGCTTCGACGCCCTGAAACTGTGGCTCACCCTGCGCACGATGGGCGCCGACGGCATCGGACAGCTCTTCGACGAGGTCTGCGACCTGGCACGGGAGGGCCACCGGCTGCTCGCCGCCGACCCGCGCTTCGACGTCGTCGTCGAGCCGACCCTGTCCACCCTCGTCTTCCGCTACGTCCCGGCGGCCGTCACCGACCCGGCCGCGACCGACCGGGCCAACCTGTACGCCCGCAAGGCCCTGTTCGCCTCCGGTGACGCCGTGGTCGCGGGCACCAAGGTGGCCGGCCGCCACTACCTGAAGTTCACCCTGCTCAACCCCGAGACCACGACGGCCGACATCGCCGCCGTCCTCGACTTGATCGCCGGCCATGCCGAGCAGTACCTGGGAGAGTCTCTTGACCGCGCGTCCTGAAGCCCACCGCACCCACGACTTCGTGGGCATCGGGCTCGGTCCCTTCAATCTCGGCCTCGCCTGCCTCACCGAGCCGATCGCCGAACTGGACGGCGTCTTCCTGGAGTCCAAGCCCGACTTCGAGTGGCACGCCGGCATGTTCCTGGACGGCGCCCACCTCCAGACCCCGTTCCTGTCGGACCTGGTCACCCTGGCCGATCCGACGTCGCCCTTCTCCTTCCTCAACTACCTCAAGGAGAAGGGCAGGCTGTACTCGTTCTACATCCGCGAGAACTTCTACCCGCTGCGCGTCGAGTACGACGACTACTGCCGCTGGGCCGCGCACCGGCTGAGCAGCGTGCGCTTCGGCGCGACGGTCACCGAGGTGACGTACGAGGACCAGGACGAGACGTACGTCGTGCGCACCGGGGACGGTGACACCTACCGCGCCCGGCACCTGGTCCTCGGCACCGGCACCCCGCCCCACCTCCCGGACGCCTGCCGGGACCTGGGCGGCGACTTCATCCACAACTCCCGCTACCTGCACCACAAGGCGGACCTCCAGCGCAAGAAGTCGATCACCCTGATCGGCAGCGGCCAGTCGGCGGCCGAGATCTACCACGACCTGCTCGGTGAGATCGACGTCCACGGCTACCAGCTGAACTGGGTCACCCGCTCCCCCCGCTTCTTCCCGCTCGAATACACCAAGCTCACGCTGGAGATGACCAGCCCGGAGTACGTCGACTACTTCCACGCCCTCCCCGAGGCGACCCGCTACCGCCTCACCGACGCGCACAAGGGCCTGTTCAAGGGCATCGACGGCGACCTGGTCGACGCGATCTTCGACCTGCTCTACCGCAAGAGCCTGCGCGGTCCGGTCCCCACCCGGCTGCTCACCAACTCCGCGCTCACCGGCGCCCGCCACGAGGACGGCGGGTACGTCCTGGAGCTGCGCCAGGAGGAGCAGGAGAAGGACTACGAGCTGACCAGCGAGGGCCTGATCCTGGCCACCGGCTACCGGTACACCGAACCGGAGTTCCTGCGGCCCGTCCGCCACCGGCTGCGCTACGACGGCCGGGGCAACTTCGACATCGCCCGCAACTACACCGTCGACCGCACCGGCCGGGGCGTCTTCCTTCAGAACGCCGGCGTCCACACCCACAGCATCACCAGCCCCGACCTGGGCATGGGCGCGTACCGGAACGCGTACATCATCCGTGAGCTGCTCGGCACGGAGTACTACCCGGTCGAGAAGACCATCGCCTTCCAGGAGTTCGCCGTATGACCTTCACCTTCCGTCCCGTCGCCCCCTCCAGGGACGCGGAGCTGCTGCACTCCTGGGTCACCCATCCCAAGGCGGTCTTCTGGATGATGCAGGACGCGACCGAGGCGGACGTCGAACGCGCCTACGCGGAGATCGCGGCGGACGAGCACCACCACGCGCTGCTCGGGCTGCGCGACGGCGTCCCCGCCTTCCTCATGGAGACGTACGACCCCGCGCACCGGGAACTGACCGGGCTGTACGAGCCGCGGCCCGGGGACGTCGGCATGCACTTCCTCGTGCCGGCGACCGGCACGCCCGTGCACGGGTTCACCCGGTCCGTCATCACCGCCGTGCTGGCCCGCCTCTTCCAGGACCCGGCGGTGGCCCGCGTCGTCGTCGAGCCCGACGTCCGCAACACGGCCGTGCACGCCCTGAACGCGGCCGTCGGGTTCGTACCCGAGCGGGAGATACAGAAGCCGGAGAAGAAGGCCCTGCTGAGTTTCTGCACCCGCGAACGGTTCGAGCGGGCGGTGGCCGCGTGACCCCCGCCGACGCCGTGGCCCACCTGTCCCCCGAGCGCTGGGAGAGGGCCAACCGGCTGCTGGTCCGCAAGGCGCTCGCCGAGTTCGCGCACGAGCGGCTGCTCACCCCCGAACCGGACGGCGACGCGTACACCGTGCGCAGCGACGACGGGCACACCACCTACCGGTTCACCGCCGTACGGCGGGCCCTGGACCACTGGCAGGTCGACGCCGGCTCCGTCACCCGGCACCGCGACGGGGACCGGCTGCCCCTGGCCGCGCTCGACTTCTTCCTGGAGTTCCGGCGCTCCCTGGGACTGAGTGACGAGATCCTGCCGGTCTATTTGGAGGAGATCTCCTCCACTCTCTCCAGCACCTGCTACAAACTCGCCAAGCCGCCGGTGACCTCCGCCGAGCTGGCCCGCGGCGGATTCCAGACCATCGAGACCGGGATGACCGAGGGCCACCCCTGCTTCGTCGCGAACAACGGACGGCTCGGCTTCGGCAGCCACGAGTACCTGGCGTACGCCCCCGAGACGGCGAACCCCGTCCACCTGGTGTGGCTCGCCGCCCACCGCTCGCGGGCCGCGTTCACGGCGGGCGCCGGGATCGCGTACGAGTCCTTCCTGCGCGAGGAGCTGGGCGAACCGGCGGTGCGCCGGTTCCACGCCGTCCTCACCGGCCGGGGCCTCGACCCCGCCGACTACCTGTTCCTCCCGGTCCACCCCTGGCAGTGGTGGAACAAGCTCAGCGTCACGTTCGCCGCCGAGGTGGCCCGGGACCACCTGGTGTGCCTCGGCGAAGGCGACGACGAGTACCTGGCACAGCAGTCGATCCGCACGTTCTTCAACACCAGTGACCCGCGCAAGCACTATGTGAAGACCGCCCTGTCGGTGCTCAACATGGGGTTCATGCGGGGCCTGTCGGCCGCCTACATGGAGGCGACCCCCGCCATCAACGACTGGCTGGCCCAGCTGATCGAGAACGACCCGGTGCTGAGGTCGACAGGCCTGACGATCATCCGGGAGCGGGCGGCCGTCGGCTACCGGCACCTGGAGTACGAACAGGCCACCGACCGCTACTCGCCGTACCGCAAGATGCTGGCCGCGCTGTGGCGGGAGAGCCCGGTGTCCTCGCTGCGGGACGGCGAATCCCTCGCGACCATGGCCTCCCTGCTGCACGTGGACCACCGGGGCGCCTCCTTCGCGGGCGCGCTGATCGAGCGCTCCGGCCTCGGGCCCACCGCGTGGCTGCGGCAGTACCTGCGGGCCTACTACACCCCGCTGCTGCACAGCTTCTACGCCTACGACCTGGTGTTCATGCCGCACGGCGAGAACACGATCCTGGTGCTGAAGGACGGTGCCGTACAGCGCGCGGTGTACAAGGACATCGCCGAGGAGATCGCCGTCATGGACCCGGACGCGGCCCTGCCGCCACAGGTGCGGCGGATCCGGGTGGAGGTGCCGGACGAGTTGAAGCTGCTGTCGGTCTTCACCGACGTCTTCGACTGCTTCTTCCGCTTCCTCGCCGCCCTCCTGGCCGACGAGGGCGTCCTGGCGGAGGACGGCTTCTGGCGGACGATCGCCGAGGTGACCCGCGAATACCAGGAGGCCAACCCCCAGCTGGCGGACAAGTTCGGCCAGTACGACATGTTCGCGCCCGAGTTCCCCCTGTCCTGTCTCAACCGGCTCCAGCTGCGCGACAACCGGCAGATGGTGGACCTCGCCGATCCGTCCGGCGCGCTCCAGCTGGCCGGCAGCCTGAAGAACCCCCTCGCGGGCCACTGAGGGCCGGCCGGCGGACGGGCATCCCGGAGTACGGTCCTCCGGGGTGCCCGTCAACTTCCTTTTCGGACAACAATATGTGACTTGAATTCTGCCGTGCCTCCGGGGACTTTTACCGGGTACCGAGTCGTTCACCAGAGTGTCAATTGCGGTATCCAGCCACTCGATCTACGATCATTCCCGATCGAGCGGTGCCGGGGATCAGAGATCAAAAAGTCGAGATCACCCGGGGACATTCTGATCACGAGCTGAGCCATCACTCGGCGGCGGGGGGGACCATGTCGAACCTTCGAAGTGCGGGAACGGCCACGAGCCATCGACCCCATCCGGCAGAACCGCTTCCCGTCCGCACCCAGATCCGCACGTTCCGGCAGCGCACGGGACTGACGCAGCGTCAGTTTGCCGAGCTGGCCGGGGTCGGCGTGCGGACCCTGCGGGACATCGAGAGCGGCCGGGTGGAACAGCCGCAGGAGCGAACCCTGCGCAGCCTGGCGGTCGTCCTCGGACTCGACGTCGACGACCTACGGCGTTCCATGACCAGTATGCGTAAACCCGTCGATCAGGACGGAGCGGGCCTTCGTATCGGCATTCTCGGCGCCCTGACCATCGAACGCGACGGCGTCGTCAGCGAAGTGCGCGCTTTCAAACTGCGGCGCTTATTGTCCCTGCTGGCGCTCTGCCACCCGCAGCCGGCCGGGCTCGACGAAATAGGCAGCACCCTCTGGCCGGAGGAGCCGCCGCGCTCCTACCAGAACCTCATCCACACCTACGTGAGCCAGGCGCGCGGGCTGCTGCGCCCCCCGGAGTCCGGCCCCGACGGCCAGGCCACCTCGTACCTGATCCGCACACCGACCGGCTACGCGCTGTCCCTGGGCCGCGACCAGGTCGACCTGACCCGGTTCCGGAGCCTGGCGGAGAAGGCGCGGCAGGCCCACGCCGCCGGGGAGGCCAGGGCCGCCTACGAGTTCGCCTCGCTCGCCCACCACTGCTGGCGCGGCCCGATCCTGGCGGACGAGCCGGTGCTAGCCCTGCATCCGGCGGCCACGGCCGCGGTCCGCCGGCGGATCGAGAACCTGCTGCTGTACGCGGATCTCGCCCTGCGGTTCCGGCAGCCCGAGCAGGTGGTGCCGGCGCTGCGGGCCGCCGCCGAGGACGAACCGCTGCACGAGGGACTCCAGGCGCGGCTCATGCTGGCCCTGGCCAGCTGCGGCGAGCAGTACGAGGCACTGCGGGTGTACGCCGACGTCACCCAGCGCCTCGACGGCGAACTGGGCCTCCAGCCCGGACCGGAGCTGCGCCGGGCCCATCTGCGGGTTCTCCAGCAGGAGCTGACCTGGCCCGGGAACGGGCCGCTCACCCGGCAGCCGGCGGACACCCAGCGGCCGCCCGGACCGGCGGCCCCCCATCCGCCGCCGGAGGTCAGGCCGTCGCAGCTGCCCGCGCGGACCCGGCACTTCGTCGGGCGCACCGCCCAGATCCGCGACCTGGACCAGCTGTTCCTCGCCGCCGGCGAACGGGACGGGCAGGTGCCGGCCGCCCTGGTCACCGGGCCGCCCGGCGTGGGCAAGACGGCGCTGGCACTGCGGTGGGCGCACCGGGTGCTCGACCGCTTCCCCGACGGGCAGCTCTACATCGACCTGCACGGCCACGCGCGCCGGGGTCCCCTCGACGCCCTGACGGCCCTGGCCTCGTTCCTTCGCGCCCTCGGTGTCCCGGACGGCAGCATCCCGGACACCCTGGACGAGGCGGCGAACCTGTTCCGCACCCGGCTGGCGGGCCGGAGGGTGCTGGTGGTCCTGGACAACGCCCGCGACGAGGACCAGATACGGCCCCTGATCCCCGGTGACGCGGGCTGCGCCGTGCTCGTCACCAGCCGCAACACGCTGCCCGGCCTGGTGGCCAGGGACGGGGTCCGGCGGGTCTGCGTGGACGCGCTCGACGACGAGGACGTGCTCGCCCTGCTCGGGCGGCTGCTGGGGCCCGAGCGGGTCGGGGCGGAGGCGCTGGCCGCCATGGCACTGGGCCGGTACTGCGGCGGGCTGCCGCTGATGGTGCGGATCCTCGCCACGCGTCTGGCGCAGCATCCCTGCCTCAGCATCGCGCAGTACTACGTGGAGTTGCAGGACGCCGGGCTCTTCCGCCGGCCCTCCGTCCCGGGGGACCTGCTGCTGTCCTCCGTCCAGACGGCCTTCGAGCTGTCCTACACGGCGCTCCCGGAGCCGGCGCGCCGGGTGTTCCGGCTGCTCGGCCGGTCCGACGGCAACAGCATCACCGCGTACTCCCTCGCCGACGCCGCCGGCATGACGCCCGCGGAGACGAGGTGGATCCTGTACCGCCTGGTCGACGCGAGTCTGCTGCGGGAGCACGCGCCCGGCCGGTTCAGCATGTCCCCCCCGCTGCTGCGGTACGCGCAGGCGCTGTCCGAGCAGGAGGAGGAGCGCTTCCAGAAGGTCTGAGCGGCCCGGAGCCGCCGGACCCGGGCGGGGGCCGGCTCCGGGCCGGTGGGGAGCGCTCATCCGCCGAGGGCCAGACGCACCGCGAACACGCCGAAGACGGCGGCGGTGAGCCCATTGGTCAGCCGCTGGGCCGACGCGGAGTTCAGGTGCCGGGCCAGCCGGTGCACCAGCCTCATCCAGGTCAGCAGCCATACGAGCACGAGCACGAGGTAGCAGGCGGCCAGAACCACCACTCCGGCTGTCGGGTCCACCCCGGCCGGCACGAACTGCGGCAGGAACGCCATCAGGAAGATGCCGACCTTGGGGTTGGAGCCGGTGCACAGCAGTCCCAGGGCGAAGGCCCGGCGCCTGCCGTGCGGGGGCCCGTCCGGCTGCGCCGGTTCCCCGGGGCCGGGGTCCTCGGGCCGGGGCGGGCGCAGGGCCGCGCGCAGGGCCCGGTAGGCCCAGACGAGCAGGACGGCGGCACCCGCCCAGCGGAAGGCGGTGAACAGGTCCGGGCGCGCGGCGAGCAGCGCGGCCAGGCCCAGGGCGCCCAGGGCCGCCTGGGCGGCGAGCCGGCCAGCACCAGGCGGGTGATCAGGGCCAGGTCGGGACCCGGCGCCATGATCACCACCAGTGAACTCGTCAGGAACGCGAGCGCGTTGATCACGGCTCTCCGATGACCAGCCGCTGTTCCAGGGCGCGGACGGCCCGGTAGTCCCGCTCGATCTGCTCCTCGTCCGGGTGGGCGAGGATCACGAACCCGAAGTTGAGGCTGTCGACCAGGTCCCGGGTGACGGGCACGTGGTCCCCGTCGGACAGGTTCTGCACCGAGAAGTGGTGGCTCGGCAGCGTCCGGATCTCGTCCAGGACGGCGGTGCCGCGTACCTCCCCGGAGCGGCGGGCCATGTGGAAGACGCACATCTGGTGGGTCAGCAGCTCGTAGCTCTGCGGCAGTTCGCCCCCGGTCAGCCAGCGCACCGTCCGGTCGATCTGGCTGTCGCCGGTGGCGTTGCGGTTGAACCGGGGCTGGCCGCCGCCGTGCGGGCGGGCGCCCAGCTCGATGAGGACGGGACCGTCGGCGGTGCCCATCACCTCGACATGGGCGGAGCCGAAACGGACGCCCACCGCGTCCAGTACCCCGAAGACGTACTCGGCCAGGACCGCGACGGCGGGTTCGTCCGGCGGCAGCCAGCGCATGGTGTCGTAGACGGCCATGTGCGGGCCGTTGTCGACCTTGCCGTAGGCGCAGACGTCGACGAGGGAGTGCTTGCCGTCGTGGCTGAAGGTGTCCACCACGTACTCGGTGCCGGTGACGAACTTCTGCACGAGCAGCCGGTCGTCGACCTCGCCGAACTGGTTGACCCGGCCGATCTGCCGCTCGAACACGGCCCGCCAGTCCGTGCCGCCCTGCACCTTGACGACACCGTCCGTGCTGGCGCTCTTCGGCGGCTTGATGACGAGGTCGGCGCCGGACAGGCCCTCGCGTTCCAGCCAGGCCGCCGCCTCCTCGACGTCGGAGGTGCACAGCTGAGGGATGACGGGCAGCCCGGCCGCGCGTACGGCGTCGGCCATGCGGCTCTTGTCCCGGCGGGCCTCGGCCAGCTCCGGCACGTTGCTCAGCCCGGGCAGCACCCGGGGGGCGAGCCGCTCGGCCAGTTCCACGCCGGACTCGCAGCCGGCGATGACACAGCGCGGCTCCAGCGCCCGTACCCGGCGCACGACGTCGTCCAGATCGCCTTCGTACACGATGGCGTCGGGGAAGTCCTGCGGCCGGTAGGAGGAGGCGAACGCCTCGGGCGGGCTCGGGCTGCTCAGCACGGCCGCGACCGGGACGCCCCGGCCCCGCAGCGCCTCGGTGAACAGGGCTCCCGAGGAGTAGGGGTCGACGATGACGCAGGGGCCGGGCCCCGGCCCGGCGAGCGGGTCAGTGCCGGCCATCGGCGCTCTCCTTCGCCGCCAGGGCGGAGACGGCGGCGCAGTAGCGGGCGAAGAAGTCGGCCGCGGGCTCGCTGACCCGCCGGGCGCGCACCGGGGCGTGCACCATGCCCTCCTCCCGCACATACGTCACGGGCGTGCCGTGCTCCCTGAGCAGGGCGGTGTACTTCTCCGCGTCCACGCACAGCGAGTCCATCGCGCAGCCGACGACGTAGGCCGGCGGCAGGTCGTGGAACCCGGCGCCCAGCAGCGGCGAGACGTAGGGGTCGGTGGCCTGTTCCGGCTCCGGGCAGTAGCAGGCCGTGTAGAACTCCATCTCGCCGCCGGAGAGCAGGGGGGCGTCCTCGCCGCCGTGCCGCCAGCGGGTGAAGTCCAGTACCGGGCTGATCACGGCCTGGCCGCGCAGCCGGGGGCCGCCGCGGTCGCGGGCGATCATCGACAGCACGACGGCCATGTTGGCCCCGGAACTCTCGCCGCAGATCACCGCGCCGTCCGGGTCGAGGTCGCCCAGTCCGAGCCCGGGCAGGTCGGCGAGGGTGCCGCAGAGGCCGGCGTAGCAGTCCTCCAGCGGGCCGGGGAAGGGGTTCTCCGGCGCCATGCCGAAGTCCAGGGCTATGGTCACCAGGCCGGTGCGGTCGGCCAGTTCGGCGACCAGGCTGTGGTGGCTGTGCAGCGAGCCGATGACGAAGCCGCCGCCGCGGATGTAGAAGAGCACGGCGTCGCCGGCCCGTTCGGCCGGCTCGTAGATGCGGATCCGCGCGGTGCGGCCCTCGTGCACGACGGTCGCGTCCCGGTGCCGGACCCCGTCGGGGACGGGGATGGGAAGGACCTCGGTCAGCGAGTCGTACAGGACGCGCTGCCGGTCGACGGGGTAGGTGTAGAAGTCGGGCGGCAGCGCGCCGTTCACGGTTTCCACGAACTTCTCGATGCCATCGGCGTACGCCATGCGCAGCTCGCTCACTTCCGGGGGACTGGGTGCCGGAACCCACGGCACGGACTGAAGGGGTGGGACGGGTCAGGGAGTGTCGGCGGCGACCGGTCCGGCCGGCTCGTCGGCCGGGGCGGTCCCGTCGGCCGGGGCGGTGGCGCCGGGTGCCGCGTCCGCGGGCCGTTCGCCCATGCCGAAGAGGACGGCGGCCACGGCGCCCACGGTCAGCAGCCCGGACAGCCACCACACGGAGGACGACGACGCCTGCCAGGCGGCGACGCCGAGCACGGGGCCGATGGCGTAACCGATCTGCATGGGGAACGCGGCGGCCGCGATGTAGCGGCCCCGCAGGTGCCCGGGGGCGACCTTGCCCGGCCAGGCAGAGGCCGTCGGTGTGCCGATCATCTCGCCCGACGTCCACACCACGGTCGCCACGACGTACATGGCCATGCTGGGTCCGGCCACGTACAGGTTCATCCCGACGCCGACCAGGCCGACGCCGAGGGCCACCGCGACCTTGCCGGGCAGGTGCTGCACGTACTTGGTGAACAGCAGCTCCAGGGAGATGACCATGACGGCGTTCAGCGACAGCAGGCTGGAGTAGAACGTGACGCCGTGTCCGTCGGCCTTGATCTGGAGCGGCAGCGCGGAGGTGTGCTGGATGTAGACGACGGCGTTGAGGAACAGCGCCAGCAGGAACACCATGTAGCGGGTGTCGCGCAGCACGGCGGCGTACGACCGGGTGGGGCCGTCCGCGTCGTGTCCGGCCGGGCGGGCCGCGCCCCCGGAGCGCGCCAGGATCAGGGCGAAGGCGGCGAAGACCAGCTGGGCCGTCGCCTCCAGGTAGAAGATCAGGTCGTACGAGTGGCTGATCAGCAGCGCGCCGAGCAGCGGGCCGACCGTGGTGCCCAGGTTGAACGCCATCCGGTAGACGGCGAACACCATCACGTGGTGGTCCTCGGGGGTGCGCTCCACCAGCAGCGCTGAGGAGGCCGGCCGGTACATCTGCGCCAGGAGCCCGATGACCGCGGCCACCGCGATGATCAGGGGCAGGGTGTGCAGGTGGGGCAGGCTCAGCGTGCCCAGCCCGGCGAGCGCCATGGAGCCGACGATCGTCCAGGCGTAGCCGATCCGGTCGGACGCCGTGCCGCCCACCAGCACGCCGACCACCGAGCCCACGCCGTAGGCACCGAGCGCCAGGCCCGCCTCGGTCGCGGAGAAGCCCTTCGCGGTGAGGTAGAGGACCAGGTAGATCTGGAGGAAGTTGCCGAGCCGGTTGACCAGCATGCCGACGAGCACGAGCCAGATGGGGCCCGGGATCCCCCGCAGGGTCTGCACGATCGACGGCCGGCCGGTCCTCCCGGGTTCGGACGAGGTCTTTCCGGGGCTCATCAGGGGGACTCCTCCACCGGGCGGCCCGTGAGTTCGACGATCTCCGGCGCCCGCAGCAGTGCCGCCCGCGCCTGTTCGACCGAGTCCGCGAGGGTGATGACCCGGGCGTAGCGGGAGATGTAGCCGCGCGGCGGCAGCCGCAGCACGGCTCCCGGGTCGGCCATCACGTCGGCGCTGTGGACGTCGGGCGAGAACCGGTCCTCGTGCACGGTCACCGACTCGATCTCGGTGTCCCGCTCGGGGTACAGGAAGGCGATCGCCGCGGCCCGCCGCCGGGTCGCCGTCGTCTCCGGGCGCCGGCCGGCCGCGACGTCGGCCGCGGCCAGCGCCACGTCGACGCCGGTGGCCAGCTCGCCGAGGAAGGGGATCATGTCGCCACCGAGGCGGGCGTTGACCTCCATCAGGCGCGGGCCGTCCGCGGTGAGGCGGAACTCGGTGTGGCTGACGCCGGTGTGGAAGCCGAGCGCGGCGTGGCTGGCCCGCAGCGCCTGAAGGAGCTGGGGGTCGGTCAGCAGCGGGTCGGCCGCGTCGACCTCGTGGCCGGTCTCCTCGAAGAAGGGCGCGAGCCCCACCTTCTTGCGGGCCACCGCCAGCGGGGTGCCCTCGCCCTCGAAGAAGACGGCGTCGACGCTGATCTCCGGGCCGTCGACGTACTCCTCGACGAGCACCGACACCTCGAAGACCGGAACGCCCGGGTAGGAGGCGCCGGACGCCGCCCGGTAGGCGCTCTCCACGTCACCGGGACCGTCGGCCCGGCGCACGCCCATGCCACCGGCCAGGCCCCGGGGCTTGAGGACGACCGGGAAGCCGATCTTCTCGGCCGCCTGCCGTGCCTCCTCCAGGGAACGCACGCCGATGGAGGCGGGCTGGGCGACCCCGGCCCGCTCCAGCGCCACCCGGGTGGCGTTCTTGTCGCGGCAGGCGATGACGGTCTCCGGGGAGTTGCCCGGCAGTCCGAGCGCCTGCGCCACGTGGGCGGCCGGGGTGACCAGGCCCTCGTCGTAGCAGAACACGCCGGCCACCTCGTGCTCGGCGGCCACCTGCCGGGCCGCCGCTACGAGGAGGTCGGGACGGGTGTTGTCGACCGAGGTACTGCCGACGACGTAGGGCTCCTCCCAGGTCACCTGGGCCGGCTGGAGCAGCCAGAGCGCGTAGCGCCGGCTCACCGACCGAAGGATGAATTCCCGGCTGCGCCGGGCGCTGCTGCCGATCAGCAGCAGCAACGGCTTGCCACCGTCCGTGCCCATGTTCCGCTCTCCTCGCATGTGATCACTCGTGGTCCGGTACGCGCGCCGGGGGCCGTGCCGGGCCCCCGGCGCGCGCGTACCGGCCGTCTGTAGAACACCGGCCGGCCCCGGGTCGTTGCAGTCGCCGGCAGGTCAGCCGGCGCTCACGCGCGCACGCGTGAGCGCGGGGGTCAGCGGCCGGTGCTCCAGGGTCACCCCGCCGCAGGCCGTCGGGTCCGCGGGCCAGCCCCGGGCGGGCGGGCGGTCCGGGAAGACCGCGGTGACCCGCTCGCCCACCCGTACGGCCGGGATCTCCCCGCGCATCCGGGCCACGGAGGTCTTGCGCTCGTGCCAGGGACACACGAGCCGGACACCGTCCTCGGCGACATCGGCCAGGTGCAGGGGGCCGCCGCGGTGCGGGCACTGGGCCCGCATCACGAAGCCCCGGCCGCCGACGGTCGCGTAGACGTACGGTGTCCCGGCGACGACGACGCAGTTGTCCCGCCCCGCGGCGGAGAAGGTCACGACAGGCACTTGCGGTAGTCCCCCACCGAGTGGATCTCGTACACGCACTCGTCCGACTCGATGTTGGCACCGTGCAGCCGGTTGCGCCGGATGACCACGCCCTCGCCCGCCTCCAGCGTGAGCGACGAGCCCAGGCCGCTCTCGAAGCGCATGGTGCCGGAGACGATGTGGCACAGTTCGTCGCCGTCGTGGCAGTGGGTGTTGGACAGCTCGCCGCGGGGCTCGACGATGTGCGCCACGGGCGCGTCGATCTTGCCCAGGCCCTCGAACACCGGGTCGTGCAGCTTCTTCAGCTCGGGCTGGTCGTCCATCCACGAGATCTGCTCGGAGAAGTCGAAGTCGGAGACCTCCAGGAGCACCCGGTACTCCTCGATGCCCCGCACGATCTCCGGGATGATGCCCTCGCCGTGGGCCTCCACCAGCGGCTTGATGATCTTCTCCCGAGCCATCCGGCCGTGGTGCTGGTCGATGTGGACGTGCTCGGTGAAGTAGGTGGTGTCCACCGAGTCGCCGAAGACGTCGCGCAGCAGCTGGTCGGCGCGGCGGCAGAAGTCGACCAGGGAGGACTCCGTGTAGTAGAGCGCCCCGACGTAGCGGAAGAACAGCTCGTGGTTCTTGCCCAGGTAGTGGAAGTAGTTGTTCATCAGCAGGCTGCTGTTGAGGTAGTACTGCCAGTACCGGTGCAGGTCGGACTCGAGGCCGACCGACTCCAGGGTCCGCTCGAACAGGGTGCTGTGCTTGGTGTCGTGGACGCCGTAGCCGTACTCGTCGATGACGACCTTGAACCACTCGGACTGGGCCGGGCCGTAGTAGCCGAGGACGTTGCGCATCATCGGCGAGGCCTCGGAGAGGAAGTCCGGCGCGAACTGCACCAGCCACATCCGGGCCGCCCGCTGCGGGTCGGTGGAGTTGGCGATGGCCTTCTCGGCCGGCGACTGCTCCTGGCCGCCGCTGGTGTCCAGCGAGTCCAGGTAGGCGTCCAGGCTCTCGGCGGTCCAGTTCCCGGACGTCTCCACCTCCTCGTCGAGGAAGCCGAAGGCGTAGCGCTCCAGCGCCGGCCGGATCCGCTCGCCGAGCGCGCGGTTCTCGGGGCTGTAGAACGCCCGGAAGTCCTCCTCCTTGCCCTTCAGGCCGGACTTCGGGAAGAACACGAGGTCGGCCTCGTAGATCGAGGTCAGCAGGCGCTGCACGGCCAGGCTCGAGTAGTCGAGTATGTTCTCCCGGCCCGGTATCTTGTCGTAGTCCAGATGGGGCAGGACCTGCGGCCTGAGCTGGCGGCGGTAGGGGTTGTCGTGGTTCAGCCAGTCCAGGTTGTCGTGGTAGATCGGGGCGGTGGCGTACTGCACCACCGCGTCGCGCAGCTCGGTGCCGCTCAGCTCGAACGGGACGTGCGCGGGGACGTGACTCATCGCTTGCTCCCTGGTCCTAATCGAATAAGGTTCGGCCGCCGGTGCCGCGCGGGCGCCGGCCGAGGCCGTGTCAGAGGCTCACGCGGAGCGTGAAGTCGCTCCAGCGGAGCCGGAGGGAGACCGTCTCGCCCGCCTTCGTCGGTACGGGCTTCTCCAGCGGGACCCAGCCCTGCATCCAGTGCGAGCCGGGGTTGTCCGGCGGGTTGGACAGGACGACGCCGTTGCCCATGTCCAGCTCGAACCAGACCACCAGGGCCTGTGCCTCGCCGTCGGCGGTGGCGGGCAGGGTGAGGGTGCGTTCGCCGGGCTCCAGGGCGTCGCGCGCCAGGTCGAACTCCAGCACCGGCGCCGCCTCGGACAGGAAGCGGTGGGGCCAGGTGTCCAGCCGTACCGGGAAGTGGCCACGGGTGGCGACCGTGTTCATGAGCGAGACGTCGAAACCGCCGGCCGTGGTGACCTGGTTGAGCTTCAGCACCGCCTCGCTGCTGACCAGCCTGCCGCGCAGCCGGGCCGCCGACGGCAGCATGATGCCGTTCGGAGCCAGCAGGTGCTCGCGGGCGTGGCGCACCGAGGGCAGCAGGCCCTCACCGATGAGGCCGCAGTCGACGATCTCCGACACGAGGACGTCCACCCGGCCGCCGAGGTCGCGCTCGGCGTCCAGCTCCGTGGACGGCTTGCCGAACACCGTGATCACGTCGGACAGGCCGTGCGCGTCGATGACGTTGCGGGCGATCTCGGCCAGCAGCGGGTTCATCTCGCAGGTGTACACCTTGCTCGCACCGGCGCGGGCCGCGGCCATGGCGAGCAGTCCGCTGCCGGAGCCGATGTCCAGCACGGTCGCCCCCGCGGGGATGCCCCGCTCCAGGGCGGCGACGAGCCCGTCGTTGCGCTCGGTGTCGTTCAGCATGGCGAAGTGCCAGCGTGGAACGTTCCTGCGGGCGATCTGGACGAACACGTCCGCGTCCAGGGACAGGTTCTCCGGGGGCGTACTCAACAGCGCGGACGCCTGCTCGGCGAGTGCGTTCATCTCCTGCGCGAGCGATTGCAGCAGAGCCGCGCCCAGCCGGTAGGAGGAGCCGCTCGACGGCTTGGCCCCCGCTTCCGGCCGGTCTTCCCGCTCCGCTGGGGTGTCCCGTGCCCCTTGTACGTGCTGCATGTGTGCCACTGCTCCTTACGGTGACTCGCCGGATTGACAGTGGTACGAGGCAGGTCCCGAACCCCTCCTGCCGTCGCAACAGCGACCGTACGTAACCGTGTTGTTGCGGATCTCCAGCGGCACTCCAGCCGGAGCGGCAGTTCCACGAGCGGGAGCGGCGGCGCTGACCAGCGGCGTTGCGGAGACTGCCGGTTCACTGGAGCGAGGCGGCAGAACCGGGCCGGTGCAGCGGTCGTACACGGGTTCGCCGCGGCGGCGCTTCAGCGGGCGTCGTGGAAGATCACGCCGAGCACGTGCCGCTGTCCGCTGGTGACGGCGCTGACCCCGTGCCGCAGCATCACCCGGCTCCAGCCGCGCGCCGAGCGCACCGGGCGGTGGTGCACGGCGAAGATCAGCCCCTGCCCCTGCGCCGGCCGCCGCACCAGGGGCCGGGACTGGGCGCGCGGCCGCTGCTCCACGAACACGCTCTCGCCGCCGGTGAAGTCCTCGTCCGGCCGGTCCAGCAACACCGCCACCTGGAGCGGGAACGTGAGGTCGCCGTAGACGTCCTGGTGCAGGCAGTTGTAGCCGCCCTGCCCGTAACGCAGCAGCAGGGGCGTCGGCCGGTGCTGGCCCTCGGCGGCGCAGGCCGCGACGAGGTCCTCGTGCCGGCCGGGGAACTCCGGCTCGCCGAGCCGCGCGGCCCAGGTGGTGGCGATGCGCGCCAGGGGCGGGTACAGCTCCCGGCGCAGCGCCGCCACCGGTTCGGGCAGCGGACGGGCGAAGTAGCGGTACGAGCCCTCACCGAACCGGTGCCGCGTCATCGTCACCGTGCTGCGGAACAGCCCCGGCTCGTCGAACATGTCCCGCAGCCGGGCACACTCGTCGGCGGAGAGCAGAGGCGGGGTGAGCGCGACACCCTCCGCGTCCAGTTCGGCGGCCAGGGCGGGCCAGTCGAGCCGGCGCAGTGCGGGCAGCCCATCGGCGGCGGGGGCCGGCCCGCCGAGGGCCGCCGGCTCGTCGAGGGCCGCCGGCTCGTCGAGGGCCGCCGGCTCGTCGAGGGCCGCCGGCTCGTCGAGCCCGGGCAGGGACGGGGTGTCGTAGGCGTTCACGCGCTCAGCTCTCCGGGTGCGGGAGGTCGTACGAGGGACACGGGGAAGGGGAGGTGGGCGCCGGTGACGGGGGATCTCCCGACGCCCACCGGTCAGGGGGCCGTCAGGCCGGTGGGCAGCTCTGCCGGCTCCCGCTCTCCGGTCAGGCCGTCGTGCCAGGACTCCAGGCCGAGCAGGAACTGCTTGGCCGCCAGACCGCCCGCGTACCCGGTCAGGCTGCCCGTGGAACCGACGATCCGGTGGCACGGCAGGACGACGCAGACCGGGTTGGCGCCGAGCGCCGTGCCGACCGCGCGGGCGGCCCGCGGCCGGTCGAGCGCAGCCGCCAGCTGCGCGTAGGTCGCGGTGCGCCCGTACGGCACGAACGCGTCCAGCGCCGCCACGGTCAGCCGGCTGAAGGGCGTGGCGAGCCGCAGGTCCACCGGCACGGTGAAGTCACGGCGGGCGCCGGTGAGGTAGGCGTCGAGCTGGGTCCGGGTCTCCGCCAGCACCGCGCGGGCACCCGCGTCCGCGTGTTCCTCCTCGACGGTGCGCAGCCCCGCCCTGGTGAGGCGGGCGACACCGGTCTCGGGGGTGCCGTAGCAGCACAGCACGAGGGCGTCGGCCGTGGCCGCCAGCACGAGCGGCCCCAGCGGCGTGGGATGGACCGCGACCGCCGCCGTGGTGTCGCCGGGGATGTTACTGGTTCGCACAACAACTCCGTGTGGATCGTGACCGTCGGGTTCGGATGGCCGTCATACCGCGACCGGCCGGCAGCTCTTGCAGGCGCGGTACCCGGCCCGGCCGGCTTCCCGCGCGGTACGGAACGGCACCTGGTGGGGCGGGGTGATGCGGCGGGCGTGGGCGCACGTGGGATGGCAGTAGATACGGGTCGTGTCGCTGCCGAGGAACACCACGCCGCGCCGGTGCAGTTCCGCCACCCGCAGCAGGTCGACGCCCTCCGCGGCGCGCAGCGCGTCCCCTACCGCGGGGAGGTGGCCGGCGTCGCAGGGTGTGCCGTTGTCGTACGTCACGCGGTGGCAGGGGATCAGCACCGCGGCCGGGTTGCGGGCCAGGGCGCCGACCACGCGTTCCGGTGCCACCCCGGCCTCCCTGGCGAGCCAGCCGACCGGGCGCAGCTGCCCGGCGGGGACGGCGCGGACCGCCTCCAGCACGGCCCGGTCCGCCGGGCCGAGCGGGGAGAGGTCGATGGGCAGCCGCCGGGCGCGGCCGGTCCGCAGCGCCGTGGTCACCCCCGGGAACGGCCTGGCCGACCGCAGGGCCGAACGCCGGGTCCGGGCGCGGTGCAGTTCCTCGAAGACCGTGGCGGACAGTCCGCCCGTGTCCAGCGCGGCCCCGGTCACCGCGTCCGGGCTCGCCGCCACGAAGAGACCGCCGACGGCGGTGTCGAGGCGGACATAGGTGTCGTAGATCTCGCGCGGGACGCCGGTGCGCCGCAGCACGCGCACACCGAAGTCCGCCGGTGGCTCCGTGGCGAGCCCGGCCAGGCCGGACCGTTCCGCGTCGAGGCGCGGTACCTCGCGGTCAGTCCTCATGTCGTCACCTCCTCCAGCACGGCTGTCTCCGGCTCCAGCAGCCGGCGCAGACTCTTCAGACCCCGGGACACCTGTGCTTTGGCCGTTCCGACCGCGCACCGCTGCACCTCGGCCACCTCCGTGTAGCTCAGACCCACCACATGGCGCAGCACCACGGGCGTGCGGTGGTGTTCCGGCAGTTCCAGCAGCGCCGTCACCAGCCGGCGCCGGTCGTCGGCGAGCGCGGCCCGCTCCTCCGGCCCCGGACTGCGGTCGGCCCAGGCGTCGGCGGTGTCCTCGACGGGGACCCCCGCCAGGGCGGGCCGGCGTGAACAGGTGCGCAGGTGGTTGCGCCACACGTTGGCGGCGATGGTGAGCAGCCAGGCACGCGGCCTGAGGTCCCGCCGGCGCTCGGGACCGTAGTCCTGTAAGGCCGTGTAGGCGCGCAGGAAGGCGTCCTGCCCCAGGTCGTCGGCCTCGGTGGCCGAGCCGCAGACCCGGAGCAGGAACGTGTACACCGCCCTGCCGTGGACCCTGACCAGCTCGGTGAAGCCGTCGTCGAGGTCCGCCGCCAGGAGTTCGGTCAGCTGCCGCTCGGCCTTCTCATCCATCATCCAGGAGAACACCGGCGCCGGGTGAAGGGTTGCACCCCGTTCGGGACGCGTTCTCCGCCGCCGGTCATCGCCTCGGCCAGGGCACCTGGGGCGACCTGTAGTAGGTGACGCCGAGGGCGTCCCAGCGCGGGCCCTGCGCGGCCAGCCGTGTGCGGTAGCGGTTCCAGTCGTGGGTGGCCGCCGGTGACCAGCCCAGTTCGGCGGTGCCGGCGAGCCGGGGGAAGGCCAGGTACTCGAGGTCGGCGGATTTCCGCAGCGTCTCCGACCACAGCGGGGCCTCCACACCGCGGACGGCCGCCGCGGGCACGCCCGGCAGGTAGGCACCCGGGTTCCAGTCGTAGGCCCGCCTCACCTCCACCAGGCCCGCCCAGTCCGTACCGAGCCGGGTGCTCCTCGTGTACCTCATGTCGAGGTAGGTGCGGTCGGCCGGGGACAGGATCAGGCCGGTGCCGTTCCGGGCGGCCTTCGCGACCTGCGCCTTCTCCGCCGCGCCGGTGCCGTCCAGGCCCCAGTACTGGGCGAGGGCGCCGCGGGCGGGACGGGCGCCGGTGAGCTGGTGCCAGCCGATGACCTTCTTGCCGTGGGCCGCCACCACCGGCTGGACGCGGTCCATGAACGTCATGTAGTCGGCGTGGGGGGTGGAGTGCGCCTCGTCACCGCCGATGTGCAGATAGCGGCCCGGGGTGAGGGCGGCCAGCTCCCGGACGACGTCGTCCACGAAGTCGTACGTCGCCTTCCGCGCGACGCACAGGGAGCTGAAGCCGACGGCGGTGCCGGTGTACAGCGGCGGTGCCACGCCGTCGCAGTTGAGCTTCGCGTAGGAGGCGAGGGCCGCGTTGGTGTGGCCGGGCATGTCGATCTCGGGCACGACCTCCAGGTACCGGGAGGCCGCGTACCGGACGATCTCCCGGTAGTCCGCCTTGGTGTAGGAGCCGCCCCGGCCGCCGCCGACCTGGGTGGAGCCGCCGTGGGAGGCCAGGCGCGGCCAGGAGTCGACGGCGATGCGCCAGCCCTGGTCGTCGCTGAGGTGCAGATGCAGTTCGTTGATCTTGTACAGGGCCAGCTGGTCGATGTACCGCTCGACCTGGGCGACCGTGAAGAAGTGCCGGGCGACGTCCAGCATGGCGCCCCGGTAGGGGTACCGGGGGCGGTCCCGCACGGTGCCGCCGGCCACGAGCCAGGGGCCGCTGTGCACGGTCCTGTTCTCCACGGCGGGCGGCAGCAGCTGACGCAGCGTCTGGACGCCGTGGAAGAGGCCGGCCGGGGTGCTCGCGGTGACGGTGACGCCGTCGGCGCCGCTGTGCAGCCGGTACCCCTCGGCGCCGAACTCCCCTGCGGCCAGGTGGAGTCGGACGCCGCCGCTGCCGTGGTCGGTGACCGGGAGCGGGTAGCCGGTGGAGGGCCGAAGGATGCCGGCCAGGTAGGCGCCCACACGGCGCACCTCGGCGGAGCCGTCGACGCGGATGCCGGTCGCGCGGGTGATGCGGTACGGGGTGCCGCCCGGCGCGGCCGAGGCGGGCGCCGGGACGACCCGGTCCAGGGGGACGGGGGCCACGGCCGGCGCGGCGGGGGTCGCGCCGAGGGTGAGGACACCGGCCGCGAGAAGCAGCGCGGATCCGAGAACGCGGGATGTCCGGGAGGTCGTGCCACGGTTTTTCCGACTCACATGCGCTCCCTTCGGGGGAACCCGGCCATCGGACGCGACCGGGCCCCCCACTGTCCCGCACAACGGCCGAATCGTCCCCGACGCGGCGGAAGTTGGAGCGGGACGGGACGATGCCGCCGCACCGGCGGAGGTGCCGCCGGTACGGCGGAGCCACCGCCGCGCGACGGCTACCGCTACGGCACCGGCACCGCGGCTACCCCTACGGCGCCACCGCTGCTGCGGCTGCGCGGCGGGCGACGGCCCCCGCCCACCGGACGCGCAGCCGCCCCCCGGCCGGGGAGGCGGACCCCCGACGGCCGGGCAGGCCGTGAGAACCGCCTGCCACCCGCCGCGGCGTGGCCCTTCCGCTACTTCGCCCTGCGGGACACCGTGAAGTGGTCGACGCGGTCGCCGGTCTCGGCGATGCCCGAGACCGTCAGTGTGGTCTGCCGGCCCTTCGGGGCGGGCGTGACGTCCACGCGCAGGAAGGAGTAGTCGAGGTAGCGCACCCGGGACCAGGCGACGGTCTCGTTGACCTTGCCTTCCTTGGTGTTGACGAACGAGGCCACGGAGTCGGTCTCGTGCTCGTGGCCCTCGTAGGAGTCCGGGGCGCTGAAGGCGTACAGGCTGCGGCCCGCCGCGCCGGCGGTGACGTAGACCACGCCCTCGGTCTCGGGGTAGGCGGTGCCGCCGATCGGGAGCTTCTTGGCGACCTTGCCGCCCTTGATGACGTCGGTGCGCTCGTACTGGTGGTTGTGGCCGTTGATGACGAGGTCCACGGTGTACTTCTCGAACAGCGGCACCCACTCCTGGCGCACCCCGCCCTCCGAGGCGTGCGCGGTGGAGGTGCAGTAGGCGCAGTGGTGGAAGAAGACGACGACGAAGTCGACGTCCTTCGCGGCGCGGAACTTCTTCAGCTGGCCTTCGAGCCACTTGGTCTGGGTTCCGCCGGATATACCCAGGTTCGCCGGGATCTCGAAGGAGATGTCGTTGGCGTCGAGCGAGATGACGGCCGTGTTGCCGTACACGAAGGAGTAGACGCCCGGCAGGTTCTTCTTGTCCGGCCCGTTGTCGGGGAGGCTCCAGCGGGCCTCCTCACCGCCGTAGCCGTTGGGCGAGTACCAGGCCTCCATGTCGTGGTTGCCGTAGGCGGGCATCCACGGGACCTGCTTGGCGACCGACTCGGTCTGGGCGAGGAACTGGTCCCAGGTGCGCGCGTCGAACCCGGTGTCGGTGGTCTTGCCCGCGCCGGACGGGTCGGCGTAGGCGATGTCACCGGCGTGCAGGTGGAAGGCGGGGTTCTGGCCGAGGAGGAGGGAGTTGTTGGCCAGGCCGTGGTAGCCGACGCCCTCGTCGCCGAAGGCGGTGAAGGTGAACGGCGCCTTGTGGGCGGGGGCGGTGGTGAAGGTGCCCAGGGTGCCCGCCAGGTGGGGCCGGGCCGGGTCGAAGCCCTGGTGGCCGACGCCGTAGTAGTACGTCCGGCCGGGGCGCAGGTGGGTGAGCCGGGCGTGCAGGTAGTACTGCGTGTGGTCGCCGCTCGCGCCGACGCCGGCCGGGGTGTACAGGGTGCGGACCTCGGCCTCGATCCTGCGGGAGAGGTCCCAGGGGTGGGCGCCGATGCGGATGAACGGCTTCTTGACGGCGACCGGGACCTGCCAGGAGACGGTGATCTCGGTGCGCGGGTCGTTGCCGTACGCGAGGTGGCGGCCGAAGGGGGCGACGAGCGCGCCGTCGACCGGGGTGGCGGCCGGAGCGGTGTGCCGCGTCGGCACGGCCGCCTGGGCGGTGGCGCCGGGCACGAACGCGCCGCCCGCGACGGCGCCCAGCGTGACGGCGCCGCCCCTGATCATCGAGCGCCGGGAGAAGCGGGCGCGCAGATACTCGTGCTGCTCGGCCATGCTCATGCGCTCGGCCAGCTTCTCGGGAACGCCCATGCGAGGTATGTCCATGGCGTCTGAAACTCGTCTGTCCGGGCGACGATGCGCAAGACGCAGGATGGACAGCTTGCGAACAGAGCACCATAAGAGATCCAACTGGCGTCTGCCCGGAATCGGGCACGATTCTTGCGAAAGAGACGCCGGTACTCCAGGATCTACCGGGTGCACGACGAACTCGTTGATCATCTGACGCGGTCCACGCCCCTGAGCCGGGGCGAGGCGCTGCGCGTGGTCCAGGACGTCCTCGCCTATTTCGACGAGACGACCCCCGAGTACGTCCGCCGCCGCCACCGTGAACTCCAGGCCCAGGGCCTGGTGAACACGGAGATCTTCGGCCGGATCGAGGCGGACCTGAAATACCGCGCGGTCGCGCCGCCCGAGCTGACGCTCAGGCAGTTGCGCCGCATGGTCTACGGCTGAGAACCGGCCGTACCGGACCAGCGACACCCAAGGGATATCTCTTACATGTGCGGAATTGTCGGATACATCGGGAAGCGTGACGTGGCGCCCCTCCTGCTGGAGGGCTTGCAGCGCCTGGAGTACCGCGGCTACGACTCCGCGGGCATCGTCGTCACCTCCCCGAAGACGCCCGGCCTGAAGATGGTCAAGGCCAAGGGCCGGGTGCGCGACCTGGAGGTCAAGGTCCCGGCGCGCTTCAAGGGCACCACCGGTATCGCCCACACCCGCTGGGCCACCCACGGCGCCCCCTCCGACGTGAACGCCCACCCGCACATGTCGGCCGACCACAAGGTCGCCGTCGTGCACAACGGCATCATCGACAACGCCGCCGACCTGCGCCGCAAGCTGGAGGCGGACGGCGCCGAGTTCCTCTCCGAGACCGACACCGAGGTCCTCACCCACCTGATCGCCCGCTCCCAGGCCGAGAAGCTGGAGGACAAGGTCCGCCAGGCGGTGCACCTGATCGAGGGGACGTACGGCATCGCCGTGCTGCACGCCGACTTCCCGGACCGGATCGTGGTCGCCCGCAACGGCTCCCCGGTCGTCCTCGGCATCGGCGAGAAGGAGATGTTCGTCGCCTCGGACATCGCCGCGCTGGTCACCCACACCCGGCAGATAGTGACCCTCGACGACGGCGAGATGGCCACCCTCAAGGCGGACGACTTCCGCACCTACACCACCGAGGGCACCCGCACGACGGCCGAGCCCACCACCGTGGAGTGGGAGGCCGAGTCGTACGACATGGGCGGCCACGACACGTACATGCACAAGGAGATCCACGAGCAGGCCGACGCCGTGGACCGCGTGCTGCGCGGCCGCATCGACGACCGGTTCTCCACCGTGCACCTCGGCGGGCTCAACCTGGACGCCCGCGAGGCCCGGCGGATCCGCCGCGTCAAGATCCTCGGCTGCGGCACCTCGTACCACGCGGGCATGATCGGCGCCCAGATGATCGAGGAGCTGGCCCGCATCCCCGCCGACGCCGAGCCCGCCTCCGAGTTCCGCTACCGCAACGCGGTCGTGGACCCCGACACCCTGTACGTCGCGGTGTCACAGTCCGGTGAGACGTACGACGTCCTCGCCGCCGTGCAGGAGCTGAAGCGCAAGGGCGCGCGCGTCCTCGGCGTGGTCAACGTGGTCGGTTCGGCGATCGCCCGCGAGGCCGACGGCGGCATCTACGTACACGCGGGCCCCGAGGTCTGCGTCGTCTCCACCAAGTGCTTCACCAACACCACGGTCGCGTTCGCGCTGCTCGCCCTGCACCTCGGCCGCACCCGCGACCTCTCCGTCCGCGACGGCAAGCGGATCATCGAGGGCCTGCGCCGGCTGCCGGGGCAGATCTCCGAGATCCTGGCGCAGGAGGAGGAGATCAGGAAGCTGGCGGAGAGCTACGCCGACGCCCGCTCGATGCTCTTCATCGGCCGCGTCCGGGGCTACCCGGTGGCCCGCGAGGCCTCCCTGAAGCTCAAGGAGGTCTCCTACATCCACGCCGAGGCCTACCCCGCCTCCGAGCTGAAGCACGGTCCGCTGGCCCTCATCGAGCCGGCCCTGCCCACGGTCGCCATCGTCCCCGACGACGACCTGCTGGAGAAGAACCGCGCGGCCCTGGAGGAGATCAAGGCCCGCGAGGGCAGGATCCTGGCGGTGGCCCACCGGGACCAGGAGAAGGCCGACCAGACGGTGATCGTCCCGAAGAACGAGGACGAGCTGGACCCGATCCTGATGGGCATCCCGCTCCAGCTCCTCGCCTACCACACGGCCAAGGCCCTGGGCCGGGACATCGACAAGCCGAGGAACCTCGCCAAGTCGGTCACGGTCGAGTAGGCGGCGGAACGGACCCCCACGTGTGCCACCCAGCACGTGGGGGTCCTTCCCGTGCCGCGGTCCATCGGCCGGTGGCCGTCACCCCCCGGCCGGCGGCACGCCACGGAGCGGGCGCGGGCCGGCGCCTGCCCTGCGTGAGTGTGGTGCGGTGACCGCTATATGCCCTGCGCAGGGGCGCGAACCACCTCTACGCACGAGTAGTTTCGCGCCGGCGCAAGGCAGTTGACGGTGTGTGAGGCCGTCGGGGCGCGCGACGGTCAGGGAATGACGATCACGGGCCGCCGCGCCCGCTTGGCGAGCCGCCCCGCGACGGAGCCGAAGATCCGGCCGACGATGCCGTGCGTGGAGCCCACGACGATCGCGTCCGCCTCGTACTCCCGCCCCACCTCTTCGAGTTCATGGCAGATGTCGCCGCCGCGCTCGACCAGGATCCAGGGCACCTCGGCCAGATAGTCCGCGCAGGCCAGTTCGAGCCCGAGGACCTCGGTGCGGTGGTCGGGGACGTCGACGAAGACGGGCGGCTCGCAGCCGGCCCACACGGTGGTGGGCAGCCGGTTGGCGACGTGCACGATGATCAGGCCGGAACGGGAGCGATGGGCCATGCCGATCGCGTAGGCGAGGGCGCGCTCGCTGGAGTCGGAGCCGTCGAAGCCGACGACCACTCCGTGCCGGAAGGCGGGATCGCAGGACGGGCGTGAGTCTGCCGCCGCCAGGGGATCGGCCGCCGTGGGATCGGCGACCGACCGCTTGCGGTCCGCTGGTTCGAAGAATTCGTGACCGGCCATGACTGTCTCGGCGTCGTGATCCTTTATGGGGGGACAGTGTGCGGCGGAAGTGCGGCGGAGCTGTGTCCGGGAAACATCTTCCCAAGCCCTTACCCACAAGGGTACGGCGGCAAGCCTCCTGAGCCCAGATCCCGCGCACGCTCCGTAAGCGGTCCCCGACATCCGCAGGGGTTCACCGGAGCATGCACGAGCCGCGCCCGTAACGCAATGGTCGCTGCCCCGTACAGGCGGTTCGCCCGGGGTTCACTCCCGCGCCGCCGGTGACCGACCGGCCGGACGGGCGTTGAACCGGGGTGAACCACCGCCACAGGGAGTACGAGATGCCCGCACCCCGGTCCCCTCGCGACCCGCGGTCCGCACCGGACACCGTGAGTGATGTGATCCGCTGGGCAGCCTTCAGCTGTGTGCTCGTGCCGGTGGTCCTCCTCTGGTTCGGCACCTCGCTGGCCGGCACCACGGGCACCGCACTGGGCCTCACGGCCGTCACGGCCGTCTGCCGGTGGCTGCTGCGCCGCTCCGAGCGGTGCGCCGAGCGTTGCGCCGCGCAAAGGGGCCGGCGGCACACCCGGGGACAGACACCGGTCGACTGACCTGTTTCCGTACCTTCGAGCGCTGCTTTTCAGCCAACTTCTGGATACCGCCCCAAGGGGGTCCCGAACTCCCCCCAACCCCCGTTCCACCTGCACGGAAAGGGTCCACGGGCCGCTGCGCACCCTACGCGGTTTGGCCACCGCGACAAGGCGCACTTCCCTGTGCGTCTCACGAGTGCAACGCTTCGTGATCGAATGCTTCACGCCAAGTTGCCATGTCGACAATGTGCCGCGTGGGCAACTGGTCACCGTGGTCACGCGGGAGCCAGTAAATTCGATCTTGACTGTCTTACGGCGGGGGACTCGTGCAGGACCGAGGGGAAACGTGCAGGAGCGACACGACCGAGGAGCCGCGACCACCGAGGGGGGCTTAGCAGGATGAGCCACGACTCCACTGCCGCGCCGGACGCCGCGGCCCGGAAGCTTTCCGGGCGACGACGCAAGGAGATCGTCGCGGTGCTGCTGTTCAGCGGCGGTCCCATCTTCGAGAGTTCCATACCGCTTTCGGTGTTCGGGATCGACCGCCAGGACGCCGGAGTACCGCGCTACCGCCTGCTGGTGTGTGCCGGTGAGGAAGGCCCGCTGCGGACCACAGGGGGCCTGGAACTCACCGCGCCACACGGGCTGGAGGCCATCTCACGCGCCGGAACGGTCGTCGTACCGGCCTGGCGCTCGATCACCTCACCGCCACCGGAGGACGCGCTCGACGCGCTGCGCCGGGCGCACGAGGAGGGGGCCCGCATCGTCGGCCTGTGCACGGGCGCGTTCGTGCTCGCGGCGGCCGGCCTGCTGGACGGCCGCCCGGCGACCACCCACTGGATGTACGCGCCGACGCTGGCCAAGCGCTATCCGTCCGTGCACGTCGACCCGCGGGAGCTGTTCGTCGACGACGGCGACGTCCTGACGTCGGCCGGCACGGCGGCGGGCATCGACCTGTGTCTGCACATCGTGCGGTCGGACCACGGCAACGAGGCGGCCGGCGCGCTCGCCCGGCGCCTGGTGGTCCCGCCGCGCCGCAGCGGCGGACAGGAGCGCTACCTCGACAGGTCTTTACCCGAGGAGATCGGCGCCGACCCGCTCGCGGAGGTCGTCGCCTGGGCGCTGGAACACCTCCACGAGCAGTTCGACGTGGAGACACTGGCGGCACGCGCCTATATGAGCCGCCGTACGTTCGACCGCCGGTTCCGCTCGCTCACCGGCAGCGCCCCGCTCCAGTGGCTGATCACGCAGCGGGTGCTCCAGGCCCAGCGGCTGCTGGAGACGTCGGACTACTCGGTGGACGAGGTGGCGGGCCGGTGCGGTTTCCGCTCACCGGTCGCGCTGCGCGGGCACTTCCGCCGCCAGCTCGGCTCGTCCCCCGCCGCCTACCGCGCCGCCTACCGGGCGCGCCGCCCGCAGGGCGACCGGCCGGGTGAGGCCGAGCCGGCGATGGCGCCGCCCGGCCAGCACGGATCGCCCATGGGCCTGCCCGGTCCCGGACCGATGAGCGGGGCGGCCGCCCTGCTCCACTCGGAGCGGGACGGCGGGGTGCCGATGCAGAGCCGCCGGGCGACGGCCGGCGCGGTGGGCCTGCTCCCGGGCCCGCGCAGCGGCGGCTGAGCGGGCGGCGGGAGAAAGCCGGAGCAAGGGGGACGGAGTACGACTCCGTCCCCCTTGCTCGTGCGCGTGCGCGCGAGGGCCCGCACCGACGCGGGGCATCCAAACGCCGACGTCAGCTTTAGGGTGGTCGCATGAACGATCGCATGGTGTGGATCGACTGCGAGATGACCGGCCTCTCGCTGTCGGACGACGCGCTCATCGAGGTGGCCGCCCTCGTCACCGACTCCGAGCTGAACGTACTCGGCGAGGGGGTGGACATCGTCATCCGGCCGCCGGACCGGGCACTGGAGACGATGCCGGAGGTGGTGCGTCGGATGCACACCGCGTCCGGGCTGCTCGCCGAGCTGGAGCGGGGCACGACGCCGGCCGACGCCGAGGAGCAGGTCCTCGCCTATGTCAGGGAGCACGTCAAGGAGCCCGGCAAGGCCCCGCTGTGCGGCAACTCCGTCGGCACCGACCGCGGCTTCCTGCTCCGGGACATGCCGACGCTGGAGGGCTACCTCCACTACCGGATCGTGGACGTGTCCTCGATCAAGGAGCTGGCCCGCCGCTGGTACCCGCGGGCGTACTACAACAGCCCCGAGAAGAACGGCAACCACCGGGCCCTCGCCGACATCCGCGAGTCGATCGCCGAGCTGCGCTACTACCGCGAGGCCGTCTTCGTCCCACAGCCCGGCCCGGACTCCGACACCGCGAGGGCGATCGCCGCCCGGCACGTCCTGCCCGCGCAGTAGACCTCCGGCAGCCGCCCCGGGTCCGCGTGGGCGCCCGCGCGAAAACGTGTGCGCGAGCATCCCTTCGGACCCTGTAGACTTCTTCTCGGCCGGTCGGGGAAACGACAGTTCCACCGCCGGTCATGGTGGGTGTAGCTCAGCTGGCAGAGCACCTGGTTGTGGTCCAGGATGTCGCGGGTTCAAGTCCCGTCACTCACCCTCGAAGATCAAGGGCTGACCCGGAGAACCGGGTCAGCCCTTGATCGTTTTCATGCGTTCCCGATGACGGAAGGGCCGGGTGGCCCACCCCCTCGCGCCCCTCCCGCACGACCCTCCTCCCCCTCGCGGGACATGCCCCCGGGGTGAGCGAATATCTGTAGTCGGGAAGCAAGAATTCAGCGTGATTCGAGGTCAGAATTTTTCAAACAGGCGGGTCGGGAGGGATTAGTCACCCGGCAGCACCATCACCGCCGTGCTAGTGTCCTTTCCAGTTGCAGTTGTGGTTCCCAGTAACTCCAAGCTTTCCGGAGGGGCGATCATCGCGGCGACGCGGAGTCCGCACAGTGTGGGCTCCGGGCACTGCCCCGAAGGAGATTTGACATGGCATCTGGCACCGTGAAGTGGTTCAACGCGGAAAAGGGCTTCGGCTTCATCGAGCAGGACGGTGGCGGCCCCGACGTCTTCGCCCACTACTCGAACATCGCCGCCCAGGGCTTCCGCGAGCTGCTCGAAGGCCAGAAGGTGAACTTCGACATCGCGCAGGGCCAGAAGGGCCCGACGGCGGAGAACATCGTTCCCGCCTGACACGCGCATTCGTGAGCTGGGGCCCGCACCTAGGGGTGCGGGCCCCAGCTCATGGAGTATCCGTGCACAGCCCTCCCCCGCTCCCGGCGCCTGCCCCATGTGACAGGCCCTGAACCGCGGGCTCACGCGCAGTGGGTGTGCCGATCCTGCTCCGGACACATGTTCCGTATGAGCTTCGATCCCGGCCGACGACCCCTGCCGTCACTTTTTTCTCCAGCGATCGCGGCTTTTTCTCCCGGCCGCATTCCCTTTCGCTGCTGTTTTCATTCTGGCCCGTTCTCGCGATTCTCCGTGCGGCTCTCTTCCGCGGTAATTCCTTGACACGAGCCATATCGAGGAAGGTTCCGCATGAACCGCACACGTACGTCCGAGCGCTCCCGCAACCGTTCGACCGGCGGCTCCGACCGCGCCGCCCGCTGGGGCGGTTCCGGCCGCTCCGGCAAGCCGAGCCGTTCGGGTGGCCCGGCCCGCCGGACCTCCGTGCAGGGGGAGTTCGCCCTGCCCGTGACCCAGACCCCGGCGCTGCCCGCCGTCGAGGCGTTCGCCGACCTCGACATGCCCGAGCAGCTGCTGGCCTCCCTCCGCGCCGAGGGGATGAGCGTGCCGTTCCCGATCCAGGCCGCCACCCTCCCCAACACGCTCGCCGGCCGTGACGTGCTGGGCCGCGGGCGCACCGGTTCCGGCAAGACCCTGGCGTTCGGTCTGGCCCTGCTGGCCCGGACCGCCGGGCAGCGCGCCGAGCCGCGGCAGCCGCTGGCCCTGGTCCTCGTCCCCACCCGCGAGCTGGCCCAGCAGGTCACCGACGCGCTCACCCCGTACGCCCGCTCGGTCAGGCTGCGGCTGGCCACGGTCGTCGGCGGTATGTCGATCGGCCGCCAGGCCGCCGCGCTGCGCGGCGGAGCCGAGGTCGTCGTCGCCACTCCCGGACGGTTGAAGGACCTGATCGAGCGCGGCGACTGCCGGCTGAACCAGGTCGCCATCACCGTCCTGGACGAGGCCGACCAGATGACCGACATGGGATTCATGCCCCAGGTCACCGCCCTGCTCGACCAGGTACGCCCCGAAGGGCAGCGGATGCTCTTCTCCGCCACCCTGGACCGCAACGTCGACCTGCTGGTGCGCCGCTACCTGACCGACCCGGTCGTGCACTCGGTCGACCCGTCGGCCGGTGCGGTCACGACGATGGAGCACCACGTGCTGCACGTCCACAGCGCCGACAAGCAGGCCACCACGACACAGATCGCCGCCCGCGACGGCCGCGTGATCATGTTCCTGGACACCAAGCACGCCGTCGATCGGCTGACCCAGGACCTGCTCAACAGCGGAGTGCGGGCCGCCGCGCTGCACGGCGGCAAGTCGCAGCCGCAGCGCACCCGGACGCTGACCCAGTTCAAGACCGGGCACGTCACCGTCCTCGTCGCCACGAACGTCGCCGCCCGCGGCATCCACGTCGACAACCTCGACCTCGTCGTCAATGTCGACCCGCCGACGGACCACAAGGACTACCTCCACCGCGGCGGCCGTACGGCCCGGGCGGGCGAGTCCGGCAGCGTCGTCACCCTGGTCACCCCCAACCAGCGCCGCGGCATGACGCACCTGATGTCGAACGCCGGGATCCTCCCGCACATCACCCAGGTCCGGCCCGGAGAGGCGGAGCTGAACCGCATCACCGGCGCGCAGGCCCCCTCCGGCGTGCCGGTCGTCATCACCGCGCCGGTGGCCGAGCGCCCGCAGCGCGGCACCAACTCCCGTTCCCGGCGTGGGCGCCCCTCGCAGTCGGCCCGCCGGCCCGCGCGGCGGCGGTCCACCTCGGAGACGGCTGCCTAGACAGCCTCACCAGCAGGACACCACCACCCCATCGAGGAGGCACCCCTTGGCAGCCGTCATGACGCAGCTCCACCCGGCGAGCGCGACACCCCTCGACGCGGCGGTGGCCGATGCCACGGACCCGTCCGGCCCGAAGGCGTGGGGTGACATGACCGTCGAGACGGCCCTGTCCGTCATGGCCGGCGCCCGGATCGGGTACCTGCCCGTCTGCGACGAGGACGACCTGTGCACCGGCCTGGTCACCCAGGCCCAGCTCACCGTCGTACGCGACAGCGCCACATACACGGACCGGCTCCGTCTGCGCGACATCCCCAGCGGCACCGGCACCTGCTCCTCGGCCCCCGCCGTGCCGGCCGACGCCAGGTACGCGGCGTAGCAGCAGGCCACGTCGGCGACGGATCCGTGCGGGTCTCCGGTCGCGCCGGTCGCGCGGCGCCACGGTCCGCACGCCGGGTACGCGGCCGGCGCCCGCTTCGCTGACCGCGGTACGGCTCCGGCCGTGCCGGCCCGCCGCAGGGCCACGCCTTCGCCCAGCCGGTACGCGGCACAACCGGGGCCCCGTCGATGACGGGGCCCCGCAGTGGTCTCCGGGCACGCGGATCACCACGACGGCACCGCCCGGACGCCGGGTACGCCGCTCGACGGGAGCCCGCGTCGCCGACGGCGACCCGGCCGCCCGGCACCGCCCGGCCGCCGCTCACGCACCTCGCCGGGCGCCCCGATGGCTGCGGCGCTGCGTGCCCGCACGCCGGATCCACCGGCCCCCGCGTTCGACGCCGCGGAGTACGTCGCGTCGTCGCGGCGGGCGGCCAGCGACACCCCGGCGCTCCCCGCCCCCGCCGGCGCGCCCGCCCCACCGCTGCGGGCCCGCGCCCAAAGGCTCTTCGTCCCCGGCGCTGTGAACCCGCGCCCGAGGCGGTGGGTCCCGGTGGGGACGCGTCACGAGAACGCCCACCTCGCCCCCGGCCGCCCCGCACAGCTGGTGCGCCTCATGACGACGCGCGTGTCACCAGTTCCGTCGGCAGGACCGCCTGGCGGCGGTCCAGGCCACGGGAAGCGGCCGGGCGGCGGTCGGCGATGTCCGTGAGCAGCAGATCGATCATGGCGCGGCCCATCTCCTCGATGGGCTGGCGGACGCTGGTCATGGGCGGGTCCATGTGCCGGGCGATGGCCGAGTCGTCGTAACCGACCAGGGCGATGTCGTCGGGGATGCGGCGGCCCGCCTCCCGCAGCACCTGCCGGGCGCCCGCCGCCATCACGTCCGAGCCGGCGAAGACCGCGTCCAGATCGGGGTGCCGGTCGAGCAGGACCGTCATCGCGCGCCGGCCGCCCTCCTCGGTGAAGTCGCCCGTCTCGATGAGCCGTTCGTCCGCCGCGTGGCCCGCGTCACGCAGGGCCGCGCGATAGCCGTCGACGCGCCGCTGGGCGCCGTAGACGTCCAGCCGTCCGGTGATGTGCGCGATGCGGCGGCGGCCCCGGCTCACCAGGTGCTCCACCGCCGAGCGGGCCCCGCCGTAGTTGTCCGAGTCCACCGAGGTGAGCGTCTCGCCAGCCGAGCGCGGGCCGCTGATCACGGCCGGGATCTCCAGCTGGGCCAGCAGGTCGGGGAGCGGGTCGTCGGCGTGGACCGAGACCAGCAGCACGCCGTCGACGCGGTGGGCCGCGAGGTACTGGGCGAGGCGCCGGCGCTCCCGGTCGCTGCCGGCGAATATCAGCACCAGCTGCATCTCGGTGTCGGAGAGTTCGGAGCCGACCCCGCGCAGCATGTCCGAGAAGTAGGGCTCGGCGAAGAACCGGGTCTCCGGCTCGGGGACGACGAGCGCGATGGCGTCGGTGCGGTTGGCCGCGAGGGCGCGGGCGGCGGTGTTGGGGACGTAGCCCAGTTCGGCGACGGCCGCCTCGACCGCGGCGCGGGTGGCGTCGCTGACCCGGGGCGAGCCGTTGATCACCCGGGAGACCGTGCCGCGTCCGACCCCGGCCCGGGCGGCGACCTCTTCGAGCGTGGGCCGTCCCCCGCCCCGGCCCCGCCCTCCGTGGCTTGCCATGGCTCCGCCTCTCTCGACAGCAATTCCGGTTGGCTGGAATCTAACAGTCCTGGCCAGAGCGACGAGCGGCAGCGAGCGCCCGGTGCGGCCCAGTTAACACTCCGATAACTGAACGCATCCCTCCGCGTCCGGTCCCTTGACACCCCGCTCGGAAGCGACGACTCTTCAACTCATCACTCGTGGGAGCGCTCCCACAGTACCTGACACCTACATATCCCGCACGTTCCCCGCCCGAGCCGCAGCGCGTACGAACGGGCCCGATTTCATGCAGTTGGCCGGGGGGTCGGCACGTCAGGCAACAGGAGGACGAAATGCGCACGAGCATCCGCCGGCCACATCGGCTGATGGCCCTCGCGGCCGTGGCCGCACTGACCACGGGGCTGCTGGCCGGCTGCGCCAACGACTCGGACAACGGCTCGTCGGACAACTCGGGTGGCGACGGCAGTGGCAAGGGCAAGATCGAGCTGACCATCGGGACCTTCGGCGTCTTCGGCTACAAGCAGGCCGGCCTCTACGACGAGTACACGAAGCTGCATCCGGACATCAGCATCAAGGAAAACGTCACCACCCGTACCGACGTGTACTGGCCGAAGGTGCTCACCCGCCTCCAGGCGGGCGCCGGCACCGACGACATCCAGGCCATCGAGGTCGGCAACATCACCGAGGCCGTGCAGACCCAGGCGAACAAGTTCGTCGACCTCGGCAAGGAGGTCGACAAGTCGCAGTGGCTGGACTGGAAGCTCGCGCAGGCAACCACGAAGGACGGCAGGACCATCGGGCTCGGCACCGACATCGGGCCGATGGCGATCTGCTACCGCAAGGACCTGTTCCGGAAGGCCGGGCTGGAGACGGACCGCACCAAGCTGGCCGCCCAGTGGAAGGGTGACTGGGCCAAGTACGTCGACCTGGGCAAGAAGTTCATGAAGAAGGCGCCCGACGGCGCGAAGTTCGTGGACTCCGCGTCCTCCGTCTACAACGCGGCCCTCGGCGGCGGTGCCACCCGGTACTACGACAAGGACGGCAACGTCGTCTGGGACAGGTCCGAGGGCGTGAAGAAGGCCTGGGACGCCGCGATGACGGTCGCCACCAGCGACATGTCGGCGAAGCTGAAGCAGTTCGACAAGCCGTGGGACCAGGGCTTCGCCAACGGCTCCTTCGCGAGCGTGGCCTGCCCGGCCTGGATGATGGGCTACATCGAGCAGAAGTCCGGTGACGCGGGCAAGGGCAACTGGGACGTGGCGGCGGCGCCCACCGCGGCCAACTGGGGCGGCTCCTTCCTCGGCGTGCCGACGGCGGGCAAGCACCAGAAGGAGGCCATCGCCCTGGCGAAGTGGCTGACCGCGCCCGAGCAGCAGGCGAAGGTCTTCGCCAAGCAGGCCAGCTTCCCCTCCACCCCCTCGGCCTACGCGAGCCTGAAGCCGGCCGCGGACACGACGGCGTACTTCTCGAACGCGCCGATCACGCAGATCTTCTCCGACTCGGCGAAGACGATCCCGACGCAGTACTTCGGCGTCAAGGACCAGCCCATCAACACCGCGCTGACCGACGTGGGCATCCTCCAGGTCGAGCAGAAGGGCAAGTCGCCCGAGCAGGGCTGGGACGCCGCGAGGAACGAGATCAAGGACGTGCTCGGCCAGTGAGCAGCTCCAAGCAGGCACTCGCGCATCCCGCGTCGAGCGCCGAGGCCGCGCCCGGCACCCCGCCGGGCGCGGCCCGGGGCGCTCGCGGTCGCGGCGCGCCGGCGGGCGCCGACTCCTGGCGCAGCCGGTTCTACCGCTGGGACACGAAGGCGGCGCCGTACGCCTTCGTCGCCCCCTTCTTCGTGCTCTTCGGGGCCTTCTCCCTGATACCGCTGCTCTACACGGCCTGGTACTCGCTGCACGACGTGCAGCTGTCCTCGCTGGACCACCAGACCTGGGCGGGCCTGGACAACTACCGGAACCTGCTGTCCTCGGACTTCTTCTGGAACGCCCTGAAGAACACGTTCAGCATCGGCCTGATCTCGACCGTGCCGCAGCTGCTGGCCGCGCTCGGGCTCGCGCACCTGCTGAACTACAAGCTGCGCGGCTCCACCGTGTGGCGCGTGGTGATGCTGACCCCGTACGCCACCTCGGTGGCCGCGGCGACCCTGGTGTTCACGCTGCTGTACTCGTGGGACGGCGGCATGGTCAACTGGGTCCTGCACTTCTTCGGGGTGGACCCGGTCAACTGGCGTGAGTCGGACTGGGGTTCGCAGTTCGCGGTCTCCTCGATCGTGATCTGGCGCTGGACCGGCTACAACGCGCTGATCTATCTGGCCGCCATGCAGGCCATCCCGGCCGACCTGTACGAGTCGGCGGCGATCGACGGCGCGAACCGCTGGCAGCAGTTCCGGCACGTGACGGTCCCGCAGCTGCGGCCGACGATCCTGTTCACGGTCGTCGTCTCCACCATCGGCGCGACCCAGCTCTTCGGCGAGCCGCTGCTGTTCGGCGGGGTCAGCGGCTCCAAGGGCGGCTCCGAGCACCAGTACCAGACGCTCGGTCTGTACATGTACGACCAGGGCTGGATCATCGGCAACCTCGGGAAGGCGTCCGCGATCGCCTGGTCGATGTTCCTGCTCCTGCTGATCATCGCCGCGGTCAACCTGCTGCTCACCCGACGGCTGAGGAAGTCCCAATGAGTCAACTGACCATCCCCCGGGCCGGGCGCCGGGAAGGAAAGGCGCCGCGGCAGCGCGGTCGCATGGGCGCCGGCAAGCAGCTGCACGCGGGCCCGGTGACCTACCTCGTGCTGGCCGTGTTCGCGCTGGTCTCGCTGGCCCCGCTGGTATGGACGGCGATCGCGGCCTCCCGCACCGACCGGCGGCTGGCCCAGACCCCGCCGCCGCTGTGGTTCGGCGGCAACCTGTTCCGCAACCTCCAGGCGGCCTGGGACCAGGCCGGGCTCGGCACCGCGATGCTCAACTCGGTGATCGTGGCGGGCACGATCACCGTGAGCACGGTGCTGTTCTCCACGCTGGCCGGGTTCGCCTTCGCCAAACTGCGGTTCCGGTTCTCCGGCGTACTGCTGCTGCTGACCATCGGCACGATGATGATCCCGCCGCAGCTCGCCGTCGTACCGCTGTACCTGTGGATGTCGAACCTGGGCTGGTCCAACCAGCTCCAGACGGTGATCCTGCCGAGCCTGGTGACCGCGTTCGGCACGTTCTTCATGCGGCAGTACCTGGTGCAGGCGCTGCCCACCGAGCTGATCGAGGCGGCCCGGGTGGACGGGGCGAGCAGCCTGCGGATCGTCTGGCACGTCGTCTTCCCGGCCGCACGGCCGGCGATGGCGGTGCTCGGCCTGCTGACGTTCGTGTTCGCCTGGAACGACTTCCTGTGGCCGATCATCGCCCTGACCCAGCAGAACCCGACCGTGCAGGTCGCCCTGAACTCGCTCGGCACCGGTTACGTCCCCGACCAGGCGGTGATCATGGCCGGCGCGCTGCTGGGCACGCTGCCGCTGCTGATCGCCTTCCTGCTGTTCGGCAAGCAGATCGTGGGCGGGATCATGCAGGGCGCGATCAAGGGCTGATCCGCCCGCCCGACTGTGCCCGCACGACTTCCCGGGGGCCGGGCCACCGCCGTCCCGGCCCCTTCTTCCCCCTCATCCGTCGGCCCCTTCCGACCGTAAATGGGAGCGCTTCCATGCCTGACTCCGTTCCGTCGTCCGTGACCTTCCCGCCCGCCTTCCTCTGGGGCGCAGCGACCTCGGCGTACCAGATCGAGGGGGCGGTGCGGGAGGACGGCCGCACCCCCTCGATCTGGGACACGTTCAGCCATACGCCGGGCAAGACGGCCGGCGGCGAGACGGGGGACGTCGCGGTCGACCACTACCACCGCTACCGCGACGACGTGGCGCTGATGGCGGAGCTGGGCCTGAACGCCTACCGCTTCTCCGTCTCGTGGTCCCGGGTGCAGCCGACGGGCCGCGGGCCGGCGGTCCAGCGGGGCCTGGACTTCTACCGCCGGCTGGTCGACGAGCTGCTGGCGGCCGGCATCAAGCCGGCGGTCACCCTCTACCACTGGGACCTGCCGCAGGAGCTGGAGGACGCGGGCGGCTGGCCGGAGCGGGACACCGCGTTCCGGTTCGCCGAGTACGCGCAGCTCGTCGGCGAGGCGCTCGGCGACCGGGTGGAGCAGTGGATCACCCTCAACGAGCCCTGGTGCAGCGCCTTCCTGGGCTACGCCTCCGGGGTGCACGCCCCCGGCCGCACCGACCCGGCGGCCTCCCTGCGCGCGGCACACCACCTCAACCTGGGTCACGGCCTGGCGGCCTCGGCCCTGCGGTCGGCCATGCCGGCCCGCAACCAGATCGCGATCAGTCTCAACTCCTCGGTCGTACGGCCCCTCACCCAGGACCCGGCCGACCTGGCGGCGGCCCGCCGCATCGACGACCTCGCCAACGGCGTCTTCCACGGCCCGATGCTGCACGGCGCGTACCCGGAGACGCTGCTCGCCGCGACCGCCTCGGTCACCGACTGGTCGTACGTCCTCGACGGCGACGTCCGCACGATCAACGCGCCGCTGGACGCCCTCGGCCTGAACTACTACACCCCGGCGCTGGTCTCGGCCGTCTCCGGGGACGTCAAGGGCCCCCGGGCCGACGGCCACGGGGCGAGCGACCACTCCCCCTGGCCCGCCGCCGACGACATCCTCTTCCACCAGACCCCCGGCGAACGCACGGAGATGGGCTGGACGATCGACCCGACGGGCCTGTACGACCTGCTGATGCGCTACTCGCGAGAGGCCCCCGGGCTCCCGCTCTACATCACCGAGAACGGCGCGGCCTACGACGACAAGCCCGACCCCGAGGGCCGCGTCCACGACCCCGAGCGCATCGCCTACCTCCGCGGCCACCTCGCCGAGGTGAGGCACGCCATCGCCGACGGCGCCGATGTGCGCGGCTACTTCCTGTGGTCCCTGATGGACAACTTCGAGTGGTCGTACGGCTACGGCAAGCGGTTCGGCGCGGTGTACGTGGACTACGCGACGCTGGAGCGCACCCCGAAGTCCAGCGCGCGGTGGTACGGGGAGGCGGCGCGGACTGGGACGCTGCCGTCGGTGGAGCCCCTGGCCTGAGCGTCCCGGGCGCGGCCCGTCGTGGGGGCGGGCCGCGCCCGGGGGATACCGGCCGGGGGGTGCCGGGGGGCCGGCCGGGTGCTACTTGTACGCGGCGAACGCCTTGGCGAACGCGTTCGTGTCCTGGCTGATGGAGCTGCACGTGGCGTCGGCGGTGGACTTGGGGCCGCCGGCGCACTGCTTGTCGCGGGTCGCGGACCACATGGAGAGCCAGCCGATCCCCTTGGACCTGGCGAAGTCCACCAGCTGGGTGGCGTCCTCGACCTTGAAGACCTCGGAGGAGACGTCGTTGACGCCGATCATCGGGGTGACCGCGACGGCCTTCCAGGCGGCGGAGTCGGACAGCCCCAGCACGCTCTTGATCTGGGCCTGCGTGGCGGTGGCGGCCTGCTCGGCGTAGGTGCCCATGTCGCCGCTGTACGAGGGGCCGTAGTCCATCGCCATGATGTTGACGGTGCTGACCTTGACGCCGTTGGACTTGGCGTCGGACAGCAGGTTCACGCCGTCCTGGGTGAGGCCCTCGGGCATCACCGGGAGGGTGTAGGAGACGTCCAGGCCGGGGTGCTGGGCCTGGAGCTTGGCGATGGCCTGGGCGCGGCGGGTGTTGGCCGCGGTGTTGGGCAGCGCGCCGCCCTCGACGTCGAAGTCGACCTTGGTCAGTTTGAACGCGTCGACCACCTTGCCGTACGCCGTCGCCAGCGCGTCCGCCGAGGAGCAGGTGGTGGCCAGCTCGGAGCCGGAGGCACCGCCGAAGGAGACGCGGACGTCACCGCCCTTGGCGCGCAGCGAGCCGATCTGCGCGGCCACGCCGTCGCTGTTGACGTCGGTCACGCCGCCCCACTTGGGGGTGCAGCCGCCGCCGTCGTTGACGAAGGCGAGGTTGTAGTTCTTCACGCCGGTCGCGTCGGCGGCACCGAGCAGGTCGAAGGCCGGGTAGAGGGAGGTGTCGACGTAGGGCGCGAAACCGGCGTCGGAGGTGGTGCCGGTTCCGGTGCCGCCGGTGGGAGTGGGGGTGGGGGTGGGGGCCGACGCGGTGGGGGTCGGGGTGGGGGCCGGGGTGGTCTGCGTGGGCCGGCCGCTCGGCTCGGGGGTGGCGCCGCCGTCCGCGGAACACTGGGCGTCGTCGATCCGGCAGCCCGTCGGGTCACCGCTGCCGTCGACCACGAAGCCGACGGTCACCGACTTGCCGGGGGCCAGGCCGTCGGTGTCCCACGTGGCCGGCTTCACGGTGACGTGCTGACCGGTCACGCTGGACCGGGCGTTCCACAGGGAGCCGAGCTTGGCGCCCGAGGGGAGATCGAACTCAAGCGTCCAGGTCTTCTCGGCCCGGCCGGTGGTGTTGGTGACGACGTACTGGGCGGAATACCCGGTGGACCAGTCGCTGGTCCGGGTGTAGGCGGCGTTCACCGCGGCCGCGTTGGCGGTGCCGGTGAGCAGGACCGCGCCGCCGCCGATCACCGCGGCGGCCACCAGTCCGCCTATCGCCTTGTTCCTGCCACTGATCCTGCGCCGGTGCGTGCTCATGCGCGTGCCTGCCTCTACTGCTCACGGGGGGGGTCACAGGGCTTTCCCGACCTGTGGGGATGCGGCAGCACGCTAGCGGGCCCGATTCAGACAATTGGCCTGTTCGGGGCGGTGGTTGCCGGGTTTATGGTGCGCTTAAGGAAGCGATCGGGAACGGTTAATGGTCGGGACCAGCCGGCGCGGCCGGCGCCGGCGCACCGCTCCCCGGTGGCCCCGTCCCACCGGTGCCCGCCCGTCCAGCTGGAGCCGGATCCGCACCTCGGTGCCGCCCAGGACCGAGCCGCCGATGCGGACGTCGCCACCGGTGGACTCCGCCAGCCGGCGCACGATGTCCAGGCCGAGGCCGGTCGAGCCGGCGTTCCCGGAACCCCGGCCGCGGGCCATCGCCGCCTCCGGGTCGGGTATGCCCGGGCCCGCGTCGGAGACCAGCGCGATCACCGCGTCGTCGCCGTTGTGCACGTCGACCGCGAAGGCGGTGCCCTCGGGGGTGTGCCGGAAGACGTTGCCGAGCAGTGCGTCGAGTGCGGCGGCGAGGTCGGCGCGGGCCACGGGCACGCGGACGGGCCGGTCGGCGCCGGCCACCCGCCAGGTGCGGCCCTCGTCCTCGGCCAGCGCGGACCAGAACTCCATGCGCTCCCGCACCACCGCGGCCACGTCGCATCCGGCGCCGGGTCCGGCGGGGGCCGTCCGGGGCTTGGCCTGGCGGGCCGTGCGGATGATGGTGTCGACCTCGTGCTCCAGCTGGGCGACGGCCGCCCGGGTCTGCTCGGCGGCCGGACCGGCGCCCAGGGAGGCGGCGTTGAGCCGGAGGACGGTGAGCGGGGTACGCAGCCGGTGCGAGAGGTCGGCCGCCAGCTCGCGCTCGTTGGCCAGGAGCTGGACCACCTGGTCGGCCATGGCGTTGAACGCGACGGCGGCGAGCCGCAGTTCGGTCGGTCCGTCCTCCGGCACCCGGGCGCCCAGCTTGCCCTCGCCCAGCTCGTGCGCGCCCTCGACCAGGCGCCGCGCGGGCCGCACCATGCGCACTCCGAGCCGGTCGGCGACCGCGACCGAGCCGACGATCAGCGCGAGGCCCACGGCCGCGAGCACCGCCCAGGCCGTGCCGACGCCGTTGGTCACCTCGGCCTCGGGAACGTACACCTCCACCACGGCGATCGCGCCGGAACCGAGCGCGACCGGCTGGAGCAGGACGGAGCCGCCCGGCACGGAGCCGATGGAGGCGCGGCCGAGTCTGCGCACGGCCTGGATGTCGCGGACGGCGGCGCGCTGCCGGCCGAGGTCGAGCGCGGCCCGGCCGCCGTCGGCGGGCAGGTGCACGGCCATCCCGGAGCCGGCGCCGGCCGAGGCCACCACCCGCTCCAGCTCGTCCCGGTCGGTGGTGATGGACAGGGCGGGGGCGACCGCGGCGGCCTCCCGCTCGGCGCCCGCGAAGGCCCGGTCGCGGGCCATCTCCTTGACGACCAGGCCGAGCGGCACGGCGAACGCGACCACGACCATCGTGGTGACCGCCAGGCAGACCTTGACCAGGGCCCATCTCATCGCGGCGCCTCCCCGGCCACCGGGGGTTCGAGCTTCACGCCGACCCCGCGCAGTGTGTGCAGATAGCGCGGCCGGGCCGCCGTCTCCCCCAGTTTCCGGCGCAGCCAGGACAGATGGACGTCGATGGTCTGGTCGTCGCCGTAGGACTGCTGCCAGACCTCGGCGAGGAGTTCCCGGCGGGAGACGACGACACCGGGCCGGCCGGCCAGGAAGGCGAGCAGGTCGAATTCACGGCGGGTCAGGTCGAGTGGCACGCCGTCCAGTTCGGCCCGGCGGCGCAGCGGGTCGACGGTGAGACCGCCGACGCGGAGCACATCGGAGGGCGGGGGTTCCGCGCCGGCGGAGCGGGCCCGGCGCAGCACGGCGGCCATGCGGGCCGAGAGGTGCTCGACGGAGAACGGCTTGACGAGGTAGTCGTCCGCCCCGGCGTTGAGCAGCCGGACGATCTCCGTCTCGTCGTCCCGGGCGGTGGCGATGATGACGGGCACGTCGGTGATGCCGCGCAGCATCTTCAGGGCCTCGGAGCCGTCCAGGTCGGGCAGTCCGAGGTCCAGGACGACCAGGTCGAAGCGGAGCTGGGCGACCTCGCGCAGCGCCTCCAGTGCCGTGCCGACGCTGCGCACGGTGTGTGCGGCGTCGGTCAGGTGCCGGATGAGCGCCGAGCGTACGAACTGGTCGTCCTCGACCACGAGAACACTTGCCATGCGCCGCACCGTACGCCATGCGGGAGGGACGGGCGGGTGCCTGTGGACAACCCGGTACAGGTGCGTACGGCCGTCCCCCTGGGGCAGTATGGCCCGCGATGCGCAGAGGACTCGTACACGTACTGGCGTGGCTGCTCGCGACGGGAGCGGCGGTCACGCTGTCGTGGTGGGGCGTGCACACGGTGATGGCGGGGACGGTGTACGAGCCGCCGCGGGCGCTGCCGGTCGCGGCGGCCGGCGCGGCCACCCGGCGCCCGCAGCCACCGGCCCCGGAACCGCCGGCCTCACCGACCGTCCCGCCCTCGCCGTCCGGGAGTGGGTCGTCCGGGCCGCCCGCGGCCACGCCCTCACGGACGCCGGCCCCCGCCGCCAGCGCCTCCCCCACCGTCGAGGCCTCCGTCGCCGGCCGGGTCAGGGCCTACGACACCGACGGCGGCCGGGCGGTCTTCGACCTGGGCACCTCGAGCGCGACCCTGGTGTCGGCGACCCCGGGGACCGGCTGGTCGATGCAGGTGTGGAAGACGACGGCGTGGATCCGGGTGGAGTTCGCCCGGGACGCGGACCGGGTGTCGGTGTTCTGCACCTGGCACGACGGCCCGCCACGGGTCGAGATCGGAACCTACTGACCGGCCGGCCCGGGGCGCGCGGCCCTACTGGAACACCGAGGGCGGCGGGGCCGGGGAGGCCACCGCGGCCTCGTCCGTCACGGGTACCGCGCCACCGGTGAAGTCGGTGAGCCGGGGACCGTGTTCGACCCGGGCGGAGTGCGGGTCGGAGGCGGCGCGCCGGGTGAGTTCGGCGAGCGGCAGCGGCAGGTCGGAGGCGACCAGGACGGCGTTGCCGAAGCGTTTGCCGCGCAGGACGGCCGGGTCGGCGATGAGGGCGAGTTCGCCGAACCGGGCGGCCGCGGTGGCGATCTGGCCGCGCAGGTGCGCGAGCGGCGGGCCGTCGGCCAGGTTGGCGGCGTAGACGCCGGCGGGCTTCAGCGCGCGGCGGACCTCGTCCAGGAACTCGATGGAGGTGAGGTGGGCGGGGGTGCGGGCGCCGCTGAAGACATCGGCGACGACCAGGTCGGCCCAGCCGTCCGGCACCTTGGCGAGTCCCGCGCGGGCGTCCGTCGCCCGTACCCGGATGCGGGCCTGGGGGTCGAGCGGCAGTTCGCGCCGGACCAGCTGGACCAGGCTCGCGTCCCGTTCGACGACCTGCTGGGTGGAGCGGGGCCGGGTCGCGGCGACGTACCGGGCGAGGGTGAAGGCGCCGCCGCCGAGGTGCACGGCGTGCACGGGCCTGCCGGGTGGGGCGGCGAGGTCGATGACGTGGCCGATGCGGCGCTGGTACTCGAAGGACAGGTGGGCGGGATCGTCCAGGTCGACGTGCGACTGGGGTGCCCCGTCGATCAGCAGCGTCCAGGCGCGGGCGCGGTCCGGGTCCGGTACGAGCCGCGCGAGCCCGCCGTCGACCGGTTCCTCGACGGCCGCGGCGGGGGCCGACCTGCGGCGCGTGTTCCTCGACCTGCCCATCCCCCCATCTTCGCAGCCGCCGCGGACTGCCGTGTCACCGGCGGCTGTCGGCCGCCTCGATCAGCCGGGCCGCCTCCCCGAGGGCCCGGCGCAACTCCACCGGGTCGGTGGCGAGGTCGGCCTCGCCGGGCGGCAGCAGCCAGTCCGAGCCGGCGACGGGCGGCTCGGGGGCCAGGCGCAGTCCGCGCCCGTCCGTCCCGGTGCAGGTGCTGCCCGGCACGTCCCAGCCGGCCGCCGTACCGGCCGGCACCACGAAACCGAGGGTGCCGCAGCCGTCGTCGTGCAGGACCGGCCCCACCGCGTCGCAGGCGCCGCGGCGCAGGATGTCGACCGCCTCCAGGCCCTGCCGGGCCGGTACCGTCACGACGTCGCACCCCTCCTCGGACGGCGGCGCCGACGTCCGGGGGTCCTTGCTCTGGCTGCTCTCCATGCCGGCCTCCACCACACAGCCCACTCGCGGTCCATGGACTCCAACGCGTGAGCGCGTCAACGGCTACGGCACAAGTGCGCCGCAAAGGATGGCACTTCATGGCAGATCGTGCGTGAGATGACCGTTTTGTAGCTAAACGCCGTGCGGACGGCCCCGCACAGCGGGTACGTTCAGGCCCGCCGGACCCAGGGCGTCACACGGACGCCCCGTCCCGCGGACCGCCCCCGGGCCCGGCACGGTTCGACGCTTCCACGGTTCGCACGAGAGGACCCGGTCATGACGTCGTCCACGGTGACCTCGTCACAGCCCGAACGGCCGCCCCGGCCGAACCTCGCCTTCCGGCGGCTGCGCGGCCGACGCTCACCGGCCGAGTTCGCTGCGCTGGTCCGGCGGGCGGCACGTGAGATCGGTGAGCGGGTGAGCTGTGACGCGCGCTACGTCGGCCGGGTCGAGGCGGGTGAGATCCGCTGCCCCAACTACGCGTACGAACGGGTGTTCCTGCACATGTTCCCCGGCCGCACGCTGACCGACCTCGGCTTCGCGCCCCGTTCGGCCGTCCGCGGACGGGCGGCGCGTACGGCCGGGCAGGCGCGCGCGGTGCCGGATGAGACGCGCGGTGCCTGCGGTCCGTATGACACACGGAACCCGCACGACCCGGCCGGCCCGGATCCCTCGGGCGACCCGCACGAACCGTACGAGAACGACCCCTGGAACCAAGAGGAGAGCGACGTGCTGCGTCGCGCGTTCATGACCGGCACAGGCGCCACGGTGGCCGCCGCCACGCTGGCCCCGCTCGGACTCACCACCGGTGCCGCGGCAACCGGGCGGCCGCCCGGCCGCGTCGGCATCCCCGAGGCGACCGCCCTGGAGGAGGCCGTCCGCCGCATCAGGCTGCTCGACGACCGGCACGGCGCGGACGGCCTCTACCGGCGCGCGGCGGCTCCGCTGCGCGCGGCGTACGCGCTGCTGGACGCCGGCGCGACCCGGCAGACGACCACCGACCGGCTGCACGCGGGTGCCGGGGAACTCGCCATCTCCGTGGGCTGGCTGGCCCACGACTCCGGCCGCTTCGACGACGCCCGCTCGCACTACGCCGAGGCGCTGGCCACGGCCCGCATGACCGGCGACCCGGGGCTGGAGGCGCACGCCTTCTGCAACACCGCGTTCCTGGCGCGGGACGCCGGCCGCCCCCGGGAGGCGGTCCGGGCCGCGCAGGCCGCGCAGCGCGCCGGCCGCGCCCTGGGCTCCGACCGGCTGATGTCCCTCCTCGCGCTGCGCGAGGCGGGCGGCTGGGCGGGGCTCGCCGACCGCACCGGCTGCGAGCAGGCGCTGGCCCGCGCGCAGACCCTCTTCGCGCGGGGCCGCTCGGACGCCGACCCCGAATGGATGAGCTTCTACGGCGAGGCCGAACTGGAGGGACTGGAAGCGCAGTGCTGGTCCACCCTGGGCGACTGGCGGCGGGCGTCCCGGCACGCGCGGCGCGCGGCGCGGCTCCAGGATCCGCACTTCACCCGCAACATCGCGCTCTACACCGCGGAACTGGCCGGCGACCTGGCCCACGAGGGCCGTCCCGACGAGGCCGCCGAGGCGGGGCTGCGGGTGATGGGCCTGCTGGACCAGGTCCAGTCCTCCCGCATCCGGACGATGCTGGCGGCCACGGCCCGGGCCCTGCTCCCGCACCGCCGCGCACCGGGCGTCCCGGACTTCCTGAACCGCCACGCGTCGCTGCCGCGCACCGGCCGGGCGTAGGGCACGGCCGGCGGACCGGGGAGTACGACGGACCGAGCGCACATCCGGGGCGGGCAATACGCCCTGAGGCGTACGCCACCGCGCGCTGCCCGTCCGCGGACTGCCGCGGGCACGACCGCTGCCGGGACCTGCGTCACCCGGTCCCGCTCCGGTGGTGACTGCCGTCAGGCCGCCATATGGCCCACGTCGTTCCAGGTCTCGATCGCCGGTTCGCCGTAGGCCCAGCCGAGTACGGACAGTGACGTCGGGTTCAGTCGTATCCGGGCGGCGAAATCCAGAGGCAGGCCCAGCCACCGCGCTCCGATCGAGCGCAGGATGTGCCCGTGGGCGAAGACCAGCACGTCCCGGTCGGCCGAGCGCGCCCAGGACACCACCTCGTCCGCGCGCGCGGTCACCTCGGCCAGGGACTCGCCCCCCGGGACGCCGTCCCGCCAGATCAGCCAGCCGGGCCGGACAGCCTGGATCTCGGCGGGGGTCATGCCCTCGTACGCGCCGTAGTCCCACTCCATGAGCGTGTCCCACACCGTGGCACGGTCGCCGAAACCGGCCAGTTCGCACGTCTCTCGCGCGCGGGAGAGCGGGCTGGTGCGCACCTCCGCGTCCGCCAGCCCGTCCAGCGGAGCGCGGTGCAGCCGCTCGCCGAGCAGCTTGGCCCCGCGCCGGCCCTCCTCCAGCAACGGCACGTCGGTCCTGCCGGTGTGCTTGCCGGACAGCGACCAGGCCGTCTGTCCGTGCCGGGCCAGCAGGATGCGCGGTGCCATGGGAGACCTTCCGGGACGGTGGCGCCGACACGGACGCCACGGAAAAACGTGTGCATGCGGTCCCTCCATCATCGCGCACCGTGCTCCGGCGCAACCCGGCGGGCGATCCCGGCGTCTTCGAGGGCTGGAACGGCCACCGGTGCACAAGTGGGAGCGCCCTCATGGGCGGTGTTCGGACACCGTAAAGTGGCACGGTCGCCCGCCGGGGCGCCGTACAGCAGAAGGGGGAGGGCGATCGGATGCCGCAGACCGAGACACCGGGCACCGAGGCGGCCCCGCGACCCCGGTTGCGCTGGTGGACGGAACTGCCGCTGATCGTGCTGGTCTACGCCTGCTACTCGGCCGGCCGGCTCCTCGCGCGCGGGGACGTCACCAGCGCCGTCGACCACGGACTGGCGATCCTGCGCGTCGAGAAGGCCCTGCACCTGAACGCGGAACACCCGCTGAACCGGCTGTTCACCCGGGAGACCTGGCTCGGTGTGCCGGCCGACTTCTGGTACGCCTCGCTGCACTACCTCGTCACGCCCGTCATCCTGATCTGGATGTTCCGCGCGCGTGCCCGGCACTACCGGGCCGCCCGCACCTGGCTGATGACGTCCACGTTCATGGGGCTGATCGGCTTCACGCTGCTGCCGACCTGCCCGCCCCGCCTGCTCTCCGCCGGCCACGGCTTCGTGGACACGATGGCGCAGTACAGCTCGTACGGCTGGTGGGGCGCCCAGGCCAGCGCGCCGCGCGGCATGGGCGGCATGACCAACCAGTACGCGGCGATGCCGAGCCTGCACGTGGGCTGGGCGCTGTGGTGCGGGGTGATGCTCTGGCGCCACGGCGGCTCACGCCTGACGAAGATCCTCGGCGTCGCCTACCCGCTGCTGACCGCGCTCGTGGTCATGGGCACCGCCAACCACTACCTCCTGGACGCGGTCGCGGGCGTCGCCGTGATGGGTGCCGGTCTCCTGCTGGCGCCGCGGGTGACGCGGGCCGCGGACCTGGTCCGGTCCCGCCCGTCCCGGCCCGCCCCGGTGGTCCCGGGCGCCACCGGTTCCCCGATTGTCAGTGCCGGATGCCAGACTTCCGCGGGTGAGCGAATTCCACGGCAGCGCGCGTCATCGCCCGACCTCGCGGCCGGACCGGACGTCTCCCCCACCAGCGCGGGAGAAGGGGCTCCGGCACCGGCTCGCTGAGCTGCGCGGTCCGGACGTACCGGCCAAGGCCCTGGACGCGCGCGCCCTCGCGGCGCTCGCCGCGAACCCCGGCTGCTCCCGGCGGGCGATCCTGGACGGCGCCGGGGTGGACAAGGCCCGGCTGGCGAGCGCGCTGGGCGCGCCCTCCGGCTTCGGGCAGTCGCAGTTCGCGCTGACCCGGGGCAACGCCTTCGAGGCGCGGGTGAAGGCGGACGGCGGCGCGGAACTGCTGCGGCTGGCGCACGCCCACCTCGACCCGGGTGCCGAGCCGCCCGCGGAGGCGGCCCTGCCCGACCTGGCCGCCTACGGCCCGCAGGGGCGTACGGCCCGTACGGCGCTGGCGCTGCGCGAGGCCACCCGGGCCGGCGGCTGGACGCTCCTCGACCACCCGATGCTGGCCCTGGACGTGGCGGGTTCGCTCGCGTTCGTGGAACCGGACGCGGTGGTGGTGCACCCGGACGGCAGCTGGTCGGTGGTGGAGATCAAGTCGTTCCCGATGGTGGACGGCTCCGCGGACCCGTCGAAGGTGGGCGCCGCGGCCCGGCAGGCCGCGGTGTACGTGCTCGCCCTGGAGGACGTCGCCGCCCGTATCGATCCAGCCCCCCGCGTGCGCCACCGGGTGCTGCTGGTGTGCCCCAAGGACTTCTCCAACCTGCCCGCGGGCTGTGCCGTGGACGTCCGCAAGCAGCGTGCGGTCACCGCCCGTCAGCTCGCCCGGCTGACCCGGGTCGAGGAGATCGCCGGCGCGCTGCCCGAGGGCACGTCTTTCGCGCCCGACCGGCCCGCCGAGGAGCTGACGGCGGCCGTGGAGGCGGTACCGGCGACGTACGCGCCCGAGTGCCTGTCCGCCTGCGAACTCGCCTTCCACTGCCGGGACCGCGCCCGCGAGGCCGGCGCCGTCACCCGCCTCGGCCGGCCCCTGCGGGCCGAACTGGGCGGCCTCGCCACCGTCGAGGAGGTCCTCGCGGCGGCCCGCGGCGACAGCGGCGACCCCGACGACCCGGCGGTGGCGGCCCTGCGCCGGGCGGCCCGGCTGCGCGCGGAGGCCCTGGCGGCCGCCCGGGAGGTGGCCACGTGTCCCTGATCGACACCCTCGCCCGGCTGGAGGCCGTCGGCAGCGGACGGGCGCAGCCCGCCGCGACCGTCCGGCACCGGCATCTGTCCGACCGTCCGCTGGTGTTCGTACCGCTCACGACGGCCGGTGAGACCGGCGCCCCGCTCGGCGCGCTGGTCGGCACCGACCGGGACGCGCCCCGGCTGCTGGCCGTGCCGCAGCCCCGCGACCGGGACCTGCGGTTCACCTTCCTGGCCGACCTGGCCGACGCCGTCCTGCCGTACCTGGACTCCTTCGCGGAGTCGGTGGAGCCGGCCGAGCGCACTCAGACCGATCCGGAGACCGGCAAGCGGGTCAAGGTGGAGGCCGAGCTGTGCGCGGACGCGCCCCAGCTGATCGTGCCGAGCCGCGCGGGCCTGGACTTCGTACGGCTCCTCGGCCGCTCGACGCGTTTTCGCCGCACCGCCGAGCAGGATCCGGACGCGCCCTACCCGGCGCCGCCCCGGGTGCCGCTGCTCGGACGCTGGCTGACCCACTACGGCGAGCGGTCCCGGGTGCCCGGCTCCTCCCTGCTGCTGGCCCTGACCGACCTGCTGGCCCGGCACTGGGCGACCGGCCAGTCCGGTCTGGAGGACCAGCACCTGGGCGCGCTGCTCGCCTGGATCGACCCGCCCGGGGGCGAGAGCGGCGCGGACGCCGCGCACCGGGCCGAACTGGCGCGGGACGCGGCCGGACAGCTGCGGTGCCCGCCGGCCGGCCCCGCGACCGATCCGGCGTTCGACAACAAGCTGCTGGCCCCGGCGATCGAGCGGTACGACCGCGCGCGTACGGCCCTGGCCGCCGCCCAGGACCCGCTGGAGGCCGACGACCGGCTGGCCGCGCTCACCGCGGCCGAACGGGACGTCCGCGCTCTCGTCGAGAGCCGTGTCCGGCCCACCTGGGACGCGGTGTGGCGGGGCCTGGACCTGCTGCGGGCGCTGCCCGAGGGCGCCCATGTCGAGGAGCGCTGGACGCGGGACCGCTGGTCGTTCACCGGGCACCGGGACCGGGTGCTGGCCGGGGAGCCCCCGCAGCCGCGCCGGGACGACGCGGTGACGGCGGCGAACAAGCTGGCCACGCGCGAGCGGGAGCAGGCCCGCCTGGAGGCGCAGGAGGCGCTGGACGATCCGCTGGTGATGGCGGGGCGGCGGCTGGCCGGGGAGGCGTTCGCCGGTGAGGTGACCGAGGTGGTGATGGCGTACAGCGAGAGCAGACGGCCGAGCCCGCGCCCGCTGGTGACCGTCCGCACGGAGGATCGGCCGCATCTCGGGGAACGGGCCCGGGTGTACCGCTCGGTGGGCGGCAGGCCGCAGGCGGCGGAGTTCGCCGGTGCGGAGGGCGAGGGCGTGCTGGTGCTGCGGATCCTGGACCGGATGGGGCGGGGGAAGGAGCCCGAGCCCGGGTCGGTGCCCGAGAAGGGCGACCGGGTGTGTTTCACCCTCTTCGAGCACGAGCAGCGCGGCGGCGCGAAGCTGCCCGACCCGGAGGAGACCCCGTGGACGCACGGCGGGCCGCCGGGTGAGCCCGTGGCGCAGGCGCCCGACACCGTGACCGAGGAGGACGTGCTGTGACGACCGTCGATTCCGACCCCGCGGCCGCGGCCGCCCGCGCCACCGACGCGATCCTCCACGACACGCTGCACGGCACCGAGCGCGGCGTGGTGGTCGACTCCCCGCCCGGGGCCGGCAAGTCCACGCTCGTGGTCCGCGCGGCCCTGGAGCTGGCCGGCGCGGGCCGCCCGCTGATGGTGGTCGCCCAGACGAACGCCCAGGTGGACGACCTCGTCCTGCGCCTAGCCGCGAAGGACCCGGAGCTGCCGGTCGGCCGCCTGCACAGCAGCGACAGCGACCCGTACGACCCGGCGCTGGACGCCCTGCCGAACGTCCGTACGTCCGCGAAGGCCGCCGACCTCGGCGGCCTGCCGGTGGTGCTGTCCACCGCCGCGAAGTGGGCGCACGTGACGGTGGACGAGCCGTGGCGGCACGCGATCGTCGACGAGGCGTACCAGATGCGCTCGGACTCCCTGCTCGCCGTGGCCGGCCTGTTCGAACGGGCGCTGTTCGTGGGCGACCCCGGACAGCTGGACCCGTTCTCGACCGTCGGCAGCGACCAGTGGGCGGGCCTGTCGTACGACCCGTCGGCGTCCGCGGTCACCACCCTGCTGGCGCACAACCCGGGCCTGCCCCAGCACCGCCTGCCGGTGTCCTGGCGCCTGCCGGCCTCGGCGGCCCCCCTGGTCTCACGCGCCTTCTACCCGTACACCCCGTTCCGCAGCGGCACGGACCACGGCGACCGCCGCCTCACCTTCGCGGTCCCCTCCGACGGCTCCGGCCCCGACCGGGTCATCGACGAGGCGGCGGAGACCGGCTGGGGCCTGCTGGAGCTGCCCGCCCGGCACACCCCGCGCACGGACCCGGAGGCGGTGCGGGCGGTGGCGGCGGTCGTCCGGCGCCTGCTGGACCGCGGCGGCGCGGCGGTCTCGGAGCCGCCCCCGTCCCCGCGGCCTCCGGCCGGGAGCGGCGCCACGCCGCTCACCGCCGACCGGGTCGCCGTGGGCACGGCCCACCGCGACCAGGCGGCGGCGGTCCGCGCGGCCCTGGCCGACCTCGGTGTCCAGGACGTGACCGTCGACACCGCGAACCGCCTCCAGGGCCGCGAGTACGACGTCACGGTCGTCCTGCACCCGCTCTCCGGCCGCCCCGACGCCACCGCGTTCCACCTGGAGACCGGCCGCTTGTGCGTCCTGGCCTCCCGCCACCGCCACGCGTGCATCGTGGTCTGCCGCGCCGGCGTGAGCGACCTGCTGGACGACTACCCGTCCACGGAACCGGTCCAGCTGGGCACCCTCGTGAAGTTCCCGGACGGCTGGGAGGCGAACCACGCGGTACTGGCCCACCTCGCCGAACACCGAGTGGATTGGCGCCCCTGACCGCCGCCCGCGGCGCCCGCTCGGCCGTTCGGCGGCCGTCAGTGTGCTGACGGGCCCTTGCGGGGGCGCGGGACAATGGACGGTGGCGCACCTGATGGCGGTGCCCCGCGAACCGTACGAGGAGGAGACACAACATGGCGGAGCCCACGCCGCGTCGTAACGAACCGCGGCTACGCCCCGCGCCCCTGCTCTTCGAGCCCGCGGAGGCGGCTGCCGATCCGGAGCACTTCTTCGATCTGGAGTCGATGGAGGATCCGCAGGCGCTGCTGGCGCGGTCGACGGAGCTGGCCCAGGCGTTCCGCGCGGCGGCCGACCGGGCCGTGGAGTTCCAGGCCCTCGCGGCGGCCCAGCTCGCCGACCCGCGCCGGTTCGACCGGCTGACGACGGCGGACATCGCCGAGCGGGCGGAGTGGACGGAGGACTACGCTAAGAAGATGGTGGAGTTCGGCCGGGACCTGCTGCGGGGGAACGTCGAGGGGCGGACGCCCGTCGATCCCGGGTGACCGCCCGCCGCGCCCAGCGCCCGGGTACCTCCCAGGCATATGCCAGGCGGGCAAGATACTCCTCCTCTCTGCCCCTGTCCCGTTTTTCGGCAACTCTGGAGAACCGTCCGCTCACCGCGTGTACACCTGGGTCCCATGAGCAGCGCACCGAACGTCACCCGTGTCAGTGCCGAGGGCGTCGCCTGGCTGGCCTCGGCAGGAACGTACCCGCGCAGCACCCTGGCCCTCTGGGAGGAACGTCCGAACGCCCCGGTCGTCCTGCCCTGCGGTGCCGTCTTCGACGTGGTCAGCGCGCCGGTGGCCTTCGGGCGCCGGATGCTGGACCGGCTGTGGGACGAGGGCCCGGGGTCGGGGCCCGTCGCGGTGTTCCGGGGCCGGACCCTGATGTTCACCGCCCCGGGCACGGCCCAGCGGCTGCCCTCGCTGCTGGCCTGGGAGGAGTGGGGGTCCCGGCGGACGCGGGCGGTGCCGCCGCTGCTGTGCCACGGCACCGGGGACGCGGTGACCGTGCCGGCCCCCGCCCCGGCCGGCAGCGACACCCCCGGCGCCTCCCGCTGGCTGGTCGCCCCCGACACGCGGTACCCCTGGCTGCCCGGCCCCGAGACCGTGCTCTGGGCTGCCGTCCGGGCGGCCCGGGCGGCCGTACGCATATCGATTTTTCCTCCCGCCGACCAGGATGCTAAGGTCTACGACGTCAGCAGGCGCCGCTAGCTCAGTTGGTTAGAGCAGCTGACTCTTAATCAGCGGGTCCGGGGTTCGAGTCCCTGGCGGCGCACATGACGAGGGCGGGTCACAACCGGTTGATGCCGGATGTGACCCGCCTTTCCCATTCCCGTGCCGGCCGGGGGTTCAGTCACTCATCGCCGGGGTGATCCGCACCGTCCACGCCCCCGAGGCCGTCCGGTCCTCCACCTCCACCCGCACGCCCTCCCCGGGCACGGTGAAGCTCTCCCCGAGGGCGACCGGCGCGTCGGCCAGCGGTGGATAGACCGAGTTCTCCCAGCAGGCCTCGGTGCGCGGGTGGGCGTCCACGACCTCCACCGGGCCGCCGCCGGACTCGGCGCCGGCGCGTACCCGGTACACCAGGATGCCCTGCCGGCAGGAGGCGCGGTCGTTGCCGGCCGTGCCGCGTGCCTCGAAGGCCAGGGCGCTGTCCGGGCCGGTGCGCACGACCGCCAGTTTCGCGCCGCGCCCGAGACCGAAGGCGGGGGAGCCGCCCGTGGCCGGCACCGCGACGCCCGGCCCGGCCGCGAGGGGCTCCAGGGTGAGGCGGGCCGGCGCGGTGCCGTGCACGCACACCACCTGACGCGGATCGAGCCAGCCGAGTTTCCACTTGTGCCAGGCGAAGAGGTCCGGGGCGAGTCCGAACTGGCTGCCCATCAGGTCCCAGTCGCCGACGTAGGTGTCCCAGTCGCCCTTGCCGTCGACGGGACGGTGGTAGAGGTCGGGCAGGTCGAAGACATGGCCGGTCTCGTGGGCGAGGACGAGACGGTCCGGCGGGTGTTTCTCGAACACCGTGACGACCCGGTGGATGTCGGTGCCGTCCACGTGCAGGGGCGTGTCCAGGTTCACGACTTTCGTGGCGTCGGAGTCGACGCCGGGCGCGTCGGGGTCGGCGACGAAATAGACGACCCGGTAGCGGGAGAAGTCGACCTGCTCGTCGGCCACGGCGAACGCGTCCCGCAGATAGGCGGCCCGGTCCTCGGCGCTCCAGTCCCGCCGCATGGCGTACGCCGTCGACGGACGCGGCATGCGCAGCCAGCGCGGGAGCGGATGCGGGCGCAGGGCGAACCGGCCGTAGGACGCCTGGGCGAAGAAGCGGCTGGTGGCGGGGAAGTGGTCGGCGGTCAGCTGGGCGGGGCTGGTGCGCGGGGCGGCGTCCGGGAAGGAGAGGAAGACCAGGACGGCGTCGACGGTGCCGGTGGGGCGGGTGTAGGCGGTGTTCCAGGTGTCCAGGCCCTCCGAGTGGTGGGCCTGGGTCCGGTGCAGGGCGCAGGGGGCCGTCGAGAAGGGCCCGGCGACCGACGGGCCGCTGAGGATCGAGGTCGCGGCGAGCGCCGACATCGTGGTGAACACGGCGGCGGTGCTGCGCAGCATGGGCACGGACATGACCTCCGGACGCGGTTCGGGGACCCGCACCCAGATTGCTGCCATCTGTCATGTTTTGCCGCGTTTGCCTGCACCAGAAGGGTGAGCGCCCCGCCGTCGGTCGCCGACGTGTTCCGGCGCCCGACACCTCGAAACACTCACGGAACGTCACAATCGGTCGGAGGCCTGAAGAACCCGTCCAGGTGCGGGCAGAAACGATCTGTCAGAACCTGTGTCCCGTCCGGGACACTGGACAGTGGCTGGAAGGGCGGGGGGCCAGCCTCTATGATCGGCACACTTTCCGGCACGGACAGAGATCGAGTGCACTGCGGGAGCGAGCGGTGAGCGGAACGTCCGAAGGGCCGACGCCCGCGGCAGACCTCGACCGGTCAGCCGTCACAGTCAGTGACCATGTCTCCTACCATTGTGTCTTCGCGGCGGCCCCGCTCGCCATGGCGGTCGTGGACCCCGAGGGACTCGTCGTCAGCGCCAACGCCGCCTTCGGCGACCTGATCGGCGCCGATCCGGCGACGCTCACCGGGCGGCCCGCCGCCGGCCTGGTGGGCCTGGGCTCGGACGCCCGCAGCCGGCACGCCTATCGCGAGGTACTGCGCGACGGGCAGGGCCGCCTGCGCTGCACCCGCCGGCTCAAGCACCCCGAGGGGCACGCGGTGTGGGTGCAGGTCAGCGTCACCCCGCTGGCCGGCGGCGAGCCGGGCGTGCTGCTGTCGGCAACCGACATCAGCGCCCGGCGCGAACTCAAGGCGCGCCTGCGGCACTTGGAGATGCACGACCCGGTGACCCGGCTGCCCAACCGCGCGCTGTTCTTCGAGCGGCTGACGGCCGCGCTGGAGGCGGAGTCGTACGAGCGCAGCGGTACCGGCCGGATCGGCCTGTGCTATCTGGACCTCGACGGATTCAAGGCCGTCAACGACACTCTCGGCCATCGTTTCGGCGACCGGCTCCTCGCGGCCGTCGCCGAGCGCCTGACCCGGGTCGCCGACGAGGCCGGGCGCACACGGGCCGCCACTCCCCTGGTGGCACGGCTCGGCGGTGACGAGTTCGCCCTGCTGGTGGAGGACTCCACCGGCACCGAACAGCTCGCCGATCTCGCCGAGTCGGCGCTGAGGGCGCTGGAGGAGCCCTTCGACCTGGGCGGGCAGCGGCTGTCGTCGACCGCGTCCATCGGCGTGGTCGAACGGCATGCGGCGGGGACCTCCGCGACCGGTCTGATGCAGGCGGCGGACACCACCCTGTACTGGGCGAAGGCCGACGGCAAGGGCCGCTGGACGCTGTTCGACCCCGAGCGCAACGCCCACCGAATGACCCGTCAGGCCCTGTCGTCCACACTCCGGCCCGCCGTCGAACGCGGTGAGTTCGCCCTGGAGTACCAGCCGTTGGTCGGCATGGAGGACGGGCGGCTCAGCGGGGTGGAGGCGCTGGTGCGCTGGAACCACCCGCAGTTCGGCACGCTGACGCCGAATCGGTTCATCGGACTGGCCGAGGAGGATGGTTCGATCGTGCAGCTCGGCCGGTGGGCGCTGGCCACCGCCTGCCGGCAGGCCCGCCGCTGGCAGACGGACAACCCCGGTGAGCCGCCCATCTTCGTCAGCGTGAACGTGGCGGTACGCCAGGTGTGGGACTCCGACCTGGTCGCCGACGTGGCGCAGACCCTCGCCGAGACCGGGCTCGCCCCGCACCTGCTCCAGCTGGAGCTGACCGAGTCGGCGGTGATGGGTTCGGCGGGCCGCCCGATCCAGGCGCTCCAGGCCCTCAGCGACATGGGCGTGCGCATCGCCATCGACGACTTCGGCACCGGCTACTCCAACCTCGCCTATCTCAGCCGGCTGCCGGTGTCGGTCCTGAAGCTGGACGGCTCCTTCGTGCGCGGCTTCCAGTACGAGGGCGACAAGAAGGCACTCGCCCCCAACCCCGCCGACGAGGTCATCGTGGAGGCGATGATCCAGCTGGCCCACCGCCTCGGCCTGACGGTCACCGCCGAGTGCGTGGAGACCTCCGCCCAGGCCACCCGGCTGCGCCGGATCGGCTGTGACACCGGACAGGGCTGGCTGTACTCCCGTCCGGTGCCTCCGGACCGTATCTCCGAGCTGCTTCAGGCGCAGACCTACGCGGTCGGCAACCCGTAGGCGTCGGCGATCAGTTCGTAGGAGCGCAGGCGGAGTTCGCCGCGGTGGGCGTGCGAGGTGAGCATCAGCTCGTCCGCGCCGGTGCGCTTGTGCAGGTCGTCCAGGCCGGAGCGGACCTCGTCGGCCGTGCCGTGGACGATGTTGGTCGTCCAGGAGGCGGCGAACTCCTCCTCCATCGGGCTGAACTCGTGTCGTTCGGCCTCCTCCGGGTCGGGGAACAGACCGGGGCGGCCGGTGCGCAGCCGGATCATGTTCAGCGCCATCGCCCGGGTCTGGCGGCGGGCCTCCCGCTCGTCGTCGGTGGCGAGCGCTGAGACACCGATGACGGCGTACGGCTCGGTGAGGAGCGCGGAGGGGCGGAACGTCTGCCGGTACAGGTCCAGGGCCGGGAGGGTGTTCTGCGCGGAGAAGTGGTGCGCGAAGGCGAACGGCAGGCCCAGCGTGCCGGCCAGGCGGGCGCTGAAGCCGGAGGAGCCGAGCAGCCAGACGGGCGGGCGGTGCGGGGACTGCACACCGCTGGGCGTGCTGCCCTGGACCGGGCCGGGGATCGCGTGGATGCGGCGGAAGGGGTGGCCGTCGGGGAAGTCGTCGTCCAGGAAGCGGGTCAGCTCGGCCAGTTGCTGCGGGAAGTCGTCGGCGCCCTCGTTGAGGGTGGCGGTACGGCGCAGGGCCGCGGCCGTGGCGCCGTCCGTGCCCGGGGCCCGGCCGAGGCCGAGGTCGATGCGGCCCGGCGCCATCGCCTCCAGCGTGCCGAACTGCTCGGCGATCACCAGCGGGGCGTGGTTGGGCAGCATGACGCCGCCCGAGCCGAGCCGGATGCGGTCGGTGTGGGCGGCGAGGTGGGCGAGGATCACGGCGGGCGAGGAGGAGGCCACGCCGGGCATGGAGTGGTGCTCGGCGACCCAGTACCGGTGGAAGCCGCGGGACTCCGTGAACCGGGCGAGGGCGACGCTGGTGCGCAGCGCGTCGGTGGCGGTGCTGCCCGCGCCGACGGTCACCAGGTCCAGTACGGACAGGGGGGCGGGCGCGGTTCCGTACGTCGTGCCCCGGATCTCGTCTGCCTCGGCTGCGGACACGGTGGGGGCCTCCTGTGATCGGGCGTGCTGTCAGGCGTGGCACGGCAGGCGGGTGCCGTCCAGCGGTGGCTAACAGGAGGCGGTCTCCGTTTATTCCGTGGGTGTCCCCCCGGCCGCACGCGGCCGCTACGCCTGGACCCGGGGCTCCCGGGTGAAGAGGGTCCCCAGCGACGGCGCGTTCACCCGCCGGTCCGCCAGCCTGAGCGCCTCCCACACGGTCACCTGGGTGGCCGTGAGCACCGGCTTGGACAGCGCCTTCTCCAGCAGCGGCAGGTGGGCGGCCGTGTGCAGGGCCGTGTCCGGCAGCAGCACGGCATCCGCGCCGGTGGTGTCGGCCGTGCGGGCCAGCGTCAGCACGTCCTCCTCCTCCCAGGTGGCGGCCTCCGCGGCCGTGCGGGCTCCCGAGGACCGCACCCCGGTCACTTCCAGGCCCCCGGCCCGCAGGAACCGGGCGAACAGTTCGGCCACGTCCGGCGGGTAGGTCGCGCCGACGGCGACCCGCCGGACGCCGATCTCCCGGGCCGCGTGCACGAAGGCGAGCGACGCCGACGACGCAGGCGTCCCGGCCAGCCGGGCCAGGGTCCGCACCTGTTCCTGGGCGCCCTCCCAGCCGTGCCCGAAGCTGCCGCTGGTGGACGCCCACACCACCGCCTCCACCCCGGCCAGCCGCAGCGCCGCCACTCCTTCGGCGAGCCGCCCGGCGGAGTCCGTCCCGCCCGGCGTGTCCGCGCGGCCCGTGTCCTCGCCGATGCCGGTGTGCGCCAGGTCCACCCGGATGTCGCTGCCCAGGAGCTGCTCGATGCGTGGATAGTCGTCCTCTGCCGAGTGGCCCGGGGTGAGGAGTCCGAGTGCGGTCATGTCCAGCCTTCCTGCCGTCGCGTCGGGCGGTACGGGCCGTGGGCGGGCAGCCCGCGTGCGGCGGCGCCCGGTACGGCCTCATGGTGCGGATACCCCTTCGGCGCGGTGCTGCCCACATCGCCGTCGCGGACGCGGCGGGAGCAGTGGGGACGGATGGCGCCATCGGCCGTGTTGACGACCGTGGGTCCGGGTGCGAGCGTGGGCCGTCCGCGCAGGCCAGACGCCGGGAGCCGCCCCGCATGACGCCGACCGTCCTCGTCCTCGACGCCGATCCGCCGCCCCGGCTGGGCCGTCTCACCGGCCGCGCCCGCATCGTGCACACGGACCCCGCGCACCTGGCCGAACGGCTGCCGGCCGCGGACGTGCTGCTGGTCTGGGACTTCACCTCGCACGCCGTGCGCGAGGCCTGGCCCGGTGACGGGCCCCGGCCGGGCTGGGTGCACACCGCCAGCGCGGGCGTCGACCATCTGATGTGCCCGGAACTGGCCGCGTCCGACACGGTCGTCACCAACGCGCGCGGCATCTTCGACCAGCCGGTCGCCGAGTACGTGGCGGCCCTCGTGCTGGCGGTCGCCAAGGATCTGCCGCGCACCCTGGAACTGCAACGGGAGCGGACCTGGCGGCACCGGGAGGGCCGGCGGGTGGCGGGTACGCGCGCGTGCGTGGTCGGCTCCGGCCCGATCGGCCGGGCCACCGCCCGCACGCTGAAGGCCCTGGGGGTGACGACGGCGCTGGTCGGGCGGGTGCCGCGGACCGGCGTGCACGGCCCGGCCGACCTCGACCGGCTGATCGCCCGCGCGGACTGGGTGATCGCGGCGGCCCCGCTGACCAGCCGGACGTACCGCATGTTCGACGCGCACCGGTTCGGCGTGATGCAGCCCTCGGCGTTCTTCGTGAACGTCGGCCGGGGCGGGCTGGTCGACGAGGAGGCGCTCGCCCGGGCGCTGGCCCGGCGCTGGATCGCGGGCGCGGCCCTGGACGTGTTCGCCGCCGAACCCCTGCCCCCGGACAGCCCGTTGTGGGAGCTGCCCGGTTTGATCGTGTCCCCGCACATGAGCGGGGACACGGCCGGCTGGCGCGACGAGCTGGGCGCGCAGTTCGTGGAGTCGTACGAGCGGTGGGCGGCGGGCCGGCCGCTGCCGAACGTGGTCGACAAGGCGCGCGGTTACGTACCCGGTCACTGATCCTGGGGACCACGCGGACACCCTCCGGCCGCACACAGGCGCGCTCGGGGGCATCGCGCGCAGCACGGCCATCACCCTGCTGTGCGTGACCCACGAGAGGGGTTTCGCCCGCGGCGTCCCCGGCCAGGTGCCGATGTCCGGCTCGGGCCGGGTCGTCGGGACGGGACCGCCGGAGAAGACCTCCAGCGACCCGGGCAGGCACAGCACGCGGGAGCTCCTCGTCGCGGTTCCTCCGCACCCGGCGCGGGGTGGAGGAGCCGGGTTCCGGCGGGGCGGTCGAACGCACGGACGTGATCTCACCAAGCACCTCTTCCCGGGGGGTGCCCGGCGGCTATCGTGGTGAGGATCCGCCGAACCGGATCGCGGCCGAGGGGGAGCGCCATGAGGATCGAGCCGACCACCCCGTACCACTCCGTCCAGGACGCGCTGCGCGTGCTGGAGACCGTGGCCCGGCACCCCGCCGGCGTCACCGACACCGAGCTGGCCCGCCGCACCGCGCTCGGCCCCGGGCGGCTCACCGCGCTGCTGCGCATGCTGCGCCGCGAGGGCTACGTCGAGCAGATCACCGGCGGGGCCTACGTCACCGGCGACACGCTGCGCCGGCTCACCTCGGCGCACGGCCGGGAGCGGGCTCTGCGCGACAGGCTCCAGCACACCCTGGACCGGCTGCGGGACGCGGTCGGCGCGGCCGTCTACCTCAGCCGGTACGTCGACGGCGAGGTCCGGGTCACCCAGTACGCCGCCGGGCCCGCCACCCCGGCGGTCAACGAGTGGGTGGACTTCCGCTGCTCGGCGCACGCCACCGCGGTCGGCAAGAGCCTGCTGACCCAGCTGGACCACGACGGCCGCCGCGACCACCTCTCCCGGCACCGGATGGCCCGTCTCACCTCGCACACCATCACCAGCGACAAGCTGCTGCTGTCCCGTCTGGAGTCCCAGCCGCCGACGGTGCCGGTGCTCGACCTCCAGGAGTACGCGGTCGGCACGGTCTGCGCGGCCGTCCCGATCACGGCGGGTTCCTCGGTGGGCTGTCTGGCGCTGTCGCTGCCGGTGCGGGACGCGCACCGGCTGAGGCAGGCGGCGCGGACCCTGAACCGCAGCGTGGCCCCGGTCCTGCTCTCGATGGCGCTCTGAGCGCCTCTCCGGGCGGCCCCGGGGTGGTCACCGGCACCCGGCGGGACCAGGTACTATTTTCTTCGTCGCCGGCCGCGTGAAGCGGACGGCGGGAGTCATGCGCCGCTAGCTCAGTTGGTTAGAGCAGCTGACTCTTAATCAGCGGGTCCGGGGTTCGAGTCCCTGGCGGCGCACACGGATGAGGGGCCCCTCGCGCGAGCGAGGGGCCCCTCGCCGTTTCCGGCGGCCCCCTGGGGCTACGGCATCAGGCCGTCCGACATCGTGAAGATCGAGTGGGCGAGGAACATGAAGCCGACGCAGATGGTGGCGGCCACGCCCAGGAAGACCAGCAGGCAGCCGGTGCCGGCCGCGAGCTTGCCGGGCGCGGGCGGCAGCGCGGTGGCCCGCTCGGGGGCCTCCGGCAGGTAGCGGACGGTCGTGAAGTCGCCCTCCAGGACGGTCGCGGGGCCGTCCTCCTCGGCGAAGCGGACCGTGCGTCCCTCGCGGGTGGTGAACTCGTAGACGTGGTGCAGGGTGGTGTGCACGGAGGTGTCCCCGCCACCACCGCCGGTCGTCGTGTACATCCGAAGGCAGCGCGCCTCGGCCGTCAGGCCGTTCGCCCACGTTCTGTTGATCCGCCGGGCGCGGCGCACCAGGCGGAAGGCGGCGAACGCGAAGGCGGCGAGCATCAGGCTCGGCACGGCGTAGAAGAACAGTTCCATGAGGTTCCCCCGAGGTCGGTACGCCGTTCGGGTCGGTCGGCGTGGCCGGAACCTATCCGACCGGCCGGTCCGCCGACCTCAGGGGAAGCTCAGTTTCCGGATCGTGCCCGGAGGCGGATCAGAAGGTGACGTCCGAGCAGGCGTAGAACGCGTTGCCCGTGTCGGCGACCGTCCACACCGCGAGGATGACGTGGTGACCGCTCAGCCCGGCCGGCAGGGTGCCGCTGTGGCTGAGGGTGGACGGCGGGCGCTGGCCGTTGTACGGCACCGTCAGGAACGGGGTGAGGTTGAGGTCCGAGCGGGTGAGGGCGTGGTTCTGGTTCCAGCCCGGCTTGGTGACGTAGTACCTGAAGTCGGTCGTGGCGTGCATGGCCGTGAACTGCCAGCGGAAGGTGTACGACTGACCTCCCGTCACCCTGGTGGTCGGCCACGCCGCGCCGGACGGTGTGGTGGGCGCGCTGAGCTGCGAGAACTGGCCCTGTCCCGCGTTGCAGAGCTGGCCGTCGACGGGTCCGGCGGCCGGGAAGCCCTTGGGGCCCTCGACGCTCTGCGGCTCCCACTGGATCTGGCCGCAGTTCGCCACGGTGCCGTTCTGGCAGAGCTTCTGCCTGCTGATGGGCAGATCGGTGTAGCCGTGCCCGCTGGCGCCGCCGGTGGAGAGCGCGAAGGCTCCCGCGGTCACCGCGCCCAGCACGACTGCGGACAACTTGGTCTTGGTGCGCATGCTGCCGCTCCTGGAGAACGTGGGGAGTTCGATGAGCTGGTGCAGGGTAGGTCTAGACCAAGTCTCACGATATTGCCGTTAGTTGAACATGTCCATACCAATCGGCGATTGCCCTAGACCGGTTCCCCGCGTCCCGAGCAGAACGCCACCGTCAGGTCACGGACCAGCACCTTGCGCTCGTAGTCGTCGAGTTCGACGAGCCCGCGCACGGTCAGCCGGGTGACCGTGTCCTCCACCGAGTCCACCACCGAGTTGAGCATGCTGGCCCGCTGCCGGGCGTCCAGCGCGGCGATCCGGCGCCGGTGGATCGCGGGGGCGACCTCGGGGGCGTACTCCACCCGGACCGGCCGGACCGAGAACACCTCCACGCCCACCGGCGCCGTCTCCGTCGCCACCAGCCGGGTCAGCGCGTCCCCGGCCGCCGCCACCCCGCCCCGCGTCCCGCCCGCCGGCTCCACCGGCACCCGGGCGAGCGCCGCCTCCACGCATTCGCGGAGGTACTCCTCGTGGTCATGGACGCCGAGCAGCGCCCGCGCGGTGTCCCGCACCCGCCACACCACCAGCACGACCACCCGCAGGGCCATCCCGTCGGGATCCGCCGCCGTCATCGCCTCGCTGCGCCAGTGCCGCAGCCGCACGTCCATCAGGCGCCGCCGCACCAGCGGGTTCACCCAGAGCAACCCGGTGCGCCGGACCGTCCCCCGGTAGCGGCCGAACAGGCCGAGCACCCAGGCCCGCCCGGTCCGGCACCGGGTCAGCCCGCTGAAGCCGAACGCGCCGAGCGCCCCGGCCCCGGCGTACGCCACCCACTGCGCCGGACCGAGGCCCGCGCCCGCGTACGCCGGCAGCCGCAGCGCCTGGGACACGTGCGGCGGCAGCATGCCCGCCCACCAGGTGGCGGCCAGGCAGCCGGTGAGCCCGCACACCCCGGCGAGCACCCCGGCCGCCCCGGGCAGCACCCGCGCCGGGCGCTCCACCAGAGCGGGGTCGACCTCCGGCTGGGGCCGCCCGCGCACCGGGGCCGGGTGGCGCTGGCGGGGCTGTTCGCCGGTGCCCTGCCGGCGGGCCACGACGGCCGGCCTCAACGGCACCTGCACCGGGTCGGGATCGTCCCGGAAGAGCAGATGGACGGGGATCTCGGTGGTCGCCTCGTTCTGGATGAGGCGGGCGGGCCGGGTGGCGGGACCTGCGGCGCCGCCGTCCGGATGCCCCTCGGACTCGGGCGGTGTGTGCGATGTGGTGGTACTCATGCGAGCCTCCAGCCTCCGCGCCAGATGCGTCATGAACAGGGGAAGGGGTCGTACGCGTGCGTCATACGTGGAGTGCGGGATGCGGGAGTCGGGCGAACAGGCGGCGCCGGGCGTCCGGGCCCGGGCAGCCCCGGCAGGGGTGGGGCGTGACCTGGCGGCGGGTGGCCGGGGGCGGCTGCTCGCGAACCGCGTAGCAGGTGTGCGTGTCTGGGGTGAAATGTCCGCGCGTGTGCACGTTGATCAGTTTTCCCACTGCCGGCGCGACGCGCACGTTGACGGTCCGAATGATGTACGCCGTCCCGGGGCCGGCTGCCACGCCTCCAGGGGGTGGTCGGAGCACGTCGGCGGGTCGGGTAGAGTTCTCTTCGTCAGCAGGCGCCGCTAGCTCAGTTGGTTAGAGCAGCTGACTCTTAATCAGCGGGTCCGGGGTTCGAGTCCCTGGCGGCGCACCGACCGGAACGGCCCCTCGCGCGAGCGGGGGGCCTTCCGCATGCCCCACAATGGCCGGATACCCTCTCGCCATGGCAGCCCGGGACCTTCAGGAACAGATCAAGAAACTGATCGTGGACCAGCGGCTGCCCTCGGGTGCCCCGCTGCCCACCGAGCCCGAGCTGATGCGGCTCCTCGGGGTGAGCCGGAACTCGGTGCGGGAGGCCCTGAAGGCGCTCCAGGCCGTCGGCATCGTGGAGATCCGGCACGGGTTCGGGACGTACGTCGGCGCGATGTCGTTCGCGCCGATGATCGAGGGGCTGGCCTTCCGGACCGTCGCCGGCCACCGCCGCGGCGAGGACTCCCTGCTCCAGCTGCTGGAGCTGCGCGAGGCCGTCGAGACGGGACTGGTGTCACGGCTGGCCGGGCGGCTGCCGGAGGCGGACCTCACGGCACTGGACGCGCTCGTGGACCGCATGGAGCGGGAGGCCGCCGAGGGGGCGGGCCTCGCCGCCACCGACCGCGCCTTTCACGCCACTCTCTACCGGGGGCTGGACAATGTGCTGCTGGGCGAGGTGCTGGAGGCGTTCTGGGACGCCTTCCACCGGGTGCAGCGGGACCTCGTGGACCTGCCGCAGGACCCGCGGGTGACCTGCCGCCAGCACCGGGAGATCCTCGACGCGGTGCGCTCCGGCGACTCCCTGCGCGCCGAACGTGCCATACGGGACCACTTCGGCCACATCCGCACCCGCCTGTCCCCGGTGGCCGCGGCCAACGGGTAGGCGCCGGCTCAGCGGCCGGTGCCGGTGAGATACGCGGAGACCACCACGTTCGCCGTGTAGCTGCCGGTGGCCCGGTCGAAGGAACCGCCGCAGGTGATCAGGCGCAGTTCGGCGCGGCCCGGCTTGCGGGGGCCGTAGGCCTGCCGGGCGTCGAAGTCCTCACGGGGCAGGACCCGGATGTCGTCGATGGTGAACTGGGCGACCCTGCCGTCCGCGCGGACCACCCGGACCGTGCCGCCCGCCTCGAGGGTGCTGAGCCGGTAGAAGACGGCGGGGCGGGTCCGGGTGTCGACGTGGCCGACCAGCAGGGCCACGCCCCGGGCGCCGGGTGCGGCACCCCCGCCGTACCAGCCGACCACGCCCGGCTGGGCGTAGGGCGGCGGATCCACGGCGCCCCGGGCGTCCAGGCCACGGGCCACCACCGGTGCCTGGACGCCGATCCCGGGGATGTCGACGCGCTGCGGCAGCGCGGCGCGCAGGGGGGCCGCCGGGCGCGGCAGCCGGGCCGGGCCGGCGGGACGGCCGGCGCCGAGGACGTCGCCCGTGGCGGGGCTGTCCACGCGGTGCGGCACGCCCGTCACCCCCCGCCCCCACAGCCACAGCCCGAACAGCAGCACCGCCCAGGCCAGGCCGGTGGCGAGCCGTCCGGCGTTGGTGGTGCGCCCGTGGTCGTCGCCCATGGCGGGTCTCAGCGCGTACCGCGGCTCCGGCGGGCCCGGAGCCCGACGGCGACCGCGGCGATGCCGGCGAGCGCCAGACCGGTGGCCGCCTGGGCGGTGCCGGGCCCGGAGCCGCTGGTGGCCACCGTGGCGAAGTGCGCGGTGCCGCCGCCGCCCGCGGGGACCGGGGCGACAGGGGAGGCGGCCGCGTCGGGCAGCCGGACGGTCTCCTCACGCCGGCCGTCCCCCGCCCGCGTCACCGTGATCCTGCCGGTGACCGCGTAGTCGGCGCAGGTGATGCGCACCTCGTACGCGCCGGGCTCGATGGAGGTGCGGACCCGGGTCTCACCGGTCAGGCTCCCCTGGGCACCGGCCAGCCGGGCGTCGGTGACGAAGGCGGCCGAGGCGGCGGTGCCCTGCCGGCCCGTGCAGCCGGTGACCCGCAGGGTGACGTCGGCGCCCGGCGCCGGGGAGGCGGGGGTCACGGAGACGGAGCCGCCGTCCGCCGCGACGGCGTGGGCCGCCGGGGCGAGCGCGGCCACGGCCACGATTCCGGTACAGAGTGTGAGGCGTAGTGAGCCCATCGTGAACCTCCAGTCACCAAGGAGGCTCCCCCGCGCTGGACGCCCACGCATCCCAGGGACACGCTCCGCTGCTCCGAACGGGTGACGCCGGGTTTCGGCCGGCCGGGGCGGAGCGGACGGACCGGGGGCCGCGGGCCGCTCCTCAGACGAGGTCGACGAGGTCCGCGATGGAGTCCACGACCTGGGAGGGACGGAAGGGGTAGCGGTCCACGTCGTCCGGCCGGGTCACACCGCTGAGCACCAGGAAGGTCCGCATCCCGGCCTCCAGGCCGGCGAGCACGTCGGTGTCCATACGGTCGCCGATCATCGCGGACGTCTCCGAGTGCGCGCCGATCGCGTTCAGACCGGCCCGCATCATCAGGGGGTTCGGCTTGCCCACGAAGTACGGCTTCTTGCCCGTCGCGGCGGTGATCAGCGCGGCGACCGAGCCGGTGGCGGGCAGGTCACCCTCGACGGAGGGGCCGACGTTGTCGGGGTTGGTCGCGATGAACCGGGCGCCGTTGTTGATGAGGCGGACGGCCTTCGTCAGGGCCTCGAAGGAATAGGTCCGGGTCTCGCCGAGGATCACGAAGTCGGGTTCGTGGTCGGTGAGGACATAACCGATGTCGTGCAGGGCCGTGGTCAGACCGGCCTCGCCGATGACATAGGCACTGCCGGCGGGCCGCTGGTCGTTCAGGAACTGGGCGGTCGCCAGCGCCGAGGTCCAGATGTTCTCCACCGGCACGTCCAGACCCATGCGGCGCAGCCGCGCGTGCAGGTCGCGGGCGGTGTAGATGGAGTTGTTGGTGAGCACCAGGAAAGGCCGGCCGGACTCGCGCAGCCGCTTCAGAAAGGCCTCGGCACCGGGAATCGGCACCCCCTCGTGGATCAGGACGCCGTCCATGTCGGTGAGCCATGACTCGATGGGCTTGCGGTCTGCCATGTTGAGCGTCTCCAGGCGTACGTACGGGCGAGAAGCGGGGGCGCCGGAACCACGGCGTACCGACGGCCCCAAGCCTAATCAGCATGGCGTGATCCGTACCCCGCCGATCACCGGGGGGCGGTGCTCCCCTCCGGCGACGGGGCTGCCGCGCCGGGCGACGGGGCGGCTGGCGCGGGCGACGAGGTCGCTGGCGCGGGCGCGGGCGACGGGGAGCAGGGGGGCCAAGGGCGCGTACGGCACCGTCGGGACGGAAGTCCGGCTCCGAGCAGGGGCCCGGGGCGCCTGCCGCAGCGGGCCGGCGACGGTCCTCTCGTGGCTCCGGCGTCTCGCGGGGATGCCGCACGGTCTCGCGGGGCACCATGGACACGGGGTCCCGCCGAGCGGCGACGTGGCCCGCGAGGCCGGTCCTCAGCGGCGGCGACGGCCTCGGACCAGCAGAAACGCGGCGCCGCCCGCGCCGAGCAGCGCGGCGACGGCCACGAGGAGCCCGTGGGCCAGTCCCGGCCCCGTACGCGCCAGCTCGCGCGCCCGTTCCCCGGCTTCCTCGGCCTCCCCGGCCACATGAGCCACAGCCTCTTCGGCATCCTCTGCTTCTTGCGCCGCCTGCGCCGCCTGCGTCTCCCCGGTTCCGGCGGCGGTTTCCTGCGTCTCCTGCGTCTCCCCGGTTCCCGCCGTTTCCTGCGCCTCCCCGGTTCCGGCAGTTTCCTGCGCCTCCTGCGTCTCCCGCGCCTCCTGTGCGGAGGGCGACGGTGAGGAAGGCGGGGCATCGGTGCTCTTGGGGCTGGCCGGGGCGCTGCCGGACGGGGTGGCCGTCGGCTCCCCGGTGCCCTGCGTGTCCTCCTCGTCCCCGGCGATCGAGAAGCGGTACGCGTTGGACTCCCCGACCCAGTCCCCGTCCTGACCCCGGCGCTGTACGGCGGCGGCGTTGGCCGTGACCTTCCCGGGGTGCGCGTCCGAGGTGAGCGCGAGGCGGACCCGGACGCTCACGGTGCCTCCGGGCGGCACGGTGAACCCGTCGAACCCGGCGCCGTCCAGCACGCCGACCAGTTCGTGCGCGTCGGTGCTCTCGAAGGTGACCGGCCGGACGCGGGAGCCCTCGTAGAAGTCCAGCTGGGGCTGCTCCGGCCGCAGGGCGCGCCGGTCGTCGGCCAGGACGACGACCGGGTGGATACGGGCGCAGGCGCGGGGGGTGGTGTTCGTCAGGTCGATGTACCAGGTGCCGTATCCGCCGCCCGCCTCGTAGGAGTCGGGGCCGCCGCGGATCCGGGTGGCCAGCGGGAAGGTCCGCGCGTCGGCGCCGGCGCAGGAGGGGGCCGGGTCGGCGAAAGCGGCATCCGGCGACACGGGCGCGACGACGGTGGCGGTGGCGGCGCCTGTGGCGAGGCAGAGGGACAGGGACGTGCACAGTCGCATGAACACATGAACACATGACCATGCCGGGTGAGGCGGGAGGTGCGGTGCCGACGCTCCGGGGCGGGGGTCAAGTCCGCTCGATCAGCGCAGCCGGGGGTGTGCCGACGTTTCCGCCGCGGGCGCGTGGAGGCCGGCCGGGCGTTCCCCGCGCGCGCCCCTACGGGATCGGGGCCGCCGTCAGGGACCCCCGCCGACTCCGGCCCCACCGGCTCGAGGTCCGCATACGAACTGCGCCCTCCCAGCCTCCGGCGCGCATGCAGGGCGCCTCAACCCCGACCCCGTAGGGGCGCGGGGTACTGCGCGACCAGCCACGACGCGCCCGCGCCCCGAAACGCTCCCCGGTCCACGCCCGCCGACGCCCCGGCCCATCTCACGTCCGCGCCCATGAGGCGTACGCCACCCGTCACGTTTCTCCGCGGCCGAACAGGGGGGCCAGCAGCAGTTGGGCCGCTCCCTCGGCCACCGCCCGCTCCCCGCGCGGAGCGACCCGCACCGGTACGCCCCCGGAGCGCGCTCCCTCCCGGCGGGCCCGTGCCGCCAGCACCTCGCCGACGCCCCGCTCGTACACCTCGGGCGCCCCCGCGACCGTACGGCCTCCGAGCAGCACCACGTCGATGTCCAGGAGTCCCACCAGGTTCCCGGCCGCCACCCCCAGCACGCGTGCCGCCTCGGCCACCTCCCCCCGCGCCGCGGCCCGCAGGCACAGCACCTCGACGCACCCCCGGTTGCCGCACTCGCACAGCGGGCCGTCCAGCTGGATCACCTGGTGGCCGAACTCCCCGGCCCCGGTCCGCGCCCCCCGGTGCACGCTCCCGCCGATGACCAGCCCGGCGCCGAGTCCCGTGCCGAGGTGCAGATACGCGAAGGAGCCGGCCGCGGCCCCCTCCTCGTTGCCGACCGCCAGTCCGAGCGCGGCGGCGTTGGTGTCCTTGTCCACCACCACCGGCACCTCCAGCCGCTCCGCGAGCGCGTCGCGCAGGGGGAAGCCGTCCCACTCGGGGAACCCGGTGACCCGGTGCAGCACCCCGCGGACATGGTCCAGCGGCCCGGGCAGCGCGACCCCCACCCCCAGCAATGATCCGCCTTCGGGAAGCCCTCCATCAGCGGCCGCCGGCCCGGCCGGCCTCGCCGTCACCAGTTCCTCGACGGCGCCGCACACCGCGTCCAGTACCGCCCGCGCGCCCGCCCCGAGATCCAGCGCGGTGCGGCGTTCCCCCACCACCGCCCCGTCCAGGTCGGCCAGTACCACCCGCAGCTCGTCGCGGTCGAGGTGGACGCCCACCGCGTGCCCCGCCTCCGGTACCAGCCGCAGCACGGTCCGCGGCTTGCCGCCGGTCGACGCGCGCCGTCCGGCCTCCGCGGCGAGACCCTCCTCCCGCAACCGCGCGGTGATCTTGCTGACGGCCTGCGGGGTGAGCCCGGTGCGCTCGGCGAGTTCCAGGCGGCTGATGCCCTCCGCCCCGGCGTCCCGCAGCAGCCCCAGCACCAGCGCGCCGTTGTGACTGCGCACCGCGCCCAGGTTCGCTCCCGCCGGTCCGCCGCTCCTCGTCCTGTTCACGCGACCCATTGTCCCCGCCGCTTGCACTTTGGCAACAGCGTTGCCAAAGTGGACGCCATGACTACTGCCCCCCTCCGCGTCGGCCTGATCGGCTACGGCCTCGCCGGCTCCGTCTTCCACGCCCCGCTGATCGCCGCCACCGAGGGCCTCGCCCTGGACACGGTGGTCACCTCCCAGCCGGAGCGGCGGCAGCAGGCCCGCGCCGAGTTCCCGGACGTCCGGTTCGCCACCACCCCCGACGAACTGTTCGACCGCGCCGGCGAGCTGGACCTCATCGTCGTCGCCTCCCCGAACAAGACGCACGTACCGCTGGCCACGGCCGCGCTCGAGGCGGGCCTGCCGGTGGTCGTGGACAAGCCGGTCGCCGGTACGGCGGCCGAGGCGCGCGGCCTCGCCGCCCTCGCCGACGAGCGCGGCCTGCTGCTGTCGGTCTTCCAGAACCGCCGCTGGGACAACGACTTCCTGACCCTGCGCGAGCTCCTGGCCGACGGCGAACTCGGCGACACCTGGCGCTTCGAGTCCCGTTTCGAGCGCTGGCGCCCACGGCCCAAGGGCGGCTGGCGCGAGTCCGGCGACCCCGCGGAGATCGGGGGCCTGCTCTACGACCTCGGCAGCCACGTCGTCGACCAGGCCCTGGTCCTCTTCGGCCCGGTCACCGAGGTCTACGCCGAGACGGACGTCCGCCGCCCCGGCGCCGAGACCGACGACGACACCTTCCTCGCGCTCACCCACGCGAACGGCGTCCGCTCCCACCTCTACGTCTCCGCGACGACCGCCCAGCTCGGCCCCCGTTTCCGGGTGCTCGGCTCCCGCGCGGGATACGTGAAGTACGGCCTGGACCCGCAGGAGGCGGCCCTGCGCGAGGGCAGCCGTCCCGGCACCGTGCCCGACTGGGGCGCGGAGGACGAGGCGCTGTGGGGCCGCCTCGGTTCCGGGGAGTCCCCGCTGACCGGCGGCGGCACCCCCGTGCCGACGCTCCCCGGCGACTACCCCGCCTACTACGCGGCCGTCGCCGCCGCCCTGACCGGCGCCGGCCCCAACCCGGTGACGGCCCTGGAGGCCGCCGCCGCGCTCGACGTACTGGAAGCGGCCCGCAGGTCCGCCCGCGACAAGGTGACGGTGACCCTCTGATGACCCACCCGCAGACCCCCGACCTCGCCCCGGGTCCCGAGGAGCTTCAGGCGCAGGAACGCCGCCTGGTCTTCCGGCGGTTCACCTACGACGACGCCTGGGCTCTCGGCTCGCTCCTGGTGCGGCTGGCACGGGAGCGCCGCGCGCCGGTCGCCATCGACATCCACCGCGCCGGCCAGCAGCTCTTCCACGCGGCGCTGCCGGGCTCCACGCCCGACAACGACGCCTGGATCGCCCGCAAGCGCCGGGTCGTGGAGCGCTACGGCGCCTCCTCCTACCTGGTCGGGACCCGCTTCCGAGCCAAGGGAACGACGTTCGAGGAATCGTCCCGCCTGGACCCCGACACGTACGCGGCGCACGGCGGTTCCTTCCCGGTGCGCGTCGAGGACGTGGGTGTCGTCGGCGCGGTCACGGTCTCGGGCCTGCCCCAGCTCCAGGACCATCAACTGGTGGTGGAGGCCCTGGAGGAGTTCCTGTCCGTGTGACCGCGGGGGCTCAGGCGTCCTTGAGTTCCTGCCGCTGCCGCCCGAGCCCCTCGATCTCCAGCTCCACCACGTCTCCGGCCCGCAAGTACGGCTTGGGGTCGGGCCGGCCCATGGCCACCCCCGCCGGCGTCCCCGTGCTGACGACGTCTCCGGGATACAGCGTCATGAACCGGCTGAGGTAGCGCACGACCTCGCCCACGGGGAAGATCTGTTCGGCCGTCGTACCGTCCTGCTCGACCTCCCCGTTCACCCACAGCTTCAGGGACAGCCGCTGCGGGTCCGGCACCTCGTCGGCCGTCACCAGCCACGGGCCCAAGGGGCAGAACGTCTCGCAGTTCTTGCCCTTGTCCCAGGTGCCGCCCCGCTCGATCTGGTACTCCCGCTCGGAGACGTCGTGCGCCACCGCGTACCCGGCGACGTGCGCGAGGCCCTCCTGTGCCGACTCCAGATAGCGGGCCGTACGGCCGATGACGACGGCGAGTTCGACCTCCCAGTCGGTCTTGACCGAGCCGCGCGGCACCAGCACGGTGTCGTACGGCCCGACGACCGTGTCCGGCGCCTTGAGGAACACCACCGGCTCGGGCGGCGGTTCGGCGCCGATCTCGCGGGCGTGATCGTGGTAGTTGAGCCCGATGCAGACGACCTTGCCGATGCGGCCGACCGGGGGCCCGATCCGCAGTCCGGCCGCGTCGAGCACGGGCAGCTCACCGGCCTCGGCCGCCGCCCGCACCCGGCCGAGCGCGGTGTCGTCGGCGAGGAGCGCGCCGTCGATGTCGTCCACGAGGCCCGACAGGTCCCGGAGGATCCCCCGGGCGTCGAGCAGCGCGGGGCGTTCGGCCCCTGCCGTACCGACTCGCAGCAGCTTCATGGTCACAATCTCCCTCGATCGCGGGCGCCCGGCCGGCGGGTGCAGCCGCCGGAAGGGCTGGACGATCCTCCGATCCCGCCGTCCAGTCCGCAAGACCCTGTTCACGGACTGGACCGAGGCCGCGCGTCCGGTCCGATCCGCCGCCCGGACCGTGGCCATGCCGCGCTCAGCGGGACAACGAGGGCCTGCACAGCGGGACTCGGCGCCCGTTCAGCGGGACAGCAGGGCCTGCTCCGCGGCGCTCCACGCCGTACTGGTGACCATGTACAGGGCGGCGGCGAGCGGGACGACCGCCACGGTGACGAGCGTGAAGAAGGACAGGAACGGCATCACGCGGGTGGCCGCGCCGAGCCCCGGCACCGCGCCACCCGCGCCCGCCGGTACCGGCTGCTCGGCCAGCGTCCGCCGGGTGCGCCGGTAGTTGACGGCGGCGACGGCCGCGACGACGCCGAAGAGACCGGCGTAGACCAGGCCGGCCGGGCCGAGCACCCCGCCGTCGGCCAGCGCGTCGGACCAGCGTCCGCCGAGCGGTGCCGCGAGGAGCCGGTGGCTGAGCAGGCCGTTGCTCTCACCGCCGATCGTGGAGCTGGAGAACAGGTGGTAGAGGACGAAGAAGGCGGGGAGCTGGAGCAGGCCGGGCAGCAGGCCGGAGAACGGCGAGACCTTCTCCTCGGCGTGCAGGTCCAGCACCGCCTGCTGCAGGCGCCGCGGATCGCCGGCGTGCTTCGCGCGCAGCGCGGCGACTCTCGGCTGGAGCGCGGCGCGGGCGCGCCGGCCGCGGGCGGCGGCCCGGGACAGCGGGTGGACGAGGAGCCGTACGAGCACGGTGAACAGGACGATCGCGGCGGCTGCCGCGGAGGCGTGGAAGAGCGGGGTCAGCAGGTGGGCGAGCTGTTCGACCAGGTGACTGACAACGGACATGGCTGAGCCCTCCGGGGGTCTCGTCGTGCCGGAAGTGAAGGGAGATCGGCAGGACGACCCGCGCGGGGTCACGCGCTGGCGTGCGGGAGAACGTGCCCTACGCGGCGGTCGCCGGACGGGCGGGTCCCGGCGCTCTGGGCCGCCGCCGGCCGGGCGCGTCGGGGTCACGCTGGGGCAGGAAGGCCGTACGGCGGGCCCGGTCGCGTATCGCCTCGCGGACGCGGGTGGGGAGCACGGCGGGGACTCCGCGGGCGGAGAGCAGGGCGCTCGCGGCGAGGCCGGCGGCGACGGTGGCGGTCGCGGCGAGGGCGACCGCGGTGGACAGGCCACCGGTACCGAGCAACGCGGCCTGGAGCAGCAGCAGGTGCACGAGGACGAGGGAACGCGTGACGGCAGCACGGCCGCGCATCGGCACTCCCCCTTCGACCTTCGCCCAGTGTGTCTGGTGCACCCGTTCCGGCACCAGGGCCCCAGCAGCCGCTTGGGCCGCGGCGGCGCCCCGCTCACCGGATCCGCCGGCGCGGGACCGGGTCCCGGCCCCGGCACCATGACAACGTCCGGGACCGGCGCGGAAGTTCCGCGCGGCTCCCCCTGCTCGGTGAGTGTTCTGAGCAGAGCCGAGCCGAACGGGGCTCAAAAGGTGGCGCCACCGTACGCCGGGTCCGCACATCGGCCGGAAGTCCACTCCCGGGGCAGCAGCCGGCACCCTCCACGGCCCCACCACACCTCACCTTCGTCACCGGCCGGCAGTACGGTGTCCCCCATGCGCCCCGACACGCCTGCCGAGAACGTCGACCACACCGCCGAAGCGGCACGCCTGGAGCGGACCGCCGGCCTGTACCCCGAGGACGCCGAGGTCCTCCTCCTCCGGGCGGCGGCCCACCTGGAACTGTCCGGCGACCGCCCTGCGGCGACCACCCTCTACGACCGCCTCCTGTCGTCCGACGAAGTCCTGGACAACCCCGCCCTCGTCCGCGCCCTGAAGGCGTCGAACCTGTGGGAGTACGGCCACGAGGCGGAGGCACGGGCGATCATCGAGGGCCTGCACGCGTCGGCCCCGCGCGACCCGGCACCCTGGGTGATCGTCGCGGAGGCCCTGGAGGCCCATGACGAGCTGGAAGCGGCGGAGGAGACGTTCAGCGAGGCGGCCCGCCTCCTGCTGGCGGACTCGGCCGAGCCCGCTCCCTCCACCCATCCCCTCCTCTACGGCCGCCACCGCGTCCGCCGCATGCGGGGCCTGCCGCACGACGACTGGGACGCCCTCGCCGACACCCTGCACACGTCCCCGGTCAGCCTGGACGAACTCCACGACCCGAAACGCGTGTGGTCCCTGGGCTCGGACAACCCGGCCGAACTGACAGCGGAGATCTCCCGCCTCCGGGCGGAGCTGGGCGCCTACCGCGAGGCCCTCTCCCGCCCCTTCCCGGTGGCCGTCCTCCACTGGCCGGCTCCCGAACTGGCCGAGCTGCTGGCGGCGTACCCGACCCTGACCTCCGAATACCCCTCCCACGAGACCCACCTGTCGACCATAGAGACCTCCCTGCGCGAACTCGCCTCCTCCGGCACGGCGAACCTGGGCATCGTCACCGGCACGGTCCCCTCGTACGAGGCCTTCGCCGCATCGGAGGGCGCCTCCCCGGGGGACACCACGCTCCTCCCCCAGTACGCGACGACCCTGGCAGCCCGCGGCCGAGCCATCGCCTGGCCGCCGCAGCGGGGGGCGGAGTGCTGGTGCGGGGCGGGGCCGGGGTATGCGGAGTGCCACGGGACGGACTAGCGGCTCAACCACCATTCGCGGTGGTATCGGACGTAATCCACGTGAATCGCGTGCCTTCGATGCCGCTTGAGTTTGGGTCGAACGTCGAAGCCGAATGCCCCTGCGCGCACGACAATGGACCAGTCGTCTTCGATGACGATGGCGCCTATGTCTAGACGTACGTGACAGTTGGGGCAGAGACAGAGGACGTTCGGCTCGACGTCAGGGCCCCTATGGGGCTTACCCAGGGGTCGAATGTGGGCGCCTTCGCTGTACGGCTTGCCGTTGGGGCCGAGCAGGCGAAGGCCGCACACTTGGCACTCTCCGTCATGGAGCCTTTTAACGTTCCGTATCACCGCGTCATCCCGAACGAGACGCTGCACCTGGCCCGTTCGCGTCTCGGGAAACCTTTCGGCCTGGACAGGTCCATCCTCCGCGGCTTCCTCTTCTTCCTCGGACTGATCAGCCGAGCGTTCGTCGTCTGAGCCTTCCTCAGAGGCTGCGTCCTGCCGCTCTAGCAAGGTGACGATCTGCTGTTCCAGAGAGGTTGGGTCCTGGTGCTCTTCGGGAAGGCGCTTCAGATCGAACTGACAGATTTCGATCGGTGTGCCGTTGGGTGCTGGTGACTGTGCGACGGCGGTCCGGATGTCCGTGACGACGTACAGGCCGTCGTAGCGGTAGCAATCGATGGGTGAGTACCGAGCGTCTCCCTTCCAGCCGCGAATGACCCGAACAGGATGACCGCGCTGGTAGGTCCGCTTCAACGCAGCATTGTCCGCATAATCCCAAGATTGACTACGCCGGAGCCGTGGCACCCCGTTGACCTTGTACTTGTCCACGTCGGGCGAAGCCCCTGTGTAGCGGATGCTGTCCCAGTCGTCGTGATCGTCCTCGTACCCTCCGTGCAGAACGATGGCATCCGCGACGTAGGCGCCGTCGTCGTCGACAAGTCTCGAGATGCCCCTGACGGTGTTGCTGTGCAGGTTGCTGCGCTTCACCTGCACGCGTCGGTAGAACTCCGCACCCGGAGCGATGCCCTCAATGTGACCGATCCTCTGTTCTCCCACGGCGCCATAATGAATCGGAACGATCAAACTTGTCACTCTTGATTCGCAACGTGACACAGCCAGATCAGACACCGCCAGTGGCAGGCGTGTATGAGGAAGTTGCCACCCGTCGGCTACAGCACCGCTGCACCAGATGGACTCCGCCACCTGGAAGGCAGTGGATGCGGAGGTCAACGAGGAGTCCACCCCGCACGTGCTCGCTCGCTACATCAGCGAAGCGGTGCCCATCCGGCTGAGTCAGCTGCCACACGACAGCAGGTCGACGCGCCCAACGCAGTCATCCGCTGGTTGGCATCTCACGCCCCTGATTCCGAGATGGATCAGCTGGTCGACGCCCTCACTGATGGCCCTCGGCAGCTGCGCGCGCTGGCCAAGCGGGAAGCATCAGGCGCCTACTCCATGCGCCCACTGGCCCCCCTCTCCGAGACAGCGCTGAGCGCGCATGGCTGTCCCGCCGCGAGACCGGTTTCGAGACGGCGTGCGTCGGTAGCTCAAACCTGTCGAACAGTGCGCTGCTCGACGGCCAGGAGTGGTGGGCCACTGCCGCTACCCCCAAGATGCTGGAGAAGTCCGAAGCGACCTTCGACACATACTGGGCCGAGCAGGCTAGGCGCCCAGCGACTTAGCGCCGCAGGGCGCCGCATGCCTGCGCGGCGCCCTGTGGGGGTCAGGCTGCTGCTGCCAGGTCCGCTCGGCCGAAGAGGAGGGCGTAGCCCGGGGGGAGCTGGGTCAGGACGCGGGTGGTCAGGGGCTCACCGATGTGGTCCGAGAGGACGCTCAGGACGGTGCTGACGTCCCAGCGGGCCGTCGCGGGGGTCGAGCCCTCGGTGCGGGTCGCCACCGAGTCGACGAACTCACGGGCCGTCAGGGGTTCGGTCCCGGGGACCTGGGAGGCGATCAGCCGGCCCGCCTCCAGGGGGAGGGCCTGGGCCAGGGCCACCCGCTCCTCTCCGGTGACGTGGCCGCCAAGGGCCGACAGGACGGTACGGGTGACGTGTTCCGCCTGAGTCCTCGTCGGGTACTGGCCCGCCTCACGCACCGCGTCGGTCAGTTCCCGCCAGCCGGCGTCCTCGGGCACGTCCTTGACGCGGGGGCGCAGGGACGGGGTGGGGATGGTGGTTCTCGGCTGCGGGGTTGTCACGGTCATCGTGCTGGCTCCTCCTCCGGGACGCTTCGGGGCACCGCAAGCCCGGTACCCCGTAATGCGCCGGGCATGAGCGGGAGTTCGGCCAAGGTGGGGCACGTGGCGTGATGTGCGCCATGGGGCGGCCCGGTACGCGGGCCGTGGTGGCTTGCGGGCCGTGATGGTGTGGGGGTGGTACGGCGCACCGGGCGCCGGCGGGGGGCTGCCCCGGCGGTGGCAGGCCGTGCGGTGCGCTCGTGCCGCGTGGGCAGGGGCGCGTCCCGGGCCCTGCCGGGGCCGCGGGACGCGTGGGTGTGGCCGGTGCCGGTCGCCCGGGCGGGGTTCGCCGGCCCGTCGTCAGCCGCTGAGCTGCTTCCGGCCGCCGCCCCCGCCGCTGATCTGGATGCGGCGCGGCTTGGCCTGTTCGGCCACCGGGATGCGCAGGGTGAGGACCCCGGCGTCGTACGAGGCGTCGATGCGCTCGGTGTCGAGTGTCTCGCCCAGGAACAGCTGTCGGGTGAACGTGCCCGTGGGCCGTTCGGCGACCAGCATCTCGGCGTCCTCGGGTGCGATGCCACGGCGTTCGGCGCGGACGTTGAGGACGTTGCGCTCGACGTCGAGTTCGATCGACTCGGGGTCGATGCCGGGCAGGTCGAAGTGGACGAGGAAGTCGTCGCCGGACCGGTAGGCGTCCATCGGCATCGCGGCCGGACGGGTGTTCGCCCCGAGGACCTGCTGCGCCAGCCGGTCGAATTCGCGGAACGGGTCGGTACGCATGAGCATCACGGGTCACTCCTTCCTTCGGGAACCAGGGTGCGATGCCCTACGTGTTCTTATATAACTCTCAGCCGGAAACTTGACAAGCCTCGACTCAAGTTCGGTTCGTGCGGCGTCCCGGGCGTTAGCCTCGGAGCAGACCTCGGGGCAGCAGCAGAGACACAGGAGCAGGGACACAGGAGGAGGCACTCATGGCCAGGGTTCCCAGTGCGGTCGTCGCCGCGACCGGGCTCGTCGGCGGCTACGGCGTCGCCCGCTGGACGAAGAAGCGGCAGCTGGGCGGGGTGGTCCTGGCCGTCGCGGGTGCCGCCGCGGCGCGGCAGTGGCGGCGGCAGGCGGGCGGGACGGCCGCGGGCGCGCTGACCGCCGCGTACGTCGCCGCGTTCGCCGGCTCGCATCCGCTCGCCAAGAAGGTCGGCGCCTGGCCGTCCGTCCTCGGCGTCGCCGGCGCCGTCGCCCTCACCTCCTGGGCCGTCGCCGACCGCAAGGCCTAGCAGCCGGCGGCCGGCGGCCCGGGCACGTCCGCCGCGGCCGGCTGCGCGTGCGGGCCGCCGACGACCTCACCGTGTCCCCTCCCCCGCCCGGAACGCCCGCCGGTATCCCTGGGGGCTGGTTCCCGTCACGCTGCGGAAGCGTTCGCGGAAGGTGGTGGGGGAGCCGAAGCCCGTCCGGCCGGCGATGCGTTCCACCGGGTGGTCCGTGGTCTCCAGCAGGTACTGTGCCCGCCGTACCCGCGCCCGGTGCAGCCAGCGCAGCGGTGTCGTGCCCGTCTGTTCGCGGAAGCGGCGGTTGAGGGTGCGGGCGCTCATACCCGCCCGCGCCGCGATCTCCCCCAGCGTCAGATCGCGGTCGCAGTGGTCCTCCAGCCAGGCCAGCACGGGCTCCAGGGCCGCGCCCGCCGGGGCCGGGGGCAGGTCGTGGACGATGAACTGGGCCTGGCCGCCCTCCCGTTCCAGCGGCATCACGGACATGCGGGCGGCGTGCGCGGCGGCCGCCGAGCCGAAGTCCCGGCGGATCATGTGCAGGCACATGTCGAGGGCCGCGGCGGCGCCCGCGGAGGTGAGGAACTGGCCGTTGTCGACGTAGAGGACGTCCGGGTCGACGGTCACCTCGGGGTACCGCTCGGCCAGGTGTCCGGCCGCCGACCAGTGGGTCGTCGCGCGCAGGCCGTCCAGCAGGCCCGTCGCCGCGAGCAGGAACGCGCCCACGCAGATCGACGCGATGCGGGTGCCGTGCGCCGCCGCGGCGCGCAGGGCCTCCGCGACGGCCGGCGGCAGCGCCTCCGGGGGTTCCGCGACGCCCGGCAGGATGATCGTGTCGGCCTCCGTGAGCGCGTCCAGGCCGTACGGCGCCCGCATGGTGAAGGCGCCGGCGCTCACCTCCTCCCCCACCGAGCAGACCCGCACCCGGTACGGCGTCCGGCCGTCGGGCAGCCGTGAGCGGCCGAAGGTGTCGATGGGGGCGGACAGATCGAACGGGATGACGCCGTCCAGCGCCAGTACGGCCACGGTGTGCATGGCAGGAACCTAGCCGTACGACGGATTGTCGCCGACAGTGCGGCAGCGGTGCGGCCGTGTGCCGGTCCCGGTGGCACCGCCTGGCGGGAATCCGTCGGCAGTCGGCATTTTCGCCACTCCTGCGGGATTCCCGCCGCGCCTACGGTCACTCCGTGACCAAGTTCCTCCTCGCCGTCCACGTCCTCGCCGCGATCCTCGCCGTCGGGCCGGTCGCCGTCGCCGCCAGCATGTTCCCGCCGGCCGCGCGCCGCGTCCCGGCCCTCCCCGCCACCACCGGCGACGCCGGCGTCCCGGGCACCGCCGGCGCCCCGAGGGGGACCGGTGACCCCGGCACCACCACCGGGACCGAAGCCGGCACCACCGTCCTGCGACTGCTGCACCGGATCTGCCGCGTGTACGCCCTCGTCGGCGTCGTCGTCCCGGTCTTCGGGTTCGCCACCGCCCGTGAGCTGGGCGTGCTCGGCAGCGCCTGGCTGATCGTGTCGATCGGGCTGACGGTCCTGGCCGCGGTCGTGCTGGCCGTGTTCGTGCTACCGGCCCAGTCCGCGCTCCTGGAGGGGAACGCGGACCGGGCCGGGCTGACCGTGCGGCTCGCCATGTTCACGGGGTTGTTCAACCTGCTGTGGGCGGCCGTGACGGTCCTGATGATCGTCCGGCCGGGCTCCACTACGGGCGCCTAGCAGGTCGCGGTGTCCGACGCGGCCCCGCACCCACCGGGGCGCTACGCCGCCGTTTTCGCCCGGCCGGCGACCGCGGTCAGCGGGCGGGCGACGTCCTCCAGGGAGCGGCGTTCGGCCCGTACCGCCAGGGCCGCCGCTACCAGGCCGGCCGCGCACATCAGCCCCGCGCCGATCGAGAAGGCGAGGACCGTGTCGCCGACCCGGCCGGTGCTGGTGAGGTCGGCGAAGAGCAGCGGGCCGCTGATGCCGCCGGCCGCGGTGCCGAGGGCGTAGAAGAAGGCGATCGACATCGCCCGCGTCTCCATCGGGAAGATCTCCGACACCGTGAGGTAGGCGCTGGAGGCGCCCGCGGAGGCGAAGAACAGCACCGCGCACCAGCAGGCGGTCAGGGTGACCGCGCTCAGCGAGCCCCGGTCGAACAGCCATGCCGTGCCGAACAGCAGCAGACCGGACAGGATGTACGTCGAGGAGATCATCACCCGGCGGCCGACCGTGTCGAAGAACCTGCCGAGCAGCAGCGGGCCGCAGAAGTTGCCGATGGCGATGACCGCGAAGTAGTAGCCGGTGCGGTCGGCGGGCACGTCGAAGAACTTCGTCAGGATCGCGCCGAAGCCGAAGGTGATCGCGTTGTACAGGAACGCCTGGCCGATGAAGAGGGAGAAGCCGAGGACGGCCCGCTTGCGGTACTGGCCGAAGACGGTGCGGGCGATCTCCAGGAAGGTCACGTTCTTGCGCTGGCGGATCTCCAGCTCGCCCTCGGGCCTGGGGAGCCGCTCGCCCTGCTCGGCCTCCACCCGGCGTTCGATGCCGGTGACGATGTCCTCGGCCTCCCGGTCCCGGCCGTGGATCAGCAGCCAGCGCGGACTCTCCGGGACGTGCCGTCGTACGAGCAGGATGACCAGGGCGAGGACGGTGCCCAGCGCGAAGGTCAGCCGCCAGCCGACGTCGGCGGCCAGCAGGTCGGTGTCGAGCGCGACGATGGACAGCAGGGAGCCGCCGACGGCGCCGAGCCAGAAGCTGCCGTTGATGATCAGGTCGACCCGGCCGCGGTAGTTCGCCGGGATCAGCTCGTCGATGGCGGAGTTGATCGCCGCGTACTCACCGCCGATGCCGAAGCCGGTGAGGAAGCGGAAGAGGAAGAACCACCAGGCCTCCCAGGAGACGGCCGTCAGGGCCGTCGCGGCGAGGTAGACCGCCAGCGTGATCATGAAGAGGTGCTTCCGGCCGAACCGGTCGGTCAGCCGGCCCCAGAACAGCGCCCCCACGCAGGCGCCCGCCACGTACAGCGCGGCCGCGGTACCGGTGACCTGTCCGGAGCTGATCGACAGGCCGCTGCCGGGCTCGGACAGGCGGCTGGCGATGTTGCCGACGACCGTGACCTCCAGACCGTCCAGGATCCATACGGTTCCCAGGCCGATCACGATGGTCCAGTGCCAGCGGGACCAGGGCAGCCGGTCCAGCCGGGCGGGTATGTCGGTGGTGATGGTCCGGCCTCTCTCGGCCTGCGCTGTGCTCATGGGCTCCCTCCCTCGCCGAGGACGGGATACCGGGTGCCCTGAGCCCGCCGGAACAGTCCGGTCCGGCGTTCGCCCGGGCCGGAGGGACCCCGGCCCGCCCGGACGGAAGAGCCCGGGCCCGCCGGCCGAAAGGGGACCGGCCCGCCCGGCCGGCGGGACCCGCCCCGGCCGGTCGGGCCCCGTCAGGCTCCCAGCCAGCGCGACACCGTGTAGATCAGCAGCCCGGCCAGGGAGCCCACGACCGTGCCGTTGATCCGGATGAACTGGAGGTCGCGGCCGATGTGCGCCTCGATCTTGCGGGTGGTGTGCTCGGCGTCCCAGCCCGCCACGGTGTCCGTGATCAGTGAGGTGATCTCCTTGCGGTAGGTCGTCACGACGTGCACCGCCGCGCCCTCCACCCAGCTGTCGACCTTCCCCTGCACCTTCGCCTCGGTCGCCATCCGGGTGCCCAGTGACAGCAGGGCGGCCCGGACCCGCAGCCGCAGTTCACTGCGCTCGTCGTCCGCCGCCGTCACGATCATCGACCGTACGGCCGTCCACGCGGACGCGATCAGCTCCTGCACCTCGCCCCGGCCCAGCACCTCGGTCTTGAGCCGTTCCACCCGGGTGCGCGTGTCCGTGTCGGACTGCAGGTCGGCGGCGAAGTCGGTGAGGAAGCGGTCGAGGGCGCCGCGCGCCGGATGGGAGGGCATGTCCCGCGTCTCGGTGACGAAGCGCAGCAGCTCCTTGTAGACCCGCTCGCCGACCTTGCGGTCCACGAAGCGCGGGGTCCAGCCGGGGGCGCCGCCCTCCACGGCCACCATCACGTCGTCGCGGTGCAGCACCAGCCAGTCGTGGGCGCGGTTCACCACCAGGTCGACCACGCGGCGGTGTCCGCCGTCGGCGACGACCTTCTCCAGCATCTTGCCGAGTCCGGGCGCGATCTCCCGGGCGTCCGCCCGCCGGGTGATCGCCTCGCCGACCACCGCCTGCACGTCCGAGTCCCGCAGCACGGTCAGCGCGCCGCGCAGCGCGGTGGCCAGCTCCGCCGTCACCCGGTCGGCGTGCTCCGGTTCCGCCAGCCAGGTGCCGAGCCGGCCGGCGATCCCGACCGCGTGCAGCCGCTGCCGCACGACGTCCTCGGAGAGGAAGTTCTCCCCGACGAACTCGCCCAGCGAGACGCCCAGCTGGTCCTTCTTGTTGGGGATGATCGCGGTGTGCGGGATGGGCAGGCCCAGCGGATGCCGGAAGAGGGCCGTGACCGCGAACCAGTCGGCGAGCGCGCCCACCATGCCCGCCTCGGCCGCCGCCGCCACATATCCCGTCCACGTCCCGGCTCCCGCGTGGCCGGCCACCTTCGCCAGCACGTACACCACGGCCACGAGCAGCAGCAGGCCCGCCGCCGTGAGCTTCATCCGCCGCACCCCGCGCCGGCGCTCCTCGTCGGCGGGGGTGAACGCGGTCATGGTCCGGTACGAAGCGCCCCGTCCCGTCGTTCCCGTATCGGTAGGTTCCATCAGCTCCACCCGTTCGGTGATCCCGCACACAATTGTCCCTGTCCGGCCGATTCCTGGAACGAAACCGGAGTTCCCGGCGTCTTCTGGACGGGAGTAGTGGCAGGGTCCTGTCAGATCTCCCCGGCCCGTGACGGATCATGGGCTCAGCAAGACCGGAGCCTCGGGCTCCCATCTCCCGAGGAGAACAACACAAGCATGACCAAGCGTCATGGTTATGCCGTCCTGTGCGCACTCGTGGCCCTGGTCGCGGCCCTGTCCGCCGCCATCTACGTCACCGTGGCGGCCGATGACGGCGCCCCCGGCGCCGTCCGCGGCACCCTCGCCGACAGCCGCCCGCACCGCGACAGCGCCGCCGCCCCCGCCTCCACCGGCACCTGGGTGGGCGCCTGGGCCACCGCCCCGGTCGGCGGCGAACCCGGCACCGAGGCGGCCGGCATGGCGGGCCGCTCGGTCCGCAACGTCGTCCACACGGCCACCGGTGGTACGAGTGCCCGCATCACGCTCTCCAATCTGTACGGCCAGTCACCGCTGACCCTCACCCACGCCACGATCGCGCTCTCGGCGGGGGACGGCACCGCGGCGGCCGACGCGTCGACGATGCGGCGCCTCACGTTCGACGGCGGCACCGGCGTCGTCATCCCCGCGGGCTCACAGATCGTCAGCGACGCCGTACGCCTCGCCATCCCGCGCGGCAGCGACGTCCTGGTCACCACCTACTCCCCCACTCCCTCCGGGCCGGTCACCTACCACCCCCACGCCCGTCAGACGTCCTTCGTCGCCGACGGCGAGCGCGCCGAGGACGTGACCGGCGCCCCGTACACCGAACAGACCCCGTACTGGCGGTACCTGACGGCGCTCGACGTCCTCGGCAACGAGGCCGACGGCACCGTCGTCGTCTTCGGTGACTCCATCACCGACGGCATCACCTCCACCACCGGCGCCAACCACCGCTGGCCCGACATCCTCGCCGGCCGGCTGCGCGGCGCCTTGGAGAGCGGGCGTCAACTGCCGCGCTACAGCGTCGTCAACGAGGGCATCAGCGGCAACCAGGTCCTCGCCGACGGTCTCGGGCGGCCCGCCGAGAACCAGAGCGGCCTCGGCCGCTTCGGCCGCGACACGCTCTCGCGGACCAACGCCAGGGCCGTCGTCATCGACCTCGGCGTCAACGACATCCTCCGCAACCGCGAGCTGGCCGACCCGGACCGCATCGTCACCGGCCTGCGCACCCTCGTCCGCCAGGCCCACGCCCGCGGCCTGAAGGCCGTAGGCGCCACCCTGATGCCCTTCCGCGGCCACCGCGGCTGCACCCCGGCCCGCGAGGCCGTACGGCAGCAGGTCAACGCGCGAATCCGGGCCGGCGGAGTGTACGACGCCGTCGTCGACTTCGACCGGGCCCTGCGGGATCCCTACGACCCCCGCCGACTGCGCGCCGAGTACGACTCCGGCGACCATCTGCACCCCAGCGACCTGGGCTACGCCAGGATGGCCGAGGTCTTCGACCTGAGCACGCTGCGGGGGGCGGGGCAGACGGAGCTGTGACCGGGGGGCGGGGAATACTGGCGGGCATGACCCGCTTGATCCTCGCCACCCGCAACGCCGGAAAGATCACCGAGCTGAGGGCGATCCTCGCCGAGGCAGGGCTGCCGCACGAACTGACCGGCGCGGACGCCTACCCCGGCATCCCCGACGTCAGGGAGACCGGCGTCACCTTCGCCGAGAACGCCCTGCTGAAGGCGCACGCCCTTGCCCGGGCCACCGGCCTGCCGGCCGTCGCCGACGACTCCGGCCTGTGCGTCGACGTCCTGGGCGGCGCGCCCGGCATCTTCTCCGCCCGCTGGGCCGGCCGGCACGGCGACGACCGCGCCAACCTGGACCTGCTCCTGGCCCAGCTGTCCGACATCGCCGACGAACACCGCGGCGCCCATTTCGCGTGCGCCGCCGCCCTCGCGCTGCCGGACGGCACGGAACGGGTGGTGGAGGGCCGGCTGCGGGGGGTCCTGCGGCACGCCCCCGCCGGTACGAACGGCTTCGGCTACGACCCGATCCTCCAGCCGGAGGACGAGAGCCGTACGTGCGCCGAGCTGAGCCCCGAGGAGAAGAACGCGATCAGCCACCGGGGCAAGGCGTTCCGGGCGCTGGTGCCGGTGGTCCGGGAGCTGGTGGGCTGACCACGAGAGCGCGAAGGCCCGCCCGGGGGTCCCGGGCGGGCCTTCGCCTCACACGTGTGCGGCCGGAGGGACTCGAACCCTCAAGGGATTTCTCCCACAACATCCTAAGTGTTGCGCGTAGGCCAATTCCGCCACGGCCGCGTGCACGCACATGCTACCGGTCACGGGTGCCGCGCCACGGGGGATTCCCGGCGGACGGAGAGCGGCCCGCACCGCGTCGCCGCGGTACGGGCCGTGGGGCCGCGGAGCGGGGCGGTCAGATGCCCAGGTCCTTGATGATCTTCGCTACGTGACCCGTCGCGCGGACGTTGTACAGGGCCCGCTCGACCTTGCCCCGCTCGTCGACGACCACCGTGGAACGGATGACCCCCAGGTACGTCTTGCCGTAGTTCTTCTTCTCGCCGTAGGCGCCGTAGGCCTCGGTGACCCGCTTGTCGGGGTCGGCCAGCAGGGTGATCCTCAGGGATTCCTTCTCGCGGAACTTCGCGAGCTTCGCCGGCTCGTCGGGGGAGATGCCGATGACGTCGTAGCCGGCGGCGGCCAGGACCTCCAGGTTGTCGGTGAAGTCGCAGGCCTGCTTGGTGCAGCCGGGGGTCAGGGCGGCCGGGTAGAAGTAGACGATGACCTTGCGGCCCTCGTGGTCCGACAGGGAGACGTCGTTGCCGTCGGCGTCGGGGAGGGTGAAGGCGGGGGCAACGTCCCCGGGCTGGAGTCGCTCGCTCATCGGGCCAGCCTAACCGGGGGGCCTTGCGGTGCGGTGCGGGCAGGAGCTGACAGACTGTCCGGAACAGCATCAGCAGACTTCGGAGGCCGTACGGTGGCGGAGACGTCGGACACCAGGACCCCGGCGCAGATCGAGGCGGACATCAAGCGCCGCCGTGAAGTGCTGGCGGAGACGCTCGACGAGATCGGGGTGCGGGTACACCCGAGGACGATCGTCGGGGACGCGAAGGCCAAGGTCGTCGCGAACGTCGATCACACGGTCGGACGCGCATACGTGCAGGTGAACCGGTTGGTGAGCGAGGTACGAGCGCAGTTCGTGGACGAGGAGGGGGCACCCCGGATGGAGCGGGTGGTGCCGGCCGCGCTCGTCGCCGTGGGGGTCGTGGGCCTGCTGGCCCTCACCGCCCGGCGGCGCCGGGGCTGAGGTGAGCGGCGACCCGGGCACGTACGGGCGGGGCGAGGACAGGTAGGTTCACAGCGTGAGCGCCAACAGAAACCAGCACAGCACCCCCCATCACGACAAGCTGCCCATCCGGATGCTGCACGACCGGGTTCTCGTGCGGCAGGAGACCGGTGAGGGCGAGCGGCGGTCGGGGGGCGGCATCTTGATCCCCGCCACCGCGGCGGTCGGACGGCGGCTGGCCTGGGCCGAGGTCGTCGCGGTCGGCCAGAACGTGCGGACGGTGGAGGCCGGGGACCGGGTCCTGTTCGACCCGGAGGACCGGGCGGAGGTCGAGGTGCGGGGCGTGGCGTACGTGCTCATGCGCGAGCGTGACCTGCACGCCGTCGCCGCGGACCGGTTCGAGGGGTCGGAGGACTCCACGGGCCTGTATCTCTGACTCCCCGGAGACACGGCGAAGAGGGCCGGTGACGATCGTCACCGGCCCTCTTCGCCGTGTTTTGCTATGTTCGCGAAGGAACCCGACGAGACGCGCCGTACCGGGCCGAAGGCAAAGACGACGCACCCGCGCAATCGAACGCCGCGTCTCGGAGGTGCCTGTCATGGCCTGGGTTCTGCTCGTCGTCGCCGGTCTGCTGGAGGTCGGCTGGTCGGTGGGGATGAAGTACAGCGAGGGGTTCACCCGGCTGGTTCCGAGTCTGTTCACCGGGGCCGGCATCGTCGCCAGCATGATCCTGCTGTCGTACGCCGCGAGGTCCCTGCCCATCGGCACGGCCTACGGCGTATGGGTGGGCATCGGCGCGGCCGGGGCGGCGGTGCTCGGCATGATGGTGCTCGGTGAGCCGGTCACCGCCGCCCGGGTCTTCTTCGTGTGCCTGCTGCTGGTCGCCGTGGTGGGACTGAAGGCGACCGGCGGCCACTGACGTCAGGTGCCGGGGAAGCCGCCGCCGCCCGTGTCGGTACCGGTGGCGTTGCCGCCCTGGGGGCCGCCACCGCCCGTCGCGCCACCGTCACCGCCCCCGGTGGCCGTACCACCGCCGCCGGTCGTGCCGCCGCCGGTGGGGGTGCCCCCGTCCGTGGCCGTACCACCGCCGCCGGTCGGGTCACCGCCGGTGGTGGTGGTACCCCCGCCCGTGGTCGTGCCGCCGTCCGTGGGGGTGCTGCCGGTGGTGCCGCCGTCCGTGGGGGTGCTGCCGGTGGTGCCGCCGTCGGTGGGGGTGCCACCGGTGGTTCCGCCGCCGCCCGTGCCGCCGTCCGTGGCGGTGCCGGCGGTGCCCTGGCCGGCGTCCGTGCCGGGCTGGGTCGGGGCGGTGGTGCCGGGCGCCTGCGGCTGGTCGGCTCCGGTCTGGAGCCGGAGGTCGAAGGCGCCGGCCGGCTTGCCCTTCAGCGCGTCGCGCGTGTACTGCGCCCAGATCTGGGTGGGCGGGCCGCCGCCGTTCATACGGGCCACGCCGAGGGCGCCGTACAGCGGCATGTGCTTGGCCGTCACCGGGTCCTGGCCCATGACCGACACCACGGTGGCCAGGTCGGGGGTGTATCCGGCGAACCAGGCGGCGGTGTCGCTCTCGGCGGTACCGGTCTTGCCGGCCGCCGCCCGGCCCGCGCCCTGCGCGGCGGTGGCGGTGCCGCTCTCGACCACGCTGCGCAGCACGGAGGTGGTGGTGTCGGCGGCCTCCCGGCTGACGGCCTGCCTGACCCGGCGTCCGGGCAGCTCGATCGCCGCGGTGCCGTCCTTGGTGATCTTCTGGACCAGCGTGTACGTGCCGTGCTTGCCGTGGTTGGCGAGCGTGGCGTAGGCCTCCGCCATGTCCAGGACGCTGGCGTTGGCGGTGCCGAGGGCCATCGACGGGGACGGGTAGAGGTCCGGGGTGCCGGCGGGGATGCCGAGGTCGACCGCGGTCTGCTTGACCTTGGCGGGACCCACGTCGGCGGCCATCTGCGCGTACACCGAGTTCACCGACAGGTCGGTGGCCTTGCCGACGGTGATCGGACCGTACGACTTCTGGTCCTCGTTCTCCGGGTTGTACGGCGCGCCGCTCCAGCCCTGGACGGTGCGCTTGTTGGTGCCGTCGTAGATCGTGTTCGGGGTGATCGTGCGGCCGTCCTGGGTGGTCGAGCCGTTCTCCACCGCCGCGGTGAACACGAACGGCTTGAACGTCGAGCCGACCTGGAAGTCACCGCGGGTCGCGCCGTTGGTGTACTGCTTCACGTAGTCGACGCCGCCGTACATGGCGACGACCTCACCGGTCCTGGGGTCGACGGAGGCGCCGCCGGCCCGGACGTAGGTGTCGGCCTTGCGGTTCTTCTTGTCCAGCTTCGACATCAGCTGGTCGTCGACGGCCTTGACGAAGGCGTCCTGCTTGTTCTTCTGGATGGTCGTGGTGATGCGGTAGCCGCCGGCCTGCAACTGGTCGGCCGTCACGATCTTGTTGGTGATCAGGTAGTGCCGGACCGCCTCGACGAGATAACCGCGCTGACCGGACAGGCCCGTGGAGAGTATCTGCTCCTTGGGCATGGGGAACTTCACGCCGGCGCGCTCGGAGGCGCTGAGCCAGCCCTTCTTCACCATGCCGTCCAGGACGTAGTTCCAGCGGGCGACGGCCGCCTTCTTGTTCTCGGGGTGCGCCACGACGTCGTACTCGCTGGGCGCGTTGACGAGCGCGGCGAGATAGGCGGCACGGGCCGGGTCGAGGTCGGCGGCGTCACGGCTGTAGTACGCCTGGGCGGCGGCCTGGATGCCGTAGGCGCTGCGGCCGAAGTAGCTGGTGTTGAGGTAGCCCTCGAGGATCTCGTTCTTGGACTTCTCGCGGTCCAGCTTGATCGAGATGAAGAACTCCTTGGCCTTGCGGGTGAGCGTCTGCTCCTGGCCCAGGTAGTAGTTCTTCACGTACTGCTGGGTGATCGTGGAGCCGGACTGCTTGCCCTTGCCCGTCGCGGTGTTCCAGCCCGCGCGGAGCATCGCCTTGGGGTCGACGGCGGACTCGGTGTAGAAGTCCCGGTCCTCGGCGGCCAGTACGGCGTGCTGGGCGTCCTTGGAGATCCCGGCGAGACCGACGTTCTCGCGGTTGACCTGGCTGTCGCGTGTGTCGCGGGCGATCTGGGAGCCGTCGGCGTAGAGGTAGACGTTGGCCTGCTTGGTGGCGAAGGCATTGGCCGACGGGATCTTGACCAGGGAGTAGCCGACGAAGAAGACGCCGACGAGGAGAAGCACGCCGACGACGAAGGTGCCCAGCACCATGCGCCACGTCGGCAGAAGCCGCCGCCACCCGGTCCGCCGGGGCCGCTTGCCCTTCCTGCCCTTGCCACCGCCGTTGCCCTCACCGCTGCCGCCGCCGTCGCCTCCGGCGGTCGGGCCGTCGGTGGTGGCGAGCGCGGTGGTCTCGGCCCCGGAAGAGCCGGGGCGGGCGGCGGCGCCGGCACCGGCACCGGCCGGGGACGACTGAGCGGCGGCTGAGGCGGCCGCACCGGCTGCCCCGACGGCACCGGCCGCTCGTGCGGCGCGGGCGGCCCGTGCGGCGGCCGGGGAGGACGCTGCGGCCGAAGCGGCGGCGCCGGTGCTCTTGGCGGCGGCGCCGGTGCCGGAGTCCTGGCCGGCCGGGCGGGGCACGGAGGTACGGGGAGTACGTCCGGCGGGGTCCTGCTTCGCCGGCGAGGAGGCGCCGGCCTCACCGGGCTCCCCCGGGCGAGGCGCGGCGACCCGCCGCAGCACCTGCGTGGTCTCGGCCACCGGCGCCCCACCGGCACCGGGCGCCTTGCCGGGACCTCGGGCAGGACCGGGCGCCTTGCCGGAAGCGGCAGCGGTACCGGCACTCGCGGCGGCACCGGCCGCCTTGCCGGCCGCCTCGGCGGCTCCGGGTGCCTGTCCGGACCGCGGCTGCCTGGGGCCCTTCCCGGACTGCGCCGAGGACGCGGATCCGGCGGCGGACGCCTCGGGTCCCCTGGGCGGGGTGATGCGCCGGAGCACCTGGGTGCTCTCGGCCGACTGAGCCTGCTCCGACACGGGCGCGCCCTCGGAGGCACCCGCCCCACCGGCGCGGGACCCCTTGCCGGCGGCCCCGCCGGAACCCTTGGCGGCGTCGGAGCCCGCGCCACCCGAACCGGCAGCGCCGCCAGACCCCTCGGCGCCACCGGAGCCCGCAGGGGCGCCCGTGCCCCCGGGCCTGCCGGTGTCCGCGGCCTCGGACTGTTCCGTCCGGGCCCGGGCCGCCTGGCGGGCGCGGGCCATGGAGGCCGTACGGTCCTGGGCGCCGGAGCCGGAGCCGGAGCCGGAAACGGAACGGGACGGCGAGTCCGCCGGACCGGACCCGGGGCGGGGCGTCCGGTTCGTTTCCCGGCCGGGTGCTCCCGGGGTGTCGCGGTCGGCATCGGGCCCGGGGGTGCCCGCCCGGGTGCCCTCGGCTCCGCGGGCCCCGGGACCGGCACCGCTGCCGGTGCCGGTGCCGGAGGTCGTGGGGCCGGCCGGGCCGGCCGTGGTGTGCGGGCGGCGGGCGGCGGGCTCGCGGGGCGGCCGGCTCGCGGTGTCGTCGGACCCGCTCGTCCCCCCGCGCGGCTCGCGGCGCCCCGGATTCCCGGACCCTTCAGCCGGCAGCGGCTTTTTCGGTGCCGCGCCCTCGTTCGGCTGCTGCGGCTGCGGCTCGTCGCTCATGTCGTGCACGGACTCCTGTTTCGCGTCGTACGTTCCCGTACGCCTCGTACGCCTTCTGCGCCCCCTGTTTGAAGACTCTCGCACCTGGCGTTCCGTTCCCGGATTCCGGCACGCTTCCGGCCGGATAACGCGTGGCCGACCGCCGGGGCTCCGGACTAGGCTCCTGCGCTTCGGTGTCGAGCAGTCCGGGGAGGTCGACTGACGTGGGTGCGGGACGGTTGTATGCGGCCGTCGCGGCAGGGGGCTTCAGACGGTACGCGACCTATCGGGCCGCCACTGCGGCAGGGGTGTTCACGAACACGGCCTTCGGGCTGATCCTCGTCTACACCTACCGCGCGCTGTGGGACCAGAAGCCGCACCTCGGCGGGTACGACCAGGCGCAGGTCGTCACCTATGTCTGGCTCGGCCAGGCATTCCTGTCGACGCTCGCGATCGGGGGCGGCGGCGTCGAGGAGGAGTTGATCGAGCGCATCCGTACGGGTGATGTGGTCATCGACCTGTACCGGCCGGCCGACCTCCAGCTGTGGTGGCTGGCGGCGGACCTGGGCCGGGCGTTGTTCCAGCTGGTCGGCCGGGGACTCGTCCCGTTCCTGTTCGGCGCCCTGTGCTTCCCGGTGTACCTGCCGTCCGACGCCGGCACGTGGGTGGCCTTCCTGGTCGCCGTGCTGCTCGCGATGCTGGTGGGTTTCGGCATCCGGTACCTGGTGGCGCTGAGCGCGTTCTGGCTGCTGGACGGCACCGGCGTGGGGCAGATGGCGTGGCTGCTGGGGTACTTCTGCTCGGGGATGCTGCTGCCGCTGAACGTGTTCCCGGGCGCGTTCGGCGAGGTCGTACGGGCGCTGCCGTGGTCCTCGCTGCTCCAGGCGCCGGCGGACATCCTGCTGGGGCACGGGGATCCGCTGCCCACCTATCTGTTCCAGGCGGCGTGGGCGGCGGTGCTGCTGGGCGCGGGGCGGCTGGTGCAGTCGGCGGCGACGCGCCGGGTGGTGGTGCAGGGTGGCTGAGGGGAGCCCGGCGGTGCCGGGGACGCTGGAGCGCCTGGCCGGGTGGGTGCGGGCGTACCGGCTGGTGGCGGGGATGTGGATCCGGTCGACGATGGCCTACCGCGCGTCGTTCGCCATGACCACGTTCGGGAACTTCGCGGCGACCTTCTTCGACTTCGTCACGATCATGCTGATGTTCTCCCGGGTGGACACGCTGGGCGGCTACTCGCTGCCCGAGGTGGCGTTCCTGTACGGGCTGTCCGCGACCTCGTTCGGGCTGGCGGACCTGGTGATCGGCTCGATGGACCGGCTGGGGCGGCGGGTTCGGGACGGAACGCTGGACACGCTGCTGGTGCGGCCGGCACCGGTGCTGGCGCAGGTGGCGGCCGACCGGTTCGCGCTGCGCCGGCTGGGCCGGGTGACGCAGGGGGCGCTGGTGCTGGGCTGGTCGCTGACCCGGCTGGACATCGCGTGGACGGTGCCGAAGGTGCTGCTGATGCCGGTGATCGTGGTGAGCGGCTTCGGGATCTTCGCCGCGGTGTTCGTGGCGGGGGCGGCGTTCCAGTTCCTGGCCCAGGACGCCTCGGAGGTGCAGAACGCCTTCACCTACGGCGGTACGACGCTGTTGCAGTATCCGCCGTCGGTGTTCGCGAAGGAGCTGGTGCGCGGGGTGACGTTCGTGCTGCCGCTGGCCTTCGTCAACTGGCTGCCCGCGTGCTACGTGCTGGGGCGGCCGTATCCGCTGGACCTGCCGACGTGGACCGCGTTCACCTCGCCGCTGGTGGCGGTGGGGTGCTGTGCGCTGGCCGGGCTGGCCTGGCGGGCGGGACTCCGTTCGTATCGCGGCACAGGGAGTTAGCGTGAGTGAGTTCATCGCACTGGAGAAGGTCGAGAAGGTCTTCGAGGTGCGTCGGAAGGCCGGGTTCCTCAAGCGGGAGCGGCACGAGGTGCGGGCGGTGGACTCGATCTCGTTCACCGTGGCGCGCGGGGAGATGGTCGGGTACATCGGGCCGAACGGCGCGGGCAAGTCGACCACGATCAAGATGCTGACCGGCATCCTGACGCCGAGCGCGGGGCGGCTGCGGGTGGCCGGCATCGATCCGGCGCGGGAGCGCGCGCGGCTGGCGCACCGGATCGGAGTGGTGTTCGGGCAGCGGACCACTCTGTGGTGGGACCTGCCGCTGGCCGACTCCTACCGGCTGGCGCACCGCATGTACCGCATACCGGACGCCCGTTACCGCCAGAACCTGGACCGGCTGGTGGAACTGCTGGATCTGGGTGCCCTGTTGGACGTGCCGGTGCGGCAGCTGTCGCTGGGGCAGCGGATGCGCGGGGACATCGCGGCGGCGCTGCTGCACGATCCGGAGGTGCTGTACCTGGACGAGCCGACGATCGGTCTGGACGTCGTCTCGAAGGCCAGGGTGCGGGAGTTCCTGCGGGAGGTGAACGCCGAGCGCGGTACGACGGTGCTGTTGACCACGCACGACCTCCAGGACATCGAGCAGTTGTGTTCGCGGGTGATGGTGATCGACCACGGGCGGCTGGTGTACGACGGCTCGCTCGACGGGCTGCACGAGGCCGGGGAGAGCGAACGGACGCTGGTGGTGGACCTGGAGCGGGAGCTGCCGCCGGTCGAGGTGGCGTCGGCGCGGGTGGTGCGGGTGGAGGGGCCGCGGCAGTGGCTGGCATTCCCTGCGGGGCAGTCGGCGGCGCCCCTGGTGGCGGATCTGGCGGCCCGGTACCCGCTGGTGGATCTGTCGGTGCGGGAACCGGACATCGAGGCCGTCATCGCCAGGATGTACGCGGAGAGGGCCGTCTCGTAGGGTGTCGTCATGAGCGACGACGCAGCCCCGGACCTCCGCGCGTCCGACGCCGACCGAGAGCGAGTCGCCGAGATACTGCGGGACGCCCTGGCCGAGGGGCGGCTCGCCATGGAGGAGTTCGAGGAGCGGCTGGAGGCGGCCTACACCGCGCGGACGTACGGCGAGCTGGCGCCGCTGACCCGCGATCTGCCCGGGGTCGGCACCGTGGCGCCGGCCCCGGTCTCCTTCACCAAGGCACCGGTGGGCGACGGTCGTTGGGCGCCGCGGATCACCGGGGGGCCGGCGTCCTCGACGGCGGTCGCGATCCTGTCGGGGTTCGAGCGCAAGGGCCGCTGGACGATGCCCAGACGGTTCAGCTGCTTCGCGTTCATGGGCGGCGGCGTCATCGATCTCAGGGACGCGGACTTCGCGGACCGTGAGGTCGAGATCGTCTGCGTGGCGGTCATGGGCGGCCTCCAGATCGTCGTGCCGCCGGGGGTCGAGGTCGTCGTGCGCGGGATCGGGGTGATGGGCGCCTTCGAGCATCCGGCGGACGACGGTCCGCCCGCGCCGGATGCCCCGCGGGTGGTCGTCGGCGGTTTCGCGTTCTGGGGCGGGGTCGGCGTGGAGCGCAAACTTCCGCGTGCGGAGCGGCAGCGGCTGAAGGAGCGGCGCCGCCGGGAGAAGCTGGAGCGCAGGGAGTCCCGGCACGAGCTGCGGCACGCGCGCCGCGCCGAGCGGCACGAGCTGGACCCCGCGCGCCGGGCCGGGCGCCGGGACGCGCGGCGGGAGCGGGAGCGGTATCGCGGCGGGGAGCACTGAGGCGCCCCGCACCGGCGCGAGCGCCCACGGCCCGCGCCCCTTGAGTGCCTACGACGTGCAGACCTTGGTGAGTTCGCCGGCCGCGTCGGTGACGGGGCCGACGTCGGGGGTGCGGTCGCCGTCGCGGATGGCGGCGCGGACGTTGCCGATGGCCCGGTTCAGGTCGTCCACGGCCTTGTTCACGTCGGTGTCGTCCGTCTTGGCGCCGATCTCGCGCAGGCTCTTGTCGATGGAGTCGAGCGAGGCGTCGGTCCGGGAGGGGTCGGCGGCGGCGTTCTCCACGGCCTGCTGGAGGTCGGTGACGCTGTCGGCGATGGCGTCGGCGGACTGCACGCAGTCCAGGGCCTTGTTCACGGCGTCGCAGCCGGTGGTGAGGCCGGCGGTGAGCGCGGCGGCGGCCACGGCGGCGGCGATGGCGGTCACGCGGCGCCGGCGTGCGCGTCGGCTGGCGGCCATGATGGGGTCCCCTCCCTGGTACGGCTGGACGGGCGCACGCCGATGGGTCGCGGGCCCGCACTCACAGGGACGCCGGGGAGCGCCGCCGGGTTGCCGCCGGCGTCCGGGGGTTCGGCTTGCGCGCCGGGGACGCTCCTCGACAGGACATCGGGTCCCGGCCGCCCGGCGGTCGGTGCTCATGCTCGGTGTGCTGCTCACCGGCCTGCTCGCCGGCACGGCTCCCCACACCCGGGCGACCACGGTGGGAGACGTATTCCGTCACGTTCCGCGCGCAGGCCACCCCGGAGGGCGAGACGCTCCTGGTCTCCGGCAGCGCCCCGCAGCCGGGCGGCCGGGCCCCGGCCGAGGCCGTCCCCTGGGCACCACCGCGAGCGCCTGCCCGCACTGGTCGAGCACCGTCCAGCTGCCCGCCGGCGCCACGGTGCAGTACAAGTACATCAAGCGCTCCCCCACCGGCACCTTGACGTGGGAGAGCACCCCCGACCGCACCCTGACCGGCTCCCCGGACGTGCCGGGCACCGACGACCACCGGAACGCCGTCCCGTGACCGCGGCCTTCCACCTCGCCGTCACCACCGCCCGGCGCCGGACGCCGGTTGCCACCGGGCACGCTGACGCCCCGGCACCGCGGCCGAGCGGTACGGATCAGATACCGCTCGGCCGCGGCACCCGCCAGTGTCCCCGCCCGGCCGCCGGCATCTCCCCCCACCGCCGGACGGACGCGCTCAGCTCTCCTGCGTCCGCGCCAGGGCGGTCTGCTGCAGTGCGGTCAGGTCGGCGCAGCCGGCGACGGCGAGGTCGAGCAGGGCGTCGAGTTCCGTGCGGGCGAAGGGCTGGGCCTCGGCGGTGCCCTGGACCTCGACGAAGCGGCCGTCGCCGGTGCAGACGACGTTCATGTCGGTCTCGGCGCGCACGTCCTCCTCGTAGCAGAGGTCGAGCAGCGGGACACCGTCGACGATGCCGACCGAGACGGCGCTCACGGTGCCGGTGAGCGGCTTCCGGCCGGCCTTGACGAGCTTCCTGCCCTGCGCCCAGGCGACGGCGTCGGCCAGGGCGACGTAGGCGCCGGTGATGGCCGCCGTGCGCGTGCCGCCGTCGGCCTGGAGGACGTCGCAGTCGAGGACGACGGTGTTCTCGCCGAGCGCCTTGTAGTCGATGACGGCGCGCAGGGAGCGGCCGATGAGCCGGGAGATCTCGTGGGTGCGGCCGCCGATCCTGCCCTTGACGGACTCGCGGTCGCCGCGGGTGTTGGTGGCGCGGGGCAGCATGGCGTATTCCGCGGTGACCCAGCCCTCGCCGCTGCCCTTGCGCCAGCGCGGGACGCCTTCGGTGACGGAGGCGGTGCAGAGGACCCGGGTGTCACCGAAGGAGACGAGGACGGAGCCCTCGGCGTGCTTGCTCCATCCTCGCTGGATGGTGACCGGGCGGAGCTGTTCGGGGGTACGGCCGTCGATGCGAGACATGCCGACGAGCCTATCGGCACAGGCGGAAGGGGCTCCTCCCGTATCGGGAAGAGCCCCTCGGGGTGAACGGGTTCACCGGTGAGCCGGGGTGCTCACATCATGTCTTCGATCTCCGCGGCGAGCGGGTCGGCGTCGGTGCCGATGACGACCTGGATGGCGGTGCCCATCCTGACGACACCGTGGGCACCGGCGGCCTTCAGGGCGGCCTCGTTGACGAGCTCGGGGTCGGACACCTCGGTGCGCAGCCGGGTGATGCAGCCCTCGATCTCCTCGATGTTGTCGATGCCGCCGAGGCCGGCGACGATCTTCTCAGCCTTGCTGGCCATGTTCCTTCTCCCTGATCCGAACCGCTTTGTCGCAGTAACCCACAGTTGGCCCATCTTCGCGAGCGGTCATGCCGTCCGCGCCGGATGATGGCGTTCACGACAGCGGAACCGTCCGCCGACTGGTCTACACCACCCTGGGGAAGGTCGCCAAACCGCCTCCCGGTCGGGCGCCCCGGAAAGGACGCCATGAGTGCCGAGAGCGCGGCCGGCCCCCACCGGGTCCACCTCCAACGGCTGTTCCAGGGCCTCCAGAAGATGGGGCGCAGCCTCCAGCTGCCCATCGCGGTGCTGCCGGCCGCGGGCATCCTGAACCGGCTGGGCCAGCCCGACGTCTTCGGCGACCAGGGTCTGGGCTGGACCGATGTCTCCAAGGTGATGAAGGGGGCCGGCGGCGCGCTGCTCGACGGCTCCCTGGGACTGCCGCTGCTGTTCTGCGTGGGCGTGGCGATCGGCATGGCGAAGAAGTCGGACGGCTCCACGGCGCTGGCGGCGGTGGCGGGCTTCCTCGTCTACTACAACGTGCTGCACCAGTTCCCCGAGCGGTGCCCGGGCGGCTCCACGGCGATCCCGGACGTCGGCTGCCAGGTGAGCGTCGGGTCGGGCGTCGGCGCGGTGACGCCGTACGCGTTCCAGAACCCCGGCGTGTTCGGGGGCATCGTGATGGGTCTGCTGGCGGCCTTCTTCTGGGCCCGCTACCACCGCACCCGCCTGGTGGACTGGCTGGGCTTCTTCAACGGCCGCCGCCTCGTCCCCATCGTCATGGCGTTCGTCGCGATCGGCTTCGCGGCGCTGTGCCTGTGGGTCTGGCCGCCGATCGGCGGCGCCCTGGAGAGCTTCGCGGACTGGCTGCGGGACCTGGGCGCGTGGGGCGCCGGCCTGTTCGGCCTGGCCAACCGGGCGCTGCTCGTCATCGGCCTGCACCAGTTCCTGAACGTGCCCGTCTGGTTCCAGTTCGGCACCTACACGCCACCGGGCGGCAGGCCCGTGCACGGGGACATCAACATGTTCCTGGCGGGCGATCCGCACGCCGGCCAGTTCACCACGGGCTTCTTCCCGATCATGATGTTCGCACTGCCGGCCGCCGCGCTGGCGATCACGCACTGCGCCCGGCCGGAGCGCCGCAAGGAGGTCGGCGGCCTGATGCTCTCGGTCGCGCTGACGTCGTTCGTGACGGGCATCACCGAACCCCTGGAGTACTCCTTCCTGTTCGTCGCGCCCGCGCTGTACGCCGTCCACGCGGTGCTCACCGGCGTCTCCCTGGGGGCGAGCTGGGCGCTCGGGGTGCACGACGGCTTCAGTTTCTCCGCGGGCCTGATCGACTACGTCATCAACTGGAACCTCGCGACGAAACCGTGGGCGATCATCCCGATCGGCCTGGCCTTCGCGGCCGTGTACTACGCCGTCTTCCGGTTCGCGATCACGCGCTTCGACCTGCGGACGCCGGGACGGGAACCGGCCGAGGTGGCGGAGGAGATGGACCGCGACAACGTGCGGTGAGCGGGGCGCCGGGCGGCCGGGCGGACGAGTACGCACTGTAGCGCCGCGACCGCGGATCAGTGGGTTCCTTATCCCGCGTTCATCGTGCTACAACAGGTCTACACCAGTGAGTGGTGTAGACCAGAGACGCTGCCGTCCCCCTCCTCGGTTCCCGGGCGGCGCCCTGCTTACCGGAGGAAGTTGTGACCACGGCCAGCGCCGCTCCCGCGGCCGACCAGAAGAAGAAGGGCGCCGGCGTGATGGCCGTCCTCCAGCGTATCGGGCGCAGCCTGATGCTCCCGGTGGCCGTGCTGCCGGCCGCCGCCCTGCTGGTGCGCCTCGGCAACGCCGACATGCTGGGACGCCCGTCCTTCCCGGCCTTCCTGACGAAGATCGCGTCCTTCATGGCCGCCGGCGGCAACGCCATCCTCGACAACATGGCGCTGCTGTTCGCGGTGGGCATCGCCATCGGCTTCGCGAAGAAGTCGGACGGCTCCACCGCCCTCGCCGCGGTCACCGGTTACCTCGTGTTCAAGAACGTGCTCGGCACGTTCACCGACAAGAACCTGCCGAAGGTGGCCACCGTCGTCGACGGCAAGGTCCACATGGTGAACGCCCCGGTGGACGCCAAGGTCCTCGGCGGCGTGGTGATGGGCATAGTCGTGGCCCTGCTGTACCAGCGCTTCCACCGCACCAAGCTGCCCGACTGGGCGGGCTTCTTCGGCGGCCGTCGCCTCGTCCCGATCCTGGCGGCGTTCGCCGGTCTCCTCCTCGGCATCGTCTTCGGCTACATCTGGCCGGTCCTCGGCACGGGCCTGCACAACTTCGGCGAGTGGCTGGTCGGCTCGGGCGCCGTGGGCGCGGGCATCTTCGGTGTCGCCAACCGTGCGCTGATCCCGATCGGCATGCACCACCTGCTGAACTCGTTCCCGTGGTTCCAGGCGGGCGAGTACCACGGCAAGAGCGGTGACATCGCGCGCTTCCTGGCCGGCGACCCCCACGCGGGCCAGTTCATGACCGGCTTCTTCCCGATCATGATGTTCGCCCTGCCGGCCGCCTGCCTGGCCATCGTCCACTGCGCCCGGCCCGAGCGCCGCAAGGTCGTCGGCGGCATGATGTTCTCGCTGGCGCTGACGTCCTTCGTCACCGGCGTCACCGAGCCCATCGAGTTCACCTTCATGTTCATCGCGCCGGTGCTGTACGCCATCCACGCGGTCCTCACCGGCCTCTCGCTGGGGCTGACCTGGGCGCTGGGCATGAAGGACGGCTTCGGCTTCTCGGCGGGCGTCGTCGACTTCGGCCTGAACCTGGGCATCGCCAGCAACCCGTGGGGCCTGGTCGTGGTCGGCCTGTGCTTCGCGGTCGTCTACTACGTGGTCTTCCGCTTCGCGATCACCCGGTTCGACCTGCCCACGCCGGGCCGGGAGTCCGACGAGGAACTGGCCGAACTCCAGAAGGCCGAGGGCAAGTAGCCCGGTCGGCCCGGACGACGCGCGGGGCCCCGGAACCAGGACGGTTCCGGGGCCCCGCGCACGTCACGCTCAGATGTCGTACGTCTGTCCCGGCGCCGCCAGCGCCACCGGCCCGGCGAACACCTCGCGGGCGTCCCGCAGGTTCACCAGGGGGTCGGTCCACGGCGGGATGTGGGTGAGCACCAGGCGGCGGGCGCCCGCGCGGGCCGCCGTCTCACCCGCCTCACGGCCGTTGAGGTGCAGGTCGGGAATGCTCTCCTTGCCGTGCGTGAACGCGGCCTCGCACAGGAACAGGTCGGTGTCCCGGGCCAGCTCGTCCAGCGTGGCGGTGACGCCCGTGTCGCCGGAGTACGTCAGGGACCTACCGCCGTGCTCGACCCGGATGCCGTACGCCTCCACGGGGTGGCGGACCCGCTCCGTGTGCACGGTGAACGGGCCGATCTCGAACGTGGACGGCTTGACCGTGTGGAAGTCGAAGACCTCGCTCATGGAGGAGGCGGAGGGGGTGTCCGCGTAGGCCGTGGTCAGCCGGTGCTCGGTGCCCTCGGGGCCGTAGACCGGGACCGGGCCGCACCGGCCGCCGTCATGGCGGTAGTAGCGCGCCACGAAGTAGGCGCACATGTCGATGCAGTGGTCGGCGTGCAGATGGCTGAGGAAGATCGCGTCGAGGTCGTAGAGACCGCAGTGGCGCTGGAGCTCGCCGAGGGCGCCGTTGCCCATGTCGAGAAGCAGCCGGAAGCCGTCGGCCTCGAGGAGGTAGCTCGAACAGGCCGATTCCGCGGACGGGAACGACCCCGAGCTGCCGACGACGGTGAGCTTCATGAAGCAGAAACCTCCGCTGGCGGGAACCGGTGGGCGGTACGGGAAGGCCGGTCAGGATGGGGGCTGACGGGGGGCGTGCGGTGCGTCGAGCGTAAGGCGCGCGGGCGCGGGTCGCTCCTTCGCCAGGGGCCGTTGTGGGCGAACTCACCTGTGCTGTCACCGGTTCGGCTGGACCCGGGGTGGGGGATTCACCGGAGGGCGCGCAATGTGCGGCGCGCGCCGGTAACGTCTTCGTATGGACACGTCCTGGTGGCTGGCGCTCGCGGCGGTGGTACTGCTGGCGCTGGTCGCCACGCTCGTCGACGGCTGGGGCCGCGGCCGCCGGCCGGGCGGGCGGCGGCTGCGGCCCCCGGGCCGGCCGGGCACGCGGACGACCCACGCGGCACGGCCCTCTCCCGGCGACATCTGGTGGGCGGATGTGCCCTACGAGGACCGGGCCGCGGTGAAGGACCGGCCGTGCCTGGTACTGGCCGTGCGCGGCGACCGGGCCACGGTCGCGAAGATCACCAGCAAGTACCACGACGAGCGCAGCGGGGTGATCCCGCTGCCGCCGGGCGCGGTCGGCGACGCCCGGGGCCGGCCCAGCTTCCTGGAGACCGACGAACTGCGCGAGGTCCCGGTGGGCCACTTCCGGCGCCGGGTGGGCGCGGTCGACCCGGTCCTGTGGGACCAGGTACGCCACCTCGCGGGTTAGCCCACCCGCACGGTCACCGTCCACTCCTCGATGCCTTTGCAGGAGACCCGGTCCGGGGCGGTGGGCCGGGCGCACAGCGGGCGGGACGAGGTGAGCCTCACCGTGCCGGCGGTCACCGCCCGGTACGCGGCCGTGGCGTCACCCGGCCGCAGGACGAAGCCCGCGTTGATGCCCCGCAGAGCGGTACCGCTCGCGCTGACCGGCTTCCACGGGCGGGCGCGGGTGCCGTCCAGGGTCAGGCGGAGCTCACCGCCCTCGGCCACGCAGACGGTGCGGCCGTGGTCGGCGGCCGTCAGCTCCGCGTGGCCGGTGCAGCCGCCCGCGGACCGGGTGGGGGACGGCGGCGCCGACGCCTTGCCGCCGCTCCCGGTGTCCGCCTGCCGGGAGCCGCAGCCCGCGAGGAGCAGCGCTGCCGCCGTGAGGGCGAGGGGGGTCGTACGGCGCATGGGGTCCGCCTTTCCGCCGGTGTCCGGTCTCCTGGTACGGATGTGACGTACCACCGGCGCGGTCGGATCCCCTACGCCCAGAGCTGGCCCTGGAGCGTCTCGATGGCCTCCTCCGTGGTGGCCGCCGTGTAGACGCCGGTGGAGAGGTACTTCCAGCCGCCGTCGGCCACGACGAAGACGATGTCGGCACTCTCGCCCGCCTGGACGGCCTTCCTGCCGACGCCGATCGCCGCGTGCAGGGCCGCGCCGGTGGAGACGCCCGCGAAGATGCCTTCCTGCTGGAGGAGTTCGCGGGTGCGGGTGACCGCGTCGGCGGAGCCGACGGAGAAGCGGGTGGTGAGCACGGAGGCGTCGTACAGCTCCGGGACGAAGCCCTCGTCGAGGTTCCGCAGCCCGTACACCAGGTCGTCGTAACGGGGTTCGGCGGCGACGACCTTGACGTCCGGCTTGTGCTCGCGCAGGTAGCGGCCGACGCCCATGAGGGTGCCGGTGGTGCCGAGGCCGGCCACGAAGTGGGTGATCGAGGGGAGGTCGGCGAGGATCTCCGGGCCCGTCGTGGCGTAGTGGGCACCCGCGTTGTCCGGATTGCCGTACTGGTAGAGCATCACCCAGTCGGGGTGCTCGGCGGCCAGCTCCTTGGCCACGCGTACGGCGGTGTTGGAGCCGCCGGCGGCCGGTGAGGGGATGATCTCGGCGCCCCACATGCCGAGCAGCTCCCGGCGCTCCTGCGAGGTGTTCTCCGGCATCACGCACACCATGCGGTAGCCCTTGAGCTTGGCCGCCATGGCGAGGGAGATGCCGGTGTTGCCGGAGGTGGGCTCCAGGACGGTGCAGCCCGGGGTCAGCCGGCCGTCCTTCTCCGCCTGCTCGATCATGTGCAGGGCGGGACGGTCCTTGACCGAGCCGGTGGGGTTGCGGTCCTCCAGCTTGGCCCAGATGCGGACCTCGGAGGACGGCGACAGCCGCGGCAGGCGCACCAGGGGGGTGTTGCCCACCGCGGCCAGCGGGGAGTCGTAACGCATCGCTGGTCAGCGGCCGATCAGCGCATGCCGCCGGCCACGGCCGGCAGGATCGTGACGTTGTCGCCGTCGGACAGCTTGGTGTTGATGCCGTCCAGGAAGCGGACGTCCTCGTCGTTCAGGTACACGTTGACGAAGCGGCGCAGCTGGTCGCCGTCCACGATGCGGGCCTGGATGCCCGCGTGCCGGGCCTCGAGGTCGGCGAACAGCTCGGCGAGGGTGTTCCCGCTGCCCGCCACCGCCTTCTGGCCGTCGGTGTACGTGCGGAGGATGGTGGGGATGCGGACCTCGATGGCCATGGCTCAGGGCTCCTGTCGGAAGGTGTCGGGTCGGTGGGCGCGCGGCGGCGCGGGGCGCACGGGTGGCGTACGCGGATCTGGGCGCCGCGGCCCACGGCCGTACGGCGGCAGGGCCGGCGTCAACAGATGGCGCTGGCGAGCCTGCACAGGTCGACGTGCAGCCGCGCCACGAGCAGTGTGCCCGGCGTCTTCTCGCTCACGTCGTGGAAAACCATGGGCTCATCGTATCGATTCCCGCGACGTTCCCCGGAGGGTCTTCCCACATCCCGGACGCGATTCGTCCACCTTGTGGGACGATGTGCGTCCGGAGTCACGGCGAGGGGTACGCCTCGACCACCTTGACCTCCTCCTCGGTGACCTCACCGGCGAGGATGCGGAACGAGCGGAACTGGAACTCGCCGGCGCCGTCGGTGTCGGCCGTGGAGACCAGGACGTAGTGGGCGCCGGGCTCGTTGGCGTAGGAGATGTCCGTGCGGGAGGGGTAGGCCTCGGTCGCGGTGTGGGAGTGGTAGATGATCACCGGCTCCTCGTCGCGGTCGTCCAGGTCGCGGTAGAGCTTGAGCAGGTCCTGGGAGTCGAACTCGTAGAAGGTGGGCGAGCGGGCCGCGTTGAGCATCGGGACGAACCGCTCGGGGCGGCCGGAGCCCGCCGGGCCGGCGACCACGCCGCACGCCTCGTCGGGGTGGTCCTCGCGCGCGTGGGCGACGATTCGGTCGTACAGGGCCTGGGTGATGGTCAGCATGGGGGCCAGGATAAGCAGAGGGGCCGTCCCGTACCGGGGGTCGGTACGGGACGGCCCACATGCCGGACGTCCTGAGCGGCGCCGCCGGGGGCGCCACGAGTGCTCCCGGCGGCAGGACGTCCCGGGGGGGTGTTCTCCGGGGTGCGTCGGTTCCTCAGCGCTTGCGGAAGGCCGCGGCCTCCGGGTTGCGGCGCTTGAGCACCAGGTAGGCGACGCCGAGGATCAGGGCCCACAGCGGCGCGCAGTACAGCGAGACCCGGGCGTCCTTGTCGATGCCCATCATGACGATCACCATGCCGATGAAGGCGAGCGCGAACCAGCTGGTGAACGGGGCGCCCGGCGCGCGGAACTCCGAGCGGGGCAGTTCACCGCGGTCGGACTTGGCGCGGTAGCGGATCTGGCAGAACAGGATGACGATCCACGCCCACATGCCGGAGATGGTCGCGAAGGACACCACGTAGTCGAACGCCTTGCCCGGCCACTGGTAGTTGATCCACACGCCGACCAGCATCAGCGCGGCGGAGACCGACGTGCCGACGAGCGGGGTGCCGCTGGAGGTCAGCCGGGTGAAGACCTTCGGGCCCTGGCTGTTGAGCGCGAGGTCGCGCAGCATGCGGCCGGTGGAGTACATACCGGAGTTGCAGGAGGACAGCGCCGCGGTGAGCACGACGAAGTTCACGATGCCGGCGCCGGCGGCCAGGCCCATCTTCTGGAACGCGGCCACGAACGGGCTGACACCCGGGTGGAAGGCGGTCCACGGCACGACCGACAGGATCATGATCAGCGCGCCGACGTAGAAGACGGCGATGCGCCACGGCACGGTGTTGATCGCCTTGGGCAGCACGGTCTTGGGGTCCTTGGACTCGCCCGCGGTCACACCGACCAGCTCGACGGCGAGGAAGGCGAACATGACCATCTGGAGGGTCATCAGGGTGCTGCCGACGCCGTGCGGGAAGAAGCCGCCCTCGTTCCACAGGTGGCTGACGGAGGCGGTGTCACCGGCGTCGGAGAAGCCGATCGTGAGGATGCCGGCGCAGATCAGGATCATGCCGATGATGGCGGTGACCTTGACCATGGAGAACCAGAACTCCAGCTCGCCGAAGAGCTTCACGGAGATCAGGTTGGCGCCGTACAGGACGACGGTGAAGATCAGCGCCGAGATCCACTGCGGGATGTTCCACCAGTACGTCATGTAGGCGGCGGCCGCGGTGACCTCGGTGATGCCCGTGACCACCCAGAACAGCCAGTACGTCCACCCGGTGACGAAACCGGCGAACGGGCCGATGAACTCGCGCGCGTACTCCGAGAACGAACCCGACACCGGGCGGTACATCAGCAGTTCGCCGAGTGCCCGCATGATGACGAAGATGACGAGGCCCGCGACGGCGTACGCCAGGATCAGGCTGGGGCCCGCCTTGGAGATGCCCTTGCCCGCGCCCAGGAACAGGCCCGTGCCGATGGCACCGCCGATGGCGATCATCTGGATCTGCCGGGAACCGAGCCCGCGCTGATACCCCTCGCCGCCCTCGTGATCCTCGGCCCGCGCGGCCTCATTGCCGTCGCGATGCTGGTCGACCTGCGCTGAGGTCATGTGTGGTGCGCCTTTCTCCATGCCGATCCGGGCCTTTCGTCGGCCTCGGACCGGGTCTCGATCCCCCTGGACTTCTGGAGCTGTTGCCTGGCCGACGGTCGTCGGCTCGGTGGCGCACCCGGCCGAGACATGGGTGGTCTTCGCCGGGCGGTCGTGAAGATTTATCACGCCCGCAACACTGATCACAGGGATGCGGTGTGGTGCATCACACAAGGAGAAGCGGACAAAAGGCGTTCGAACGCGTCAAAACCGGCCGCAACGGTGACGGGATCGTTATCCGGATTTGAGCGTCCTCTGAGCGAACGGTGACGCAGAGAAATGACCGGATTACGGCATAAGGGTCGTGACCAGGGTTTCCTGGAGACCACCCAGCCACAGGTAGGCCAGCACCATCGGCTTGCGCGGGTCCTCCTCCGGGAGCCGGTAGAGCAGGTCGGTGTCGTCGTCGTCGGTGATCTCCAGGCGGGCGCCGATGGCCAGCCGGAGGTCGTTGAGGGCGCCGAGCCACTGCCGGGACTCCTGCGGGGACAGCTCGAGCACCGCCCCGCCCTCGTCCACCGGGGCGAGCGCGTCCAGGGTGCGGACCACGGTCAGCGCGCTCTCCCGCTTGCCGGCGCGCAGGTCGTTCTCGGTGAAGCGGCGGAACTCCGCGGAGTGCGCCCGTCGCTCCTCGGCGTCGCCCGGTGAGGCGGGGGCATGTTCGGGATCGGTGTAGGCGTCCGGGAAGAGCCGGCGCAGCACCGGGTCCGCGGGCGGCTCGCTCGGCCCCTCGGCGAACAGCTCGGCGAGCGGGTCGTCGGGGGTGTCGGCACCGGGGCCGGGGCCGATCAGCTCCAGGAGCTGGACGGCCAGCGACCGGATGATGGAGATCTCGACGTCGTCGAGCGCGACGGCCGCGCCGCCGCCGGGGAGCGGTTCGAAGTGTCCGGGCATATGTGGTCGGTCGCTACTTCCGGTCCTGCTGAAGGGTGGCCCACAGACCGTAACCGTGCATCGCCTGCACGTCGCGTTCCATCTCCTCGCGGCTCCCGCTGGAGACGACCGCCCGGCCCTTGTGGTGGACGTCGAGCATGAGCTTGGTGGCCTTGTCCTTGGAGTAGCCGAAGTACGTCTGGAAGACGTACGTCACGTAGCTCATGAGGTTGACCGGGTCGTTGTGGACGATCGTGACCCAGGGGACGTCGGGCTCGGGTACGGCGAAGACCTCCTCCGCCGACTCGGTGCGTTCGATCTCTACGGGCGCGGGTGACGTCACAGGGCCCATGCTGCCACGGGCGCGATAAATCGTCACACTGACGAGATGGGGGTACTATCCCGTCATGAACACAGCGGACCTTGGGCTGCCGGTGGACGTTCCCTCGACGGCACTCTTCACGGACCAGTACGAGCTGACCATGCTGCGGGCCGCGCTGAAGGCCGGCACGGCCGAACGGCGCAGCGTGTTCGAGGTCTTCACCCGGCGGCTGCCGGACGGACGGCGCTACGGCGTGGTGGCCGGCACCGGGCGCGTCCTGGACGCGGTCGAGAACTTCCGCTTCGACGCCGGCGTGCTCGGCTTCCTGCGCGAGCAGGGGATCGTCGACGAGGAGACCCTGGAATGGCTCGCCGGCTACCGCTTCAGCGGCGACGTCTGGGGCTACCCCGAGGGCGAGGTCTACTTCCCGGGCTCGCCGATCATGCGCGTCGAGGGCAGCTTCGCCGAGTGCGTCCTGCTGGAGACCGTGATCCTCTCCATCCTCAACCACGACTCGGCGATCGCCGCGGCGGCCTCCCGCATGGCCTCCGCCGCCGGTGACCGCCCGCTGATCGAGATGGGTGCCCGGCGCACCCACGAGCTGGCCGCCGTGGCCGCCGCGCGGGCCGCGTACGTCGGTGGCTTCACGACCACCTCCGACCTGGCCGCGGGCTTCCGCTACGGCATCCCGACCGTGGGCACCTCGGCCCACGCCTTCACCCTCCTGCACGACCAAGAACGCGACGCCTTCCGGGCCCAGGTCGACACCCTCGGCCGCGGCACGACCCTGCTGGTGGACACCTACGACGTCACCGAGGCCGTCGGTACGGCGGTGGAGGTGGCCGGACCCGGGCTGGGCGCCGTCCGCATCGACTCCGGCGACCTGCTGCTGGTGGCCCACCGGGTGCGCCAGCAGCTGGACGAGCTGGGCGCGACCGACACCAAGATCGTCGTGACCTCCGACCTGGACGAGTACGCCATCGCCTCGCTGGCCGCCGCTCCCGTGGACGCGTACGGCGTCGGCACCCAGCTGGTCACCGGCTCCGGGCACCCGACCGCGTCCATGGTCTACAAGCTGGTCGCCCGCGCCGAGACCGCCGACCCGAAGGCGCCGCTGGTGCCGGTCGCGAAGAAGTCCACCGGCGGCAAGACCTCCGTCGGCGGACGCAAGTGGGCCGCGCGCCGCACCGACGCGGAGGGCATCGCGGAGGCCGAGGTCGTCGGCACCGGGCCGGTCCCGTCCGCCCTGGCCGGCCGCGAACTCCAGGTCCAGCTGGTCAAGGGCGGCGAGGTGATCGCCCGCGAGCCGCTCGACGTGCCGCGCGACCGCCACATCGCGGCCCGCGCGAAGCTGCCGCTCTCCGCCACCCAGCTGTCCCGGGGCGAACCCGTCCTTCCGACGGAGTACGTCCACGGGGGCTCGGGTAGCTAGGACGAAACGGCCGGGAGCGGGAGCGCCGTCCGCCCCCTCCCGCACCGGCCGGTAAGTCCCTAGTCTCAGTCACCTGCCTCCTCACTCGAAGGACACCCGCCATGCGCCGCGCCCTGATCGTCGTAGACGTCCAGAACGACTTCTGCGAGGGAGGCAGCCTCGCGGTGTCCGGCGGTGCGGACGTGGCCGCCGCCGTCACCGAGCTGATCGGCCAGGCGGCGGGCACCGGATACCGCCATGTGATCGCCACCCGTGACCACCACATCGCGCCCGGCGGCCACTTCGCGGACGACCCCGACTACGTCCGCTCCTGGCCCGCGCACTGCGTCGCGGGCACGGAGGGCGTCGGCTTTCACCCGAACTTCGCCCCCGCCGTCGCCTCCGGCGCGGTGGACGCCGTGTTCGACAAGGGGGCGTACGCGGCGGCCTACAGCGGGTTCGAGGGCACCGACGAGAACGGGGTCGCGCTCGCCGACTGGCTGCGCTCCCGGGAGATCGACGAGGTGGACGTCGTCGGCATCGCCACGGACCACTGCGTGCGCGCCACCGCGCTGGACGCCGTACGGGAGGGCTTCCGTACGCACGTGCTGCTGGACCTGACCGCGGGCGTCGCCGAGGAGACCACCACACGCGCGCTGCGGGAGCTGCGCGAGGCGGGCGTGGAACTGACCGGCAAGCCCGCCGTCTGACCGGGCGGCGGGGCTCAGGCGCGGGCGGCGGGCCGGCGCAGCAGGGCCGTGATCGGCTGCCACAGCTCCGTCACGGTGACACCGTTGTCCGCGGCCGCGCGCCATATCAGGCCGTCCGGATGGTGCAGCACCGCCGTGACCTCGTCCGGTGTGGGAGGCAGCGCGTTGCCCCGCAGGTAGACCGCCCGCAGCCCCAGGTTGCGCAGCCGGGTCAGGGCCCGTGCCCGGTTCCTGGCGTGCACCAGGACCCGCACCGCGGCCGGCACCCCGGCGGGACTCGGCAGGTTCAGTGCCACCACCACCGTGTCGTCCGGCAGCTTGCAGAAGCCTCCAGCGGCCATGCGGTCACATCCCCGTCCGGGTCGGTGTCAATAAGCGGTCCACAGGACGCACCTAAACACGACCGGCGGCAACCCGCCAAGGGGTTGCCGCCGATACGCTTGTGACCTGCGGTGATGTGGACTACTTCACCGCGGGGCCGACCTTGAGCTGGATCGTGGAGCCGTCCTTGGCCTCCTTGACGATCGTGATCTTGGTGTTGGTGTCAGTGACCTTGACGCCGCCGGTGGGGTTCGAGGCGTCGTAGTAGGTGCCGGTGTGGTCGTTGAAGACCCGGACACCCTTCGACGCCTTGATCTTCAGGGCGACGTCGGCCTTGTGCAGGGTGATGCCGTCCGTGCCGTAGAGGCTGAACGGGGAGTCGTACGCCTGGACGCGGTTGCGCAGCAGCGTGCCGTCCGCCCACTTCAGCGCCTTCGGGTGCGAGTCGACCGGCAGGATCAGACCGGTGCCCGGGTGACCGTTGGTCTCGTTCGTGTTGTTGTCCGCCTGGGAGGTGTCCCACTTCCAGACCAGCAGGCCGTTCTGGTACGGGTAGTGCTCCACCCAGTCGGGGCGCGACGCGAAGCCGAAGTTGTACGGGCCGCTCTTGAGCGTCTTGTCGTACGACACGTACTGGCGGTTCTCGGCGATGTAGTACTGGGCGTAGTTCTTGGTGAACGACGCGCCGACCCGGGAGAAGCCGGCCGCGGTCCAGCCGGCGTCCGCGGTCTCGGCGTTGTCCGAGAAGACCGGGGCGCCGTCGGCGGTCACGGTGATCTCGTCGGCCGTGAAGCCGTTCTCCGCGACACCGCCGTCGGTGGCGTAGCGGAAGCGCACGTCGATCTTCTTGCCCGCGTAGGCGTCGAGCGGGAACGACAGCTTCTTGTGCGTCTGCGAGAAGCCGGTCAGCGCCGGCTTGCCGCTGGCGTCGCGCGGGAGGGCCTGGCCGTCCGCCGTGCCGTCCAGGGCCGTCCAGTTGGCGCCGCCGTCCGTCGACACCTCGGTGTAGACGTAGTCGTAGCCCTCCTCGGTGGCCCACCAGCCGTCCAGGCTGAGGTTCGCCGACGACTTGCCGGTGAGGTCCACGGTCCGGGTCAGCGTGTTCTTCAGGTCGTTGCCGCTGCCGCTCCACCACTGGGTCGAGCCCTCGGCGGGCTGCGTGATCGTGGTGGTGACGGCCTTGTCCGGCAGGGACACCACGAGGGCCTGCTTGTCCCACGTGTTGTACTCGGCGGGGCCGAGCTTGTGCGTGGACTGCTTGCCCGCCTTGGCGCTGTCGTAGTTCAGCCAGCCCAGCTGGAGCTTGTCCCAGGCGTTCATGTCGCCCGGCAGGTCGCCGATGGACTCCTTGCCGGTGCCCAGCCAGGAGCCGGACGACATCAGGGTCCAGAAACCGGTGGAGTTGTCGCCGCCGGCGGTGTCGTACTCGTCCGGCAGGCCGAGGTCGTGGCCGTACTCGTGGGCGTAGACGCCGAGGCCGCCGTTCTCCGGCTGGATGGTGTAGTCGCCGACCCAGATGCCGGTGTCGCCGACCTGGGTGCCGCCGAGCTTGTTGCTGGTGGGGCCGGTGGCACCGGCGTCGGTGCCGAAGGCGTACCAGCGGTGCGCCCAGATGGCGTCCTTGCCCTGCGCGCCGCCGCCCGCGGACTCGTCCTCACCGGCGTGCACGATCTGGAAGTGGTCGACGTAGCCGTCGGGCTCGTTGAAGTTGCCGTCGCCGTCGTAGTCGTAGCGGTCCCACTGGTCGTACTTGGCCAGGTCCGCCTTGATGTCGGCGTCGGACTTGCCCGCCTTCTTCTGCTGGGCGACCCAGGCCTTCAGACCGTCGCTGACGACGTTCCACACGCTCGGGCAGTTGGTCTGGCCGCACGCGTTGTTGCCGTAACGGGCCTCGTTGTAGGGGACCTTGACCCAGTCGGTGACCTCACCGGAGACCGAGTAGCGGCCCGAGGACTGCTTCTCGTAGTACTTCTTCAGCGACTCGGTCTTCTTGCCGGTGCCGAAGTAGAGGTCCTGGTAGTGCTTCTGGTCGTAGTCCTTCTGCCAGGCCGTGGAGTTGTCCTTCTTGCGGTCCGGCGCGGCTATCGTGTTGTGCAGCGGGCCCGCGGTGCCTCCGTACTTGGGGTCCGTCTGGTTCCCGAACTCCACGAGGATCGTGAAGATCTTGTCGGTCTTCTCGCGGCTCAGCTCGACGTACTTGCTCCGGCCCTTGCCGCTCTTGAGCTTGACGACCTTGGAGCCGTTACGCTCCTGCGCGGTGGCCTTGCCCGATATGAGCTGCTTCAGGGCCTCCTGGCGCTGGGCGTCCTGGGTCTTGCTCAGGGGGCCGTCCAGGTCGTGCTTCTGCTGCCTCACCGGAGCCGGGTCGTGCCGGTTGGCGGCCGCGGCCGGGCGCTGCGTGCCCGCCTCCGCGACCGCGAAGGTGGCGAACGTGGCGGAGGCCGCCGCGAGCGTCACGCCGATGGCGGCCGCTCTGAACGTCCAGGATCTGCTGGTCACTTGAGTTCCTCCCCCGCGCCGCGCGCACGGACAGGGGGTTCCAGGGCATGGAGGAATCCGTGCGCGCTCGATCAACGCGTGTATCAAGTGACGACATTTGACTAGAGGTTTGACGGAAAAGACAGACCTTGACTTGAGCAGGACAAGTGCACTATGCGGAGGTGACGTTCGCTTTACGGACACGTGTCGCTCCGGCGACCGGCGCAGGAAGCCGCCCGCCCGGCGGTACCGGTGTCTCCGTGCGCCCCCCGTGCACCGGTACCGTGGGTTAGGCCACGCTTACCGGGCGTCCCGCTCGGGCATGCACGCCAAGAGAGCCCCACGGCACCCCATCCCCGAAACCGCCGAGGACCGATTGCCATGCCTCGTCCGACCGCCGCACAGCTCACCTACGGTGTCTGCACCGTGATCCTCTCGACGTTCGCCATGCTGCTGCTGTCGCAGGCCAGTTCAGGCGTCGGGATCAGCGTCATCGCGCTCGCCGCCCTGGCCCTGGGCCTGCTGGTCGCCCTGACGGCCCCCTCCCCGCGCTCCCGCCCGGCGCAGGCGCCCACCGAGACGGCACCGGCCGAGGAGCGCGTCCCCACGTCCTTCTGACCCGGCCCCGCGCTCGGCTCGCCCCCGCGGTGTCCGCGCGGTCCTTCCGGCGACCGGCCGGCCGGTCTCAACCGGTGCCGACCACCACCGTCTTGGCCGCCTTGTCGTGCAGACCCTGCTTGTACGGCCTGTCGAAGAAGCTCCATCCGCCCGCGATCGCCGTCCACAGGCAGCAACAGCAGAAGGCGAACGGCAGCCACAGCACCAGGGAGCGGATCAGCGCGGTCCGCACGGAGGGGGTGCTCCCGTTGTCCAGGTCGGCCACCCGCATGGCGAGCCACTTCTTGCCGAGGGTCTGCCCCGATCGGCTGATCATGACGGTGTCGTACAGGACGTAGAGCACGGCGAGGATGACGGCCGGGGCGACGGACCGGCCGACCTGCACGCGGTCGTTGTCGATGGAGTACACCCGCGGCCCGAAGGCCAAGGTGAGCAGCCAGACGACGACACCGACGAGGACCATGTCGATGATCCTCGCGAGCGTCCGCCGGGCGCTGTCCGCGAGCGGGGGCATACCGGCCAGGGGGTCACCGGGGTAACCGGGGCCGCCACCACCGCCGTACGGGCCGCCGCCGTACGGGGGTGTCGGGCCGCCACCGGGCGGCGGGGGCGTGGATCCGGAGCCGGAGGGCGGTTCGCTGATCATGGCCCGAGTGCACCGCGCCCCTTCCGGCTCCGCATCCGGAGGGCGGCCGTACGGACTACGGCCGTCCGTGCGGCGTCAGCCGGCGACGAACGTGTGGGCCGCCTTGTCGTGCCAGCACTGGTGCCACGGCCGGTCGAACAGGCACCACAGCATGCCCACGACACCGACGACGAGCAGCCCCGGCACGCTGAACACCAGCCAGCGCCGCAGCGCCGGGCCGAACGCCGGGGGCTCGTGCCCCTCGATGTCCCGCACCTGGAGCCCGCACACCTTCTTGCCGAGGGTGCGGCCCCAGCGGGCGGTGGGCAGCACCTCGTACAGGACTCCGGCGAGGAGCAGGACGGCGAGGACGATACCGAGGCTGGTGCCCGTCGTGCCGTCGAGCAGCCAGACGGTGACGGTACGGCCGGACAGCCGGGCCGCGTCGATCTTCTCCTGCACGTGGTCCGCGGCCCGCAGGCCGAGCGGCACCGCGGCGGCGGCCGTCACGGCTCCCAGCACCAGCAGGTCGATCAGCCGGGCCGCGAACCGCTTGCCCAGTCCGGCGGGCCGCGCGGCTGCCTGACGGCGGGCGGCGGCCTGGAACACGTCCTCCACCGGCGGCTTCCACGGCGCCGGCGGCTGCTCGTCCCCGCCCCCTGCCAGCTGGTGCACCTGCTGCGCCCAGGACGACTGACCGCCGCCGGCGCCGCTGGTCAGCGGGGTGGCCGGGGCGCCGGGCTGCTGGGGCACGGGCGGGGTGGCGGCGGGCGCGGCCGGGCCCGGCCGCGCGTTGTGCCGGGCCTCGGTCGCCGGTGCGGCGGTGGTGCGGGCGGCGGCGGCCTTTCCGGCGCCGAAGCCGTGATTGCCGGCCGCGGGCGAGGAGGCGGGGGGCGTCGGCGTGGGCGCGCCGACCGGGCCCTGGGTACCGAAACCGGCCGGACCGGCGTCCGGGCCGCTGGACGCGCCGCCCTCCGCCCCGGCCGGACCGGACGGTAGCGGGCGGAAGGTCATGGTGCCGTCGTCCGTGCGGGCCGCCGGGCCGGGGATCGGGCGCCGGAAGAGGAAGGTGCCGGGATCCGGGGCCTCGTCCTCCGGCGGAGGCACCGTCGCGGCGCCGTCGGTACGGGAGCCGACCCGGCCATCGGCCGGCCCGGCCGGAACCCGGGGATCCACCCCCCAGCCGTCGGCCCGCCCGGCGTCGTCGTGGATGCCGGGGTGCCCGGACTGACTGGGGAGGCTCGGGTGGGCGGTGTGACCGGCGTGGCCGGACTGACTGGGGAGGCCCGGGAGGCCGGGGTGGTGAGCGTGGCCGGACTGAGCCGGGAAGCCGGAGTGGTTGGACTGACTGGGCAGGCCGGGGAGGCCCGAGTGGCCGGGGTGGGCAGTGGAGTCGAACTGACCGGGGAGGCCAGGGTGGTCAGGGGGGCCGAACTGGCCCGGGAGGCCCGGATGGTCAGGGGGGCCGAACTGGCCCGGGAGGCCCGGCTGGCCGTGGTGGCCGGACTGGGCCGATCCGTCCGGTTGTCCGCTCCCGCCCCACTGCTCCCCCGGCCGGGAAACGCCGGTCGCCCCCGGCGCCCCACCCGACGCACCAGCCGCTCCGGGCCCGGCGGACCCACCGGTGTCACCGAACTCACCGGGCTCACCGGTACCGCCGAACGCGGCCGCCCCGTTCGATGCGCCCGGGTCGGCCGGCCGGCCCCACCGCGCGACCTGCGCGTCCTGTCCGTCGTCCGTGCGGGGCCACGGGTCGGCGGCACCGGTCGGGCCGGGGTGCGGCTGCGGTACGGGGTCGGCCGGGTCCTCGTCGAAGAAGTGGGGGCCCGTCTCCTCGACGGACGGGGCCGCGGGGCGGATGCCGGCCGGCGGGATGAGCGGTTCGCCGTCCCGCGGCGCCGGGCGGCTGGTGCCGGGCACCCAGGAGGCGCCGTTCCAGTACCGGACGTAGCCGGGGATGGACGGGTCCGGGTAGTAGCCCTCGCGGGGCCTGTCGTCACCTGCGGCCGGGGTTGGGGCGCTCATGTCCGTCGTCCCGTATCTGCTCGGGGGTGGGGTGGGAGCCTCCACATCTACCAGACCCGAGCACCCCCCACCGCCACTCCCGCATGACCCACTCCTTCCGGGCAACGCCGTGCCCGTCCCCCGGACACCGCGCCGAGAACTCCCCCGAACCCGCGTAATGACCCGGCCCCCGCCGCCTCTCCCCCGGTACGAACCGGGTCCGAGCGGCCCCGAAAAGACAACACCCGGAGAGGAACCCAGGTCATGCGTCACACCATGGTGGAACGGGAGCTGGAGCTGAGACTCATGCTGTCGCCGGAACGGAGCATCCCGGTCCCGGCCCGGCTGGAGTACCGCTCCGACGACCCCTACGCCGTCCACGCCACCTTCCACATCGACTCCGAGCACCCGGTCAGCTGGACGTTCGCCCGCGAGCTGCTGGTGGAGGGGGTGTTCCGGCCGTGCGGGGACGGGGACGTACGGGTGTGGCCCGCGAAGGCGGACGGGCACCGGGTCGTCCTGCTGGCACTGCGTTCACCGGACGGCGACGCGCTGCTGCGGGCGCCGGTCCCCCAGGTGTCGGCGTGGTTGGAGCGGACGCTGCGGGTGGTGCCGCCGGGGACGGAGGGTGGCCGGCTGGGCATCGACGGCGCGCTCGGCGAGCTGTTCGCCCGGTGACCCCGGCCCGGCGGTCAGAAGAGCTTGCCGGGGTTGAGGATGCCGAGCGGGTCGAAGACCTGTTTCACCGCCCGCTGCATCTCCACCCCGACGGGGCCGATCTCGCGGGCCAGCCACTCCTTCTTCAGCACGCCGACGCCGTGTTCGCCGGTGATGGTGCCGCCCAGCCGCAGGCCCAGGGCCATGATCTCGTCGAAGGACTCGCGGGCCCGCCGGGACTCGTCGGGGTCGCCGGCGTCGAAGCAGACGGTGGGGTGGGTGTTGCCGTCACCGGCGTGCGCGCAGAGGCCGATGGTGAGGCCGTACGCGGCGGCGATCCGCTCGACGCCCTCCAGCATGGCGCCGAGCCGGGAGCGGGGCACGCACACGTCGTCGATCATCGTCGTGCCCTTGACCGCCTCCAGCGCGGTCAGCGCGAGCCGCCGGGCCTGGAGCAGCAGTTCGGACTCGGCGGCGTCCTCGGCGGGGACGACCTGGGTGGCGCCGGCCGCCTCGCACAGGGCGCCGACGGCGGCCAGGTCGGCGGCGGGGTCCGGGGTGTCGAAGGCGGCCAGCAGCAGCGCCTCGGTGGTCTCCGGCAGGCCCATGCGGGCGAAGGCGTTGACGGCCTTGACGGTCGTACGGTCCATCAGTTCGAGGAGGGAAGGGACGTGACCGCCCGCCATGATGCGGCAGACGGCGTCGCAGGCGGCGGCCGCGGAGGGGAACTCCGCGGCCAGGACGAGCTGCCGTGGCGGCCGGGGCTTCAGGGCGAGGACGGCGCGGACCACGATGCCGAGGGAGCCCTCGGAGCCGACGAAGAGGCGGGTCAGGTCGTAGCCGGCGACGCCCTTGGCGGTGCGGCGGCCGGTGGACAGCAGGCGGCCGTCGGCGAGGACGACGTCCAGGCCGAGGACGTACTCGGCGGTCACGCCGTACTTCACGCAGCACAGCCCGCCGGAGGCCGTGCCGATGTTGCCGCCGATGGTGCACGTCTCCCAGCTGGAGGGGTCCGGCGGGTAGTACAGGCCATGTTCCTCCACCGCGCGCGACAGGACCGCGTTGACCACACCGGCCTCGACCACGGCGATCCGGTCGACGGGGCTGATCTCCAGGACGCGGTCCATCTTCGTGAGGGAGAGCACGATGCAGCCGTCGGTGGCGTTGGCGCCGCCGGACAGGCCGGTGCGGGCGCCCTGGGGGACGACCGGGACGCGCAGCTCGGTGGCGGTGCGCATGACGTGCCGCACTTCCTCGACCGTGCGCGGCAGTACGACGACGGCGGGGGCGCCGGCCGGGCAGAAGCTCGCCATGTCGTGGGAGTAGGAGGCGGTGACCTCGGGGTCGGTCAGGACGGCCTCGGGCGGCAGGCCGGCCAGGAGCCGGTCGGTGAGAGTGCTCGTCTCCGCGTCGTGCGTCGCTTCGATACGGCTCATGATCACAGGTTCGCACTCGCGGCCATCGGTGTGAACCCCGTCCGCGCCGCCCTTGGGCCACCCGGATGTGTTCGTCATATTGACGCACAGTAGGCCTTGTGAACGACCGACTGTGCGAGCCGGGTACGTCCCTGCCGGCCGGGCCGCCGCGCCGTTTCCGGCGGACGCTGGGGCGGGTACTGGTCGCCACCCTCGCGGGCGCTGCCGCCGCGGGCGTGGTGCTGATGCCGCTGCCGCAGGAGCCGCGGCCCGCCGTGCCGCCCGCCGCGGGGCCGCCCCCGCAGGCGCCGGCGCTGACGGCGGTGACCTACGGGGTGCCCGCCGCGCTGCCCGGCCTGACGGCGCTCGTGGCCCGGCAGGAGCAGCGGGTGCGGGCGCGGCCGCTGGACGCGCGGGCCTGGGCGGTGCTCGGGGCGGCGTACGCGGAGCGGGGCCGCCGGACGGGTGACGCGGCTGACTATCCGCGGGCCGACCGGGCGCTGCGGACCTCGCTGGAGGTGCGCGGCACGCGGAACACCGAGGCGCTGGACGGGCTGGCCGCGCTGGCGCTGGCCCGCCGGGACTTCCCGGCCGCGAAACGGTACGGCGAGCAGGCGCTGAAGGCGGCGCCCGAGCGGTGGTCGGCGTATCCGCCGCTGATCGACGCGTACACCGGGCTCGGCGACCACAAGGCGGCCCAGCAGGCCCTGGACAAGCTGCTGGGGCTGCGCACCGGTGCTCAGGCACGGCCGGCGGTGATGGCGCGGGCCGCGGCCGTGTACCGGGACCGGGGCTGGCGCGAGGACGCGGTGGCCCAGCTGACCGACGCGGCGGCCGCCGCCCGCACCCCGGCCGAGCGGGCGGCGTGGCTGACCGGGGTGGGTCAGCTGGCCTGGGAGCGCGGGGACCTGCCGGACGCGCTGCGGCACTTCGAGGCCGCGCTGCGCCTGGACCCGGAGCAGCCGGCGGCGCCGGCCGGGCGGGCCCGGACGCTGGCCGCGCTGGGGCGTACCACGGAGTCGCTGAGTGAGTACCGCGCCACCCTCGCCCGGCATCCGGACCCGGCGGTCCTGCTGGAGCTGGGCGAACTGTACGAGTCGCGGGGGCAGGAGCGGCTCGCCGCGGAGCAGTACGCGCGGTTGCGGACGGCGGTGGGGCGGGCGATGGCGGGCGGGGTCGACGAGGAGCTGCTGATCGGGCGGTTCGAGGCGGACCACGGGGACGCACCGGACGCCGTGGAGCGGTTGCGGGACGAGTGGCGGCGGCAGCCGGGGACCGAGGTGGCCGACGCGCTGGGCTGGGCGTTGCACCGGGCCGGGGAGGATTCGGAGGCGCTGGTCCACGCGACCGCGGCGACGGACAAGACCAAGGGCGGCGGGGTGCGCAGCGCGCTGTACGCGTTCCACCGGGGCATGATCGAGGGCGAGCTGGATCTGTACGGGCCCGCGCGGCGGCATCTCGAGGAGGCGCTGCGGATCAATCCGTACTTCTCGCCCCTGGGCGTGCCGGCCGCCCGGGCGGCACTGCGGACACTGGGCGAGCCCCCGCCCGGCGAACCCCCCGGCGGGGAGGGCGTGGAGGGCGGGGAAGGGGAGGAGGGCGGGGCGCCGCGCCGGTGAGGAATCACTTGTAGTAGATCGAGAACCTGCGTGCGCCTTCGTGCCCCGACGCGAACCCCAGGTACAGGCGCGGGGTGCCGGTGTCGCGGACGGCGAGGCCCTCCGGCTCGCGGTGGTCGAGGGAGTACGCCGCCTCGGTGCGGTGGCGGGCGAGGAGTTCGCCGGTGCGGATGTCCAGGCAGGACAGGTGGGTGTCGCCGTGGCCGGCGGACGGGTTGGTGCGCGGGTCGTACGCGGATCCCGCGAGCTGGTACAGGTGGTCGCCGTGCAGGGCGTACCCCTGGAAGGGGGCGGCCGGGTCGGGGTGGGCGCCGGTCTGGGGGAGGTCGGCGAGCGGGGAGCCGTAGTCTCGGGCCGTGAAGGCGGCCAGGTCCCAGACGCGGTAGCGGGGGGTGCCGCGCAGGCGGTAGCGGACGGCCAGGCGGCCGGTGGCCGGGCAGACCGTGGGCTGGTTGCCGTGCGAGCCCTCGACCGGGTGGCGGATCCGGACGTCCCCGGCCGTGCGGGTGGCCCCGTTCGCGAACCGGAAGCGGGTGACGCCCCGGCCGTAACCGCCGGCGGCGTCCGCCTCGGTCCAGAGCCACACCGCGCCGTCGGTGTCGTGCTGGACGCCCATGCTCACGCCGTGCCCGAAGCCCCTGAGGTACATGTGGCCCAGGCGCCGTCCCTGGAGGTCGAGGCGGTTGAGGCACAGGTCGCCGGCGTCCCGGCCGCCCCGGGTGAGCTGGAGGACGTAGAGGTGGTGGTGGACCTCATCGAAGGCGAACGACTGGAGGACCGTGGGTTCGCGCAGCGTGTCCTTCTGCCGCAGCCAGCGGACGGCCGGTGCGGCGAGGTCGATGCGTTCCTCCACGGTCCCCCCTGGACGGCCCGGCGGGGACCCGGCGGTTACAGGTTGCCCCGCTTGTCCTGCTCGCGTTCGATCGCCTCGAACAGTGCCTTGAAGTTGCCCTTGCCGAAGCCCATCGAACCGTGCCGCTCGATGAGTTCGAAGAAGACGGTCGGCCGGTCCTGCACGGGCTTGGTGAAGATCTGGAGCAGGTAGCCGTCCTCGTCGCGGTCGGCCAGGATCTTCAGCTCGCGCAGGGTGTCGACGGGCACGCGGGTGTCGCCGACCCACTCGCCGAGGGTGTCGTAGTAGGAGTCGGGGGTGTCGAGGAACTCGACGCCGGCCGCGCGCATGGTGCGGACCGTCTGCACGATGTCGTTGGTGTTGAGCGCGATGTGCTGGACGCCGGCGCCGCCGTAGAACTCCAGGTACTCGTCGATCTGCGACTTCTTCTTGGCGATCGCGGGCTCGTTGATCGGGAACTTCACCTTCAGGGTGCCGTCCGCGACGACCTTCGACATCAGCGCGCTGTACTCGGTGGCGATGTCGTCGCCCACGAACTCCTTCATGTTCGTGAAGCCCATGACCGTGTTGTAGAACCGCACCCACTCGTTCATCCGGCCGAGTTCGACGTTGCCGACGCAGTGGTCGACGGCCTGGAAGGTGCGCTGGGCGGGCGGCTCGACGAGCGGCGCGGCGGCGGTGTAGCCGGGCAGGTAGGGGCCGTCGTAGCCGGTGCGCTCGACCAGGGTGTGGCGGGTCTCGCCGTAGGTGGCGATCGCGGCGAGAACGACCGTGCCGTGCTCGTCCTTCACCTCGTACGGCTCGGCGACCGAGCGGGCGCCGTGCTCGATGGCGTAGGCGTGGGCACGGCGGGCGTCGGGGACCTCGATGGCCAGGTCGACGACGCCGTCGCCGTGCTCGGCCACGTGCTGCGCGAGGAAGCGGCCCCAATCGGTGACCGGCTTGATCACCGAGGTGAGGACGAAGCGGGCGGAGCCGTTCTCCAGCACGTAGCTCGCGGTCTCGCGGCTGCCGTTCTCCGGCCCCGAGTAGGCGACCAGCCGCATGCCGAAGGCGGTGGAGTAGTAGTGCGCCGCCTGCTTGGCGTTGCCCACGGCGAAGACGACCGCGTCCATTCCCTTGACCGGGAAGGGGTCGTCCTGCCGGGCGGTCGTCTCGGGAGTGTGGTCTGTGGTCTGCGTCATAGCGGAAGAGTCGCGCTGCTCTGCAAGCTGCGCAATAGTTCGCGTCCTCACTGGGCAATCAGACCAGTGGTACGCCCGTTCCGGCGGACTTTCTGTACAGGCTGACCATCTCGGGGGGTCCCGTGGCGATCGATCATCTGGACGGCCGCATCATCGTGCTGCTCGCCGAGGAGCCGCGCATCGGGGTGCTGGAGATGTCCCGGCGGCTGGGCGTCGCCCGGGGCACGGTGCAGGCGCGCCTGGACCGGCTCCAGTCGAACGGAGTCATCCGCGGATTCGGCCCCCAGGTGGACCCGGCGGCCCTCGGCTACCCGGTCACCGCGTTCGCCACCCTGGAGATCCGCCAGGGTCAAGGCGCCGACGTACGGGCCCACTTGGCGAGCGTGCCGGAGGTGCTCGAGCTGCTGACCACCACCGGCAACGGGGACATGCTGTGCCGGCTGGTGGCGCGCTCGAACGCCGATCTCCAGCGGGTGATCGACCGCGTCGTCGGCTTCGACGGCATTGTCCGGGCGTCCACGACGATCGTCATGGAGAACCCCGTTCCGCTGCGGATCATCCCGCTGGTCGAGCAGGCGGCCCTCGGTGAGTGAGCCGGCGGGGCGTGCCACGGGCGGACGAGCGTACGGCCCGTCCGTCGCCGGGGCGGCCACCGAGCCGGAGGACCGCACCACGACGTGGGGCCCTTCCGGTGGGGGTCTAGCAGCTCGGGACGGTGCCCTTGCCCTTCTCCAGGGCCACCAGGGAGTCGACCGCGCCCTTCAGCGTGGTCACCGGGACCAGCCGCAGGCCCTTGGGCAGCTCCGGCCCGGCGTCGGCGCACTCCGCCCTCGGCACCAGGAAGACGGTGGCCCCGTCCCGGCGCGCGGCCCGCGTCTTCAGGGCCACCCCGCCGACCGCGCCGACCTTGCCGTCGGCGTCGATCGTGCCCGTACCGGCGATCGTGCGGCCCCCCGTGAGGTCACCGCCGCCGCCGTCACCGTCCAGCTTGTCGACGATGCCCAGGGTGAACAGCAGCCCCGCACTGGGCCCGCCCACGTCGGCGAGCTCGAGCGAGACCCTGACCTTGTCGGCGCGCAGGTGCAGGTACTTCAGCGCCGCCCGGGCCGCCGCGTCCTGGGACTGCCGCATCTGTGCCGCGTTGTGCTTCTCGATCTCCTTGACGGTGTCACCGCTCGGATAGACCGAGCCGCGCGGCATGACGGCCCGGTCGGTGCGGAACCAGTTGCCGAGCACGTCGGCGAGGGACACGCGGGCGTCCGGGCCGGTCGCCTCGATCGTGGTCATGCGCAGCTGCCCGCTGGTCCTGCGGGTCGCCGCACCGGAGACGGTGATCACCGGGGTGCCCTTGTTCTCGCCGAGCACGTTCGCCGTCATGCCGGGCTGCGCCACCGAGAACGGCAGCGGCGCGAACACGGCCGTGGCGATCAGGGCCACGACGGGCAGCGCGCAGACGGTGAGGGCCTGGGGGCGTGTGAGGCGTGAGAGCACGGAGTCAATCTAACGTGCGTCCCGGCCCCACCCGCGCGGCCCGAACCACGCGGGCACGCGCTGGGGCGGCACCGCCAGGCCCGGCCGGAGCCGACCGGCACGCGGTCGGGGTGGTGCGGGGTCGGGGGGGGCGGGGACCGGTGCGGGGTTCGGGGGCGGGGACCGGTGCGGGGTCCGGGGGCTGGCGCGGCCCGGCAGGCACCGGCACGCGGCCCTGGGGCGGGACCGGCGCACGATCGAGGGGGCGGGACCGGCACGTGATCCGGAGGCGGGACCGGCGCACGATCGGGCGGGGCGGGACCGACACGTGATCCGGGGGGCGGGACCGGCACGTGATCCGGAGGCGGGACGGGCGCACGGTCCGGGGGCGGGACCGGCACGTGATCCGCAGGCGGGACCGGCACGTGATCCGGAGGCGGGACCGGCACGTGATCCGGAGGCGGGACCGGCGCACGGTCCGGGGGCGGGACCGCTGCGCGGTCCCGGGGATGGCGCACGGTCCCGGGGCCGACACCGGCCCGGCGGGCACCGACGCGCGGCGCGGCAGGCGCTGGCGCCCGGCCCGGGAGGCGGCCGGCGCTCGGCCCAGCTTCAGCGCAGGGCTTCAGCGACCTCGCGCGCCGCCTCCACCACCCGCGGTCCCACCCGCTCCGGCACGGAGTCCGTCAGCATCACCACACCCACGCTGCCCTCGACCCCGGTGACCCCGACCAGCGGCGCCGCGGCCCCGCTCGCCCCCGCCTCCAGCTCACCGTGCGTGAGCGTGTAACCGGGATCGGCGGACGGCGACTGCCGTGCGGCGAGGATCGCCCGGCCGGCCGCGCCCCGGTCAAGGGGGTGACGGAACCCGGCCCGGTAGGCCACGTGGTAGTCCGTCCACGTCGGCTCGACCACCGCCACGGCCAGCGCCTCGGAGCCGTCCACCAGGGTGAGGTGCGCGGTCGCCCCTATGTCCTCGGCGAGCGAGCGCAGCGCGGGCAGCGCTGCCTCCCGTACCAGCGGATGCACCTGCCGGCCCAGTCGCAGCACCCCGAGCCCGACGCGGGCCCGGCCGCCCAGGTCACGCCGTACCAGCGCGTGCTGTTCCAGCGTGGCCAGCAACCGGTAGACCACGGTCCGGTTCACGCCCAGTTTGGTGGACAGCTCGGTGACGGTCAGTCCGTGGTCGGTGTCGGCGAGCAGTTTGAGGACGCGCAGTCCCCGGTCGAGCGTCTGAGAGGTCTCCGCGGTCACGACGCCCACTCCTTTGGTGGTGAGGCCGGCGGCCCCTGAGCGGCGTATGCGTCGTCGAGTCCCGTCGGCGACGCGCTTCAGAGGCCGCCGATCGGCAGGACGGCCCGGCGGCTGGCGGGCCGAGTCGCTTCACGGCTGCGCTCCGCGGCGGCGCTGCCACGGGGCGTGTGCGTAGCGGGACAGTAGCGAAGCCGGTTCGCTGAGCGGAAGACTTCGTCCAGAATCCGGGCAGACCCGGATCCGGCCTGCCTGCATTCGTCCGGATACGCACGGCCCCCGACGTGGGAGGACGTCACCGCATCCGCGTGGCCCACTCCTGCACCTTCGCGATGCGCTGCCGCAACTGCCCCGCGGTCGCCTCCGCGCTCGGCGGTCCCCCGCACACCCGCCGCAGCTCGGTGTGGATCACACCGTGCGGCTTGCCGCTCTGGTGCACGTACGCGCCGACCATCGTGTTGAGCTGTTTGCGCAGCTCCATCAGCTCCTTGTGCGTGACCACCGGCCGCCGCTCGGCCGGCACCTCCAGCAGGTCCGCCTCGGTGTCCGGCTTCTTCCGGCTGTGCGCGATCTGCCGGGCCTGCCGCTTCTGGAGCAGCATCTGCACCTGGTCCGGCTCCAGCAGTCCGGGAATGCCGAGGTAGTCCTGCTCCTCCTCGCTGCCGGGGTGGGCCTGCATGCCGAACTCGGCGCCGTCGTACAGCACCCGGTCGAAGACGGCGTCGGACTCCAGCGCCTCGAAGGGCAGCATGTCCTGCTCGCCGGTGTCCTCGTCCTCCTGCTTGTTCGCCTCCTCCATCTCCTTCTCGGATTCGGCGTACGGGTCCTCCTCGCCCTCCTTCTTCGGCTTGTCGAGGGCGTGGTCCCGTTCCTTCTCCATCTCGTTGGCGAAGGTCAGCAGGTCGGGCACGGTCGGCAGGAACACGGAGGCCGTCTCGCCGCGCCGCCGGGACCGCACGAAGCGCCCGACGGCCTGCGCGAAGAACAGCGGGGTGGAGATCGTGGTGGCGTACACCCCGACCGCGAGCCGCGGCACGTCGACGCCCTCGGACACCATGCGTACGGCGACCATCCACCGGTCGTCGCCGTCACTGAACTCGTCGATCCGCTTCGAGGCGCCGACGTCGTCGGAGAGGACGAGCGTCGCCTTCGTACCGGTGATCTCCCGGATCAGCTTGGCGTACGCGCGCGCGGAGTCCTGGTCGGAGGCGATGACGAGCGCGCCCGCGTCCGGGATCGCCTTGCGGACCTCGGTCAGCCGCCGGTCGGCGGCGCGCAGCACGCTCGGCATCCAGTCGCCGCGCGGGTCGAGGGCGGTACGCCAGGCCTGGCTGACCGCGTCCTTGGTCATCGGCTCACCGAGCCGGGCGGCGACCTCGTCACCGGCCTTCGTACGCCAGCGCATGTTGCCGCTGTAGGAGAGGAAGATGACCGGCCGGACAACCCCGTCGGAGAGGGCGGAGCCGTATCCGTACGTGTAGTCCGCGGCGGATCGCCGGATCCCGTCCAGGCCCTCCTCGTACGTCACGAAGGGGATGGGGTTGGTGTCGGACCGGAACGGCGTACCCGTCAGCGCCAGCCGGCGGGTGGCGGGCTCGAACGCCTCCAGACAGGCCTCGCCCCACGACTTGCTGTCGCCGGCGTGGTGGATCTCGTCCAGGATGACGAGGGTCTTGCGCTGCTCGGCGCGGTTGCGGTGCAGCATCGGGCGGACACCGACACCGGCGTAGGTGACGGCGACCCCGTCGTACTCCCGGCCGAGGGGACCCGCGCTGTACTCGGGATCCAGCTTGATCCCCACCCGCGCCGCGGCCTCCGCCCACTGCTTCTTCAGATGCTCGGTGGGCGCGACGACGGTCACCTGCTGCACGACGTGGTGGTGCAGCAGCCAGGAGGCGAGGGTCAGCGCGAAGGTGGTCTTGCCGGCGCCGGGCGTGGCGACGGCGAGGAAGTCACGCGGCTGCTCCTGGAGGTACTTCTCCATCGCCCCCTGCTGCCAGGCGCGCAGCTTGCCGGCGGTACCCCAGGGGGCCCGGCCCGGGAACGCGGGCGACAGGTGGTGGGAGTGGGCGGAGGAAGCGGCGGTGGTAGTCACGGTCTCCGGCAATGAGGTCGAATCGAGGGGGCCGCGCGCGGTGGGTGACGGGCGGGCGGCTCGGCTACGTAGGACAACCGGGCCACCCTACCGGCGCCGCCGGGCCGGCCACGCCCGGACGAGGCCCGGCCGGCCCCGGGTGGGACCCACGTCACAGCGGCACGGTCACCGCGCACCGTCCGCTCCCCGCCGGACGGTACGCCGCTGACCAGGGCATACGTCACGCCCGGCCCGCCCACCGGCTCCCGCCCCGCACCCTCACCGCTGCCGCACGCGGCGCGTCACCCACGCCCCCGCCAGCGCGACCACCGCCGTCGGCAGGAAGACGGACGCGAAGGCGGCGGGATGACCGGCGCCGGCCGCCGTCGCCGTGGAGGTGGTGGCCGCCGTGCTGCCGCCGCCCAGGGCCGCGAAGGCCGCGCCGGTCGCGGCCAGCAGGACGACGTTCGACAGCGCGTCGGAGATCTGGAGGGCGGCCGAGTTCGCGCCGGCCTCCTCCGGGGCGGACAGCTGGAGCAGCAGCACGCTCGTGGAGGAGATCACCAACCCCATCCCGAAGCAGCCCACCCCCCAGGCGGCGGCGACCGTCCACACGGGCACGGAGTGCACCAGCACGCTCGGGGCGGTCACGATCGCGGCGGCGACCATCACCATCCCCGCGGTCATCAGCCGCTCCCGGTACGGCGCGGCGCTCGGCCGCGACTGCACGAACGAGCCCAGCGCCCACGTCACGCCACCCGCCGCCAGCGAGAAACCGGCCAGCGTCGGCGACAGCCCGCGCTGGGTGACGAGCATCAGCGGCACGAAGGACTCGGCAGCGATGAACGACCCGGCGGACAGCCCGCGCAGCAGCACCACGGAGGGCAGGCCGCGGGCCGCCCGGCAGGTGCCGCGGGGAAGCAGGCCGCGGACGGCGGGCACCAGCAGCGCGGCACCGGCCAGCCCCGGGACCACCGACAGGGGGCGCAGGTCCTGGGCGGCGTACTGGAGCAGCCCGGCGCCCAGGGAGATGCCCAGGGCGAGTCGGATGCGCCGCCGGTCGAAGCCGCCCGCCCCGGTCTCCTCGTCGACCGGGCCGGACGCCCGCCGCCGTATCTGCGGCAGGGCGAGCGCGAGGGGGAACACGACGAGCGCGGGGATGCCGAGGAACACCCAGCGCCAGCCGAGGTGCTCGGTGACGGCGCCGGAGGCGAGGGGGCCGACGATGGACGGCACGACCCAGCCGGCCGCGAAGGCCGCCATGATCGCGGGCCGCAACCGGTCGGGATAGGCGCGGCCGACCACGACGTACAGGGCCACGATGACCAGTCCGCCGCCCAGCCCCTGGACGGCCCGTCCCGCGATGAACACCCACATCACCCGGGCCGTCCCGGCGACGACCAGGCCCGCCGCGAACGCGCCGATACCCGCGGTGAGCGGCCCCAGGGGGCCACGCCGGTCGGACCACTGTCCCGCGAGGACCATCCCGAACAGGCTGGTCGTGAAGTACCCGGAGAAGGCGAACGCGTACAACGCCACGCCGTCGAGTTCCCGCGCCGCGACGGGCATCGCGGTGCCCACGGCTGTCGCCTCGAACGCGATGAGCACGACGACGGACACGATCCCGACACTGAGCGCCCGGTAGGCCCGGCCGAGCACGCCGTCGTCGCGCCCGGCGGGTGGTCCGAGGACAGCGGGGTCACGGGATTCGAGGGCGCTCATGGAGGCCAGGGTAAGGCCCATGACAGACCGTCGCCCCTGTCAGGAGCCCGACCCTCCCTCCGCCCTTGGTCCTAGGCCCCGAACCCGCTCATGAACGCCGTATGGCAGTCCCGTTGCGGCCCGCCCACCCCTCTTGAGCCCCGCCCGGCCATCCCCGTACGTTCGTCCCACGAACACGGCCGTGTGCCCGAGTGGTTCAGGGACTCGCCTGCAAAGCGAGTTACGCGGGTTCGATTCCCGCCACGGCCTCTACGTATATGAGCAGGAAAGACGGAAGGGCGGCACCCACGCGGGGTACCGCCCTTCCGGCCGTTCGTCTCAGTTCCCGTCTCAGTTGGCCGGCACGAGGGCGCCGGCCGCACCATCGTCGCCATCGTCCGGCCGGTCCGTCTCGGGCTTCCAAATCAAACCGTCCACCTGTCGCGCGACGTCGACCCGTACGGCGTCCACCATGTGCTGGTACCGGGCGGCCATAGCGGTGGTCGACCACCCCATGAGGCCCATGACGGCACGCTCGGGGACTCCGAGAATGAGCAGGACCGTGGCGGCCGTGTGGCGAGCATCGTGCAGCCGCCCGTCCCTGACGTTCGCTTCTGTCAGCAGAGCCTTCCAGTCGGCCCAGTCCCGGCGGTGGGAGGGGCTACGACCGTGTTCGTCAGGGAACACCAATCCGTTCTCCTCCCACCGCTTCCCGGCCGCCGCCCGCTCCTCTCCCTGCGCCTTGAGGTGAGCACGAAGCAGGTCAACGAGCTGTTCGGGAAGACCGACAGCGCGGCGGCCGGCGCGGGATTTGGTGGTGGACAGCTCGGGGTTCGTGCGGCGCCTCTGGGGGCAGTACCCGGCCGCCTTGCGTCCGCAGGGGTCCGCGCATCCGTGGGCGTACTGCGGGCGGTGACGGCTACGGCGGACCACCAGGAACCCAGCGTCAAGGTCCACGTCCTCCCACCTCAGAGCGAGCACTTCCCCTTGCCGCAGTCCGAGCGCTAGAGCGACAGCCCAGCGAGCGGAGTTGCGGCGCTGGTCGGCGGCCTTGAGCAGTCGCTTGACCTCTTGGACGGTGTAGGGCTCCACCTCGTACTCGCCCGTCTTCGGCGGTTTGGCCAACTGAACGGGGTTCTTGCCGAGATGCCCCCGCCGTACGGCCTCGTTGAGGGCGGTACGGAAGGTGCGGTGCACCTGGTGAGCAGTCGCGGCCTTGCTGCCGTTGGCCTGCATCTTCGCGTAGAACGTCTCGATGTGCTCAGGCTTGAGCCTGTCGAGACGGTGCGCCCCCAAACCGGGGATCAGATGCTTCCGCACGGCGACGCGGTATCCAACCATCGTGTTGTCGTTGACCACCAGCGGGGCGATGTTCTCGACCCAGTGAGTGAGCCACGTCTTGACGGTCCACGGGCGGCCCGCCTTCCTGATGGCCTTCGCGTCGCGCTGTCGCTCCAACTCACGGACTGCGGCGGTCACCTCAGCGCGGGTCTTGCGTTCGACGTGGCGGCGGTCCGGCTTGCCATCGTCACAGATTCCGACGGTTACGCGGCCGTGCCACTTACCGTCACTGCCCTGGTAGATAGAGCTACGGCCGTTGGGCTGGCGGGTGCGCTTCTTGTCTTCCGCCACGGGCGGACTCCTCAGGTAGGGGTGGTTGGAAACGACCGGAGCGCCACCCCTGGTGGGGTGACGCTCCGGCGGAGGGTGAGTCAGGCTGCCGGCCGCTCAGCGCGGCGGCGGGCGAGGTAGGCGGCCGGAGCGTCGGCGGGGACGCGACGGAGTCCGCCGACCATCAGGGACTCCAGCTCACCGCTGCGGATGAGGGCGAAGCAGGTGGTGCGACCGACACGGAGGCAGCGGGCAGCCTCTTCGACGGTCAGGAGAACGGGGGCCAGGTCCCTGGTCTCAGCCGGTCGGGCGATTTCCATGCTGGCGATACTCACGCGAGATCTCCTCGGGGCGGGGTGGCCTGTGCTGTCCGAAGCGGGGATTTCTGCGTCATCGCGTCACCTGCGTCAATCAGGCTTCTGACGTGCGGATTCCGGTGACGCAGCGGGACGGCCCCTGCGTCACCGATGACACGGGCGCACGTCACGGGGTGACGCTGATGACGCGGGATGACGCAGGATTCGCCGTCTGCGTCACCGCTGTCGCCGCAGGTCAGCGGCCGTCTGTCGGGCCTGTGGTGACGCAGTGACGCAGATCTTCCCTACTTAGGAAAAGAAAGGGGTGGTGTCTGTGGTCGTACGTCCTTGCTCAGGGCTTGAAGAACGAGCCGCTTCGCGGCGCGACCTGTGCAGGGCGGCTGTCGCCGCCGAACGGCAAGAGGAGCACCCCCACCCCCGGGCGGGCGTGCTCCTCTTGCTTGTCCGCCTGTCCGGCGGGCGGTCAGAACGCGGTCTGCTGCTCGGGCGGCGGGGGCGGGGCCTGGCGGCTGAGTTCGATGTAGCGGGCGGCGCTGGTGCGGCCCCAGTCGACCAGGACGCCCCGCGCGGCCAGGGTGGGCTGGATGCGCCTGAGCCGGTCGGAGAGCACCTTGCCGGTGGTGGGCCAGCCCTTGGGCAGGGGGCGGCACTCCTCGCCGCTGTAGAGGGCGGTCAGGGCGTGCAGCCACTCCGCCGACGTCATCCGCACCTCTTCGCCCGGGGTGAGTTCGCCGGCGTGCTTGAGGACCGTCTGTGCCAGGAGATCACCCTCGATCACGTCGTCGTTGAGGTCGTCCAGGCTGGCCCGGTATGCCTCCAGCGTCCCGAAGCCGGTGGCCGTGTCGAGCTGCGCGCACAGGTGGGCGAAGTCGGCCATCCGCAGATCCGTCGGCGTCTCGGCCTGCACCGCGCGGACCTTCACGGTCAGGTCGAGCAGGGAGCCGAGGACGACGGGCAGGATCTCGGCGTACTCCGCCCACAGCTCCGCTTCGGTGCGCCGCACCCGGGGGCGTTCCAGGCGCAGGGTGAGGAGCCGTTCGGCCAGGTCGGGGCGGATCACGCCGACGTCGATGCCGGTCAGCAGCATCGGGCGGCGGTAGCGGGAGCGGACGACGTCGCCGTCGGTGAACAGTGCGCGCTTGATGCTCTCGGCCCCGGTGATGACGCAGCACATCAGGTCGGACAGGTCCGGGGGCAGGTGGGAGAGGTTGTCCAGGGCGGTGATCCATCCGGCCGCGACCGCCGTGATCATGTTCTCCTCGTCCTTGGGCGCCCTGCGCAGGTCGCCGGTCATGCCCTCGATGATCCGCACGAGCATCCGCCCGCCGGTGGACTTGCCGGCGCCCTGCGGGCCGGTGAGGAACGGAGCGGGGACGGGCACGGACGGCTCCAGGCAGCCGATGAGCCACGCGATGGCCAGGGCCTCGGTCCTGGCGTCGGCGAAGTTGCACAGCCGCATCAGCAGGTCGATGCCCTTGCCGTTGGTGTCCTTGGCGGGCAGGGGGAGTTCCCCGGTGAGCTGGGTGCGGCGCCAGCACACCTCTTCGGGGTCGGGGACGCGGATGTCCCACCCGGTGGGGTGGATGCGGACGGACCGGCCGTCGTCGCGGCCGAGGTCGAGCCACGTGGCGCCGTCGAAGCCGGGGGCCACGCGGATGTGGGTGGGCTGTACCTGCTCGGTGAGGGCGAGTGCCTCGATCAAGTCCAACGCCTCCTTGAGGGCTGTTCCGTTGAAGACGCCGACCCCGTCACGGAAGAGGCCGACCATGAGTTCCTGCCGGTGGCTCCCGGTCGTTCCCTGGGAGCGGATCGGGCGGGCCACGGGGTGGCCGGTGCGCTGCGCGTACACGGTGCCGTCGGCGGTGCGGAAGTACCGGAAGTGGGATTGGGCGTAGTCGGTGATGACCTCGCGGGCGGGGTTCTTCTCGTCGTCCGACATGGGTCACAGTCCCAACGCGGTGCGGGCGTTGGTCCACGCGTAGGTGCAGTGCCGCGGGGACTCGCCCTTGGCCTGCGCGGCGGTGAACAGCCGCGTGATGTGCGTGTCGGTGAGGCAGCCGCACCGGCCGTGGGTGGACAGCACCGCGAGGAACGCCCGGTACACGGTGGCGTGGATCGCGCCGCGGGCCTCCGTGATGCGCTGCTCCGCCATGGCGATGCCGCGTTCCAGGAAGACGGGCGTGCGGTGCGGGCACTGCCCGCCGCCGGACCGTGCGGGCACGGCAACGGGGCGGGGAGCCGGTCGGGCGGCGGGCGGCTCCTTCACGGCCAGCGCGCGGACGACGTCGGGGAGGTCGGCCAGCGTGCCAATGCCGGGCCCTAGGTAACGGGCGTAGGACATGGTCGACTTGATGTCGACGCCGGGACGCACGCCGTTGTGTGACGTCATGGCGCCCCGGTAGAGCCAGTGCTCACCCCGCGTCGTCAGCACGCGGCGCGTGGCGGGCAGGGTGGCGCCGGCCCAGTCGACGGCCGCCCTGTCGTCCAAGTCGACCACGGTCAGCCCGGCGCCGCCGGGGTGGTAGGCAACGGTGACGGCACGCCGCCACGCAGCCGACCAGAGCGGGGACGTGAGGACCGCCGGGTCGGTGGTGGCGCCGGCCCAGGCGTGGCAGACGTCGGGGCACCGGCACGGGCCCGCGCTCTTCATGTTCGGCCGGCCACCACACGCGTTCTTCGCGCACCGCTGGCAGTTGCCGAACGGCGCCTTCCCCGCGCGCAAGGGCAGCACGGGCACGCCGGCGGCGGCGAGGGCCAGTGCGGTCCGCAGGGGGTCCGGAACGGCGTCCGGGCCGTGGGGCACTCGCCGGATCAGGGCCGGTTGCGTCATGCTGGGAAACCTCCACATGTCACGTGATGGCGGGTGGACAAGAGCGGCCCCGACTTCTTGCCGGAATGGGGGGCCGCTCTTGGCGTAGCTAAAAGGGCGGTTCGTCGCTGTAGCCGGCCGGTGTGCGGCGCGGCCAGCGCGGCAGGGGCAGCAGGTTCACGGCCCACTGCGACCAGCACCGGCAGGGCTCCCACTCGGTGCCCGCGTACTCGCCGAAGGAGTCGCCGTAGTCGTGTCGGATCCCGCCCTCTCCCCGGCACTTCGGGCAGTCCGGGCGCGGGGTGTCGGCGAGGGTGAGCGCCCGCCGGGGGCAAGAGGTGACCTTGATGCGGAGTCGGATCACGGGGGTTGTCTCCTTGTCAGCCGTGGAAGTGGTTGCGCTTGATCACGGCCTTGCGGATGTTCACGGTGGTGCCGCCCCGGTGACCGCTCCCGCTGAAGACCTGGACGGCGATCCAGCCGCCGAAGATGACGGCCGCGAGGATGACGAGCTGGGTGACCAACGCGGTCAGGGCCGCGATGAACGTGGTCAGCAGCAGCAGCCCGCCGGACACCGCGAGGAACCCGACACCTCCGACGGCGACGTTGACCGCCGCACGGGAGACGGCCGGCTTCGTGGCGACCGGAGCGGACTGGTCGGCGTCGATGGCGTAGCCGGTGATGACGCGGCCGTCCGGGAGGACGATGCTCGTCACCGCCGGGACCGTGCCCGGTTGGACGGGAACGACCGGCGTCGGGCGCACCACGGTGGGCGGGAGCGGGATGGTCTGGTGAACTTCCACGACCTGCCGTGCGGGTACAGGGGGCGTCCTGTGGAGGTACATGCGGAATTCCTTCCGTTGCTTGGCCGGGGAGGCAGGGGCACCCCCTTGCGGGTGCCGTGCGGAGGGTTTTTCGGGAGTCGACGCAGGTAGATTCCCCACCTCCCCGAAACGATGTTTTCGCTGATCAACGTGGGGGAGGTGGCCCGGGGAGCGGGTTGGGGAGTTCTCCCCGCCTCCCCGGACCGGAGGACCTTTCCTCCCCGCTACTCGACGGCGGAAGTGGAACCGTTCGCGTCGCGGTTGGTGAGCGCCCGGAGGACGTGGTCGCGGTGGATGACCATGACTCCGTGGGACTTCTTCGGCTCCTCGCCGTGCTCCTCCAACAGGCTCTTGAGCCGGTCGTTGGTCCACTGGTCGCCGTAGGCGTTCGGGTCCAGGGCGTGCAGCCGCTTGAGGACCTCGTTGGTCCGCAGCCGGGGCGCGTCGCCGATGACGGAAGCGACGTCGGCGAGCGCGTCGCGCTCCTCGTCCTGGTCGACCACGCGCAGGGTGGTGACACCGTCGCGCAGGGCCTTGGCCCGTGCGGCGACCTTGGCGGCCGGCTCCTCGTCGATGAAGTGGGTGCGCACCGTGATGGACGCCTGCCCGGCAGGGATCGTGATGCCGTCGGAGGCGACGACCAGGGTGCCCTTGTCCAGGCCCTGGCGCAGCAGGTGCGGGGCGGCGCCGCCGTTCACGGCCTTGTCGCCCAGCGCCATCCGGGCCTGTGCCTCCGTGCCCAGCACGAGGGACGCGCGGGTGTGGGCGCCCTCGCGGACCAGCTTGGGAAGGTTCTGGTCGGTGGGGTCCTGGGTGCCCTGCCACATCAGCACGTCGACCGCACGGCCCTGGTTGTGGATTTTGCGGACGGCCATGAAGTACCGGGACGTGGCCTTGGAGCCGCCGTAAGGCCGCTTGTCGTCGCCGACGACCGGGCACATGAACGCCAACTGGGCTTCGTCCACCAGCACGATCAGCGGCGGGAACACGACACTCGGGTCACGGCGGCGCTCCTCGATCCGCCGGTTCATCTCCTCCACCGCGTCCTCGACCATTTCGGTCGCCTGGATGACGTGGTCATCGGAGGGGCCCTCGATCAACACCTGCGCGATGCCGTCGAACATGGCCCAGTCGCCGATGCCCTTCAGGTCGGCGATCCAGAACTGCACGGAGCGGTCCAGGGCCAGCCAGAGGGCGAGCGCGCGCAGGGATGCGGTCTTGCCCTGGTTGGACAGGCCCGTGACCAGCAGGTGCCGCTGGTACAGGCTGATCGCGGCGGCGTCCCCGCGCAGGTCCTGCCCCCACGGAGCTTTGCCCTTCTTGTAGTCGGCGGTGAGCGTCTCGTCGGTGACCAGCGGGGACGGGCCGATCGGCTCGTCCAGCGCGCCGGAGTCGGCGATCCACAGACGGACCGTGCGGGCCGCCTCCGGGATCGTGACGAACACCTCGTGTTCGTGCCGGGTCAGGTTCTCGGCGAGCTTGCGACGACGCTGCTGCACCTCGTTCGTCGCCACTCCGGAGGGCAGGGTGACATCCACCTCGACGCCGCATCCGGCGATCCGGATCGGGCCCAGCATGCTGGCGCCGCCGTCGCCCATCTCCTTGATGGCGCGTGCCAGGGCGGGGACGCCGAGGTCGCGCAGGGCCTTTACGACAATCGACGGGGTGATGGGCTCACCCTCACCAGTCCGGGCGTTGGCGGGCAGGGCCCAGGCGGGTGCGGCTTTCTGGTGGGCGCCGACCGACCACAGGGCCAGCAGGGCCAGGAAGGGGCCGATGGTGAGGGCCGGTCCCCACACCACCCGCACGATGGTGATCAGCAGGTTGATGAACTTGACGACCGCCATGAGCGGGGTGACGACGTCGGTGGCGTCCTTCGTGGCCACGGCCATGGCGATGCCGAGCAGGACCAGGCCGCCGACGCTCATGCCGGCAGTGACGGCCGCGCCCTTGGCCGCGTCCAGCGGGGAGTGCAGCAGGTCCATGCGGCGGCGGTGGCGGGCCTCGCGGAAGCGCTGCCCGCGTTCCTCCCACTCGGCAGCCGCCTCCAGGTTCCCGGCGGCTTCCGCGGTGCGGAGCATGCGTTCGTAGCGGGCGGCGGTCCGGCCGTCCCACGCGCGGCGGGTCACGATCCGCGCGCCGCCGTAGAGGTAGAGGGAGTGCCGGGCCACCGCGCGACCGGTGCTGCGGGTGGTCTCGTGCGTGAGGGCCGTGCGGACGGCCCGGCCCGATCGCACCCACAACGGCACGATGGGCGCGGCGGGCGGGTCGGGGACCACGGTCAGGGTGGTAACCGGGGTTGGGTCGGGTTCGGGGTCGGGGGTTTTGTGCAGGTGAACGACGGTGCCGCTCATGGCGGTACTCCTGACTGCCCCCACGGGATGGGGGCGAAAGTGGCGGGGGTGTGCGGGCCCGGGGCTCGATCCCCCCGGAGGGGAGAGCCACCGGACTCGCACACGGCAGTGGAGGGACGCGGGTGATGCGACGGCGCGGAGCAGGCGCGCGGTCACCACCAGCGGGATGCCTTCTTGGGCACGAGGTAGGGGCAGCCGTTGCGCATGTGGTCGACGCACTCCGGGCAGTCCTCGCGCGGGCCGAGGTGGCGGTGTGCGTTGCGGGAGTCGTAGGCGTGCCGCCAGCACTGCGGGCACTCGCCGGGAGGCGTCTCGGGGACGGCCATGGTCACCACCACCCGCCGGACTTCTTCGCGGCCTTGGCCTTGGCGGTCTCGGTCACGAGCCGGGCCCGCTCGCTCTGCAACGCGGTGATCTCGGCGGTCAGCCGGGTCTGCGCGGACTGCCAGGCGGTCTCGATCTGCCGTTCCGCACGGCCGGGGCTGTTGCCCCGCACGATCCGGTACGAGCCGCCGGCCACCGCGCCCAGGACGGCGCGGCGCTCACGGCCGTCCAGGGGCCACATCTCGCGGTTCATGACCGCTTCCAGCTTGCGCTGGGTCTGCTGGATCGCCTTGTCCAGGCGACGGGTATCGGGCTTGCCCATGTCAGACCCTCCTCGGGGGCTGATTGGTGGGATGCGACGGGCGCAGCGGCCTTTGAGCGGACGCGTTAGGGTCGCCCGCATGGGTGGGGGACATCGGGCGCACGGCGCCCAAGAAGCCAAAGGCCGCACGTGTCTGAAGTGCGGGGAGCCGCTGCCGGAGAGCCGACGGTGGATACCCCGCCTGTTCTGCTCGCGCCGGCATGCGGCGGAGGCCGCGTTCACGGCCCTGCTGGTCGTGTTGGCGATCGTGCGTGCACTGCGCTGGTGGGGGATCTTGGGCTGAACCGAGCCGCGCTCCGCCGGGAACCGGCAGCACCGCGTCACGCCACCCGCTTCCACGCGGCGCGGAGGCGGACCTCGGAGGCGGAGTGGCCGGCCGCACGGAAACGGGTCGCCATCTCCCGGTAGGACAGGGCGGGAGTCCGGCTGTGCCGAATCTCGTCCACCAACGCCTCAAGGGCCGCATCGGTCAGTTGCGGACCGGCCTCCAGAGCAGAGGCCGCAACCGGCTCGGTGGGACCCCAGACGGGCAGCTCCCAGCACGGTGTGACGCCGGGCGTGACGGGGGCCGTCACGCTGGCCAGGGCCCTGCCGGTGTCCTCGCCCCGGCGTGCGGCCTCCAGCGTCGACCAGGCGCCGGCGAGGGTCTCGGCGGTCTTGGCCTGGACGTGTGCGACGCGGGCCCCGGCCCCCGTCACGGCCGTCAATCGGGTCTCCTCGGTGGTCGCCTGCGCCCGCAGCCGAGCACGGGCCACGGCCGCCTCATCCCGCGCTTCCTGCTGGATACCCCGGATCGCTCCCAGCGCGGACGCGGTGAGCGCGGTGCGCTCCCACAGCCCGTGCACCAGCCACAGGGCCTTGGCTGCGACCGGCAGCCACGCCACCGCCAGCCACGCCCCGGTGGACTGGTCGACGGTGAGAGCGTGGGCGATGAGGACGCCGGTCGCCAGCGCGCCGAAGCACCATCCGACGGCGGTCACCGCACGGCTGTGGTCGCCCTGCGCGGCCAGCCGCCGTTCGTAGGCGAGGGTGGCCAACCACCCGCCGTCGATCCCGAGACCGACGACCAGGGCGACGGGCCACGGCATCGCCCCACCCAGCCACATCACGACCACGGCCAGAGTCAGCACCATCGAGACGGCCGTCATCGCGACGGCCGGCAGTACCGTCTTCGCGTTCATGTCGTCGCCGTCCCTTCGGCCGGGTTGGTCATGCCGGTCAGGGCGGCGATGACCTCACCGTCCAGGGCGGTGTTCTCGTTCATGGCGTGCGCCACGATGCGGATCTCACGCCACAGGTAGGTGACCTTGCGCCGGGCCATTCCCCGCACCATCCCCCACGACTTACCTCCCTCGGGGACGCGAGAGCGACCGAGACGGGCGCCGGCCTGGGCGAGGGTGTCGATGGCCTGCTCACGGTCGTGGACGGCGGCACAGGCGGCGGCCCGCTCCGGCGTCCACAACCCGTAGACCATGAGGTACTGCACCTGCGCGATCTGCCCGGCCGCACACATCGCGGCGAACTGCCACGCCGGGACGTCCTCGGCCTGCCACACGGTGTTGCCGGTCAGGCCCCACGTGCCGGGCTCCGGCTCCCACGCCATGACCTCGGACCGGATGACACCCATGCCGTAGGCCAGGGCCACGACGGCGTGACCGGCCTCGTGGAAGGCCATGCCCAACCGCGTCTCCTCGTAGGGCAGCGGCATCCGCAGCGCCGGCTTCGGGTGGCCCCGGTGGTCGTTGAGGAACTCGGGGGCGGGGGCGGCGGTCCTCATGCGGCACCCCCGGGCAGGCTCGCCGTGCCCGTGCGGTTGGTGAGCGCCGCCCGCTCGGCCAGCACCCGGCGGCGGGCCCGACGGGTACGGCGCTCGTCCAGCTCGGACGGGGTGCGGTCCAGGGTGATGATCTGCGCGTCGATCAGATCAACGTCCGCCAGGATCAGCGGCATCTCCTGCTCGATAGCGTCCAGTTCCGCGGCCGTCGGCTCCAGCCAGTCGGTGAACGCGGTAACAGCGTCCTGAACAGTGACGATGTGGTTCATGGGTCGTGGTCTCCCTAGCAGGTGGAAACGGCCCGAACAGCGCCCCCGGAGTTCCAGCTCTGGGGGCGCGCGCCGTTTGAAGGGGGGAAGGGCCGCGCCGGGCGGCGCGGCGTGGAAGGTCAGACGGTGGTGATGACCAGCGCGGCGACCAGCAGGCACAGGTAGTGGAAGGACTGGTCCAGCGCGTATGCGCCGGTGCCGATGTGCGGGTTGTCGTCACGGCCGGCGCGCGGGGCACCGAGCCGGTAGAACTCGGCCCTACCGGTGATGCGGGCCCGCCACGCGAGCGTGGTCCGGCGGTCCGCCCACCAGTGCGAGACCGCGTCGACCACCAGGCCGGCAATGACACCGAGCACCGGCAGCCGCAGGCCCAGCAGCCAGGCGACCGGCAGCAAGACCACGACCTTGGTCGCGGTCAGGGTGGCGACGTACTGGGCGTCCGCGATCCGGCCGACCCAACCGGGCCGGCCCTTCGTCACGGACTGGTGCGAGGACTGAACCCAGTGGTCACCCACACTGTGAGCGACGTACAGGGCCACTAACACGGCAGCGAAGTCGGCAGCGCTCTGATTCACAGTTGATCCACTCCTCGAACGAGTTGGGTGAAGCGATTCCGGCTCCCCACCACCCCGCCCGTACAGCCCAAGGCGCCGGACGGGCGGGGGAGGCAACCGGCCGCAGTCATGTGCTGCGGAGAGGTCGAGTAGCGCTTTACCTCACACGGAGATCCCGTGTGGCCGCCTACTTGGCCGAGGAGAGGCGGCGTAATCCCCATTCAGTTGTCAAAGAACGACCGCTTCCTTTGAGCCCGTTTCACGGGGCCCTCCGGGCGTTCCCACGCAGCTCAAACGACGACAAACTCTCGCTGTCCTAGGACTGCGTAGCTCCTGGGAAGACAATGACGCACAGTCCTGGGACTGTCAACAGTCCTGGGACTGTGTTTCACTGGTCGACGTCGACAGGAGGTTCTGCATGGCGCCGAAGTGGCGGGAGATTGCGGACCGGATCGCAGAGAAGATTCGGTCTGGCGAATACGCGCCGGGTGAGCAGTTGCCGCAGATCAGGGACTTGGTGGAGGCCGGTGAGGGCTCCAAGTCCACTGTGCACGCGGCCTACAAGGCGCTGGAAGCCGAGGGACTGGTGACATCCTCCCGCGGGCACGGCACGGTCGTTCGTGACCGGCCGCCGCTCAAGCGGCTCGGGATCGAGCGGTACGACAAAGCCAAGTGGAGGGACGGCGACGAAGTGGCCTTCATCGCCGACCGGGTGGCGTCCGGCCGCTCCTATCGGCGTAACGAGCAGACTCAGACGGTTAGCAAGGTTCCGGCGCCGCCAGCAGCGGCGGCAGCGCACGGCTTGCCCGAAGGGGCCGATGTCTACGCTCGCGCACGGTTGGTCAAGGAAGGAACACAGCCCACACATACCCTGACCAGCTACTACCGCCCAGAACACGTTGAGGGAACCCGCATCGTCGACCCCACTCCGGGCCCTGCCGGCAAGGGTGGCGGGTTCCGCGTTCTGTACGACGCGGGGTACGAGATCGACCACATGCGAGAGACGCTGTTCGCCCGGGTGCCGACGGCTGACGAAGTGCAGCTCTTGCAGCTCGCCCCCGGGGAGTGGGTCGTAGAGCTGCACCGAACGACGTTTACGGCCGACGGCACGGTGGTCGAGTTCGCGCTTGGCGTGCACGCGGCTACGCGCTTCTCGTGGACGTATGACTTCGAGGTGCCCGACTCGGCGATGGAAGGCGGAGCAGAGAAGTGATCTCGCAGCAGTCTTGGGCGGACGCGCGATGCCTCTGGGACTTTCAGCAGATGGGCCACGAGGTCCGCCCATGTTCGGTCGCCATCGGTCTAGGCAGTCATGATCTCGGGGTCGCCGACACCACGGCGGCCCTGTATCGCGACGGCATGGTGCCGCTGATCGTTTTCACAGGAGCGACCAGCCGGACCACCCGTGAGCGGATGCCGCGCGGCGAAGCAGAGCACTACCGGGAACGGGCCGTGGAACTTGGTGTGCCGGCCGACGTCATTCTCGTAGAACAGCACGCCCGGAACACCGGAGAGAACATCACGTTCTCGCGTGCGCTGCTTGCTGACCGCGGCGTCGCCATCTCGTCCGTCCTGCTCGTCAGCAAGCCCTACGAGGAGCGGCGTGCGTACGCAACGGCGCGGAAACTGTGGCCCGATGTGGGGTGGGTCTGCGCTTCGACGCCGATGAGTTTCACGGAGTACACCGCTTCCATCGGCGACGAGCGTCTAGTGATCGACATGTTGGTCGGGGCACAGCAACGGCTCATGATCTACCCGGACGAAGGATTCATGATCCGTCAGGAGATTCCAGCGGACGTTGAGACGGCGTATCGCCGTCTCGTTGCCGACGGCTTCACGAGCCGTCTCATTCCGACCGCCGCAGCACGCGACTGAGGGGCCCCTGCGGCCAACCCGTAGCCCGGAACCGTCGTGCTATGTCCGAGGGCAAGCAAAGGCTCCTGACGGGTGGCCCCTTGCCGCAGCGGCCGCCGTTGAAAGCTGTCGTGCTCCCCGTGCGGTACAACCTTCTCCACTTCATCAAGGCCCGCGCACGGCGCGGGCGCGCGCCGCCTCTGCGGCGCGGCCTGCCTCCTGTCTGCGCCCCGGCTGGCCGCGCCCGGCGGCGCGCTCGGCGGCTGCGGGCATGAAGTGGGGGAACACCCTCTGTGGCTGGGGCGGTCGGCTCCACGGCTTTAGGCAGCCACTTTGGGGCGAGCCTCTAAGATCATGGCCCCAACGTCGTGCTTTAACGGGCAGGTCCACAGACTGCCCGACTCGCCGGAAGCTTATGGGGCCATGATCACTCGCCCCAAAGCAGCTCCAGCCCAAAGCCGTTCCGCCAACCTCATCACGGACCTAAGCCACCTCTGGGGCTGTGTGGGCGGGTTCGAATCCTGTCGGGGGTCTCGTTGAAGATCAGCAGAAGTCACACCACGGGGGCGTCGCCGTCTAGCCACTCCGACGTGGAAATCGCCTTGACCAGGCCAGATATCACAACATCTCGTTGGATCTCGCCAAGGCCCTGGGAGATGCTGTTTGCGACCAGGTACCTCTGCATTCGATCCAGTCGCAAATGAAAAGAGTTAAGTTGTTCGGCGGTGCTACTATACAGCCAGAAGTTTAGTCCGGCTACCGCTTCGACAAGTCCGCCACCGGTGGCGCTGATGAGGGGTGCTGTCAGTTGCGAAGACCCGAGTGAAAATCCGATCGCGACCAGAAAAAATAGAAGCCCGACGCTTCCGGCGACAACGGCGGCATTAAAGCTACGCTTCGCTTGCGACAAGACATTCTCGTAGTAGAGATTTGTCAACTTAAGCTGTGATCCCGCAACCTCTTGGATGTTGGCCGGATCTGCCCGTGAGACATCGACCAAGGCGCTGCCGAAGTCAACCTCCGGAGTAATGATGTCCACCACTGCGGGAAGTCTCCCCAGCTCCCGCTGAAGCGTCTTTTTGAGTTCAGGATCCGCTAGTGCATCGACCATCGAAGCGGCGAATAATGCCTCTCCCCCCTCTCGGGTGGAATAGCTGCTGTAAATCACACCAACGAGTTTGTCTTCGACAAGCACACCCGCGCCACCCAATCCTTCCGTGGTTACTACGAGAGGGCTTCGGGGGTAGACAGCTAGACCGGGTGTTTGGAGGAGGGTCGCTGGGTCCACCGTACCGCGAATATAGAAAGATCCAAATGCGTCACCGTAAGAGAACCCCACGAAACTTGCGTCCCGAACCTGGTCGCCTCCGAGGCGTCCTATTGTAATTGGATCAAGCCCTGGACTGCCCTGGTCAGGGATTCGTAGGAGTGCCAAGGGGAAGTGTTCATTGGCGTTGAGAGTGCTTTTCCAGATCACCTCACACGAGACGAAATTATCAGAGCTAAGAGGGCGCAGTTCGAATGGCTGATCGGTGTCCTCTGCGAGATACTTCGTTGTGACATAAAGGTTGGATCCCAGCAAGAAGGCCAGACCGCGATCATGGCCCCCCGAACGCAGAATCGCAGTTCGCTCCTGACTCAAGATCACGCTAGCTCCCATTCCTGTCCAGTACCAAGACGGTCGAGCCTTCACGCTATCGGGCACTATGTCTCCAGTCAGCCCTTTTAAGGGAAGAGACTGCTGGTCAATGGAGCCAGCTCGCAGCGCGTGCCATAGCTGTGACGATCAACAGCGGTTCGTCCCGGCTGAGATATGCCGGTCACCTGCAAGCTTTCCCAGACCGGGGCGACCTGCCACTAGGCCACATCAGGGCCGCTCACCACGGCCTGCCCGCATCTTCTAAGCGCCGGGCCTGGGCCGTCCCTGGGCCGTCCGAGGTCGACCAACGCTGACAGTCAGCGCCCACGGGTGACCACCCCCACCCCGCTCTGGCCTGGGCCCCCGCGGATGATCTGCGACACTGGACGTGTTATGCCTGCACCCGGAGAACTAACAGTGGTTCGGCAGCAACAGGCACCCGCGCGCTAGGCCGTCGTCCGCTACTTCAAAAGTTTTACTTCGGCGGTGTACTTCGAGCAGTACACAGGTGGAGCCTCGATGACCATGACGCGGCCCGCGTTGTCGGGGTACGCATCCTGCATGGTGCCCAACACTGACTTCGGGCTATCGCCGGAGTCGAGCAGAGTGCACACGAGCCGCCCTTGCACACCGAGATCATCCTCGGCAACTGGTTCTAGGTTTGGCACCTGTGCCTTGACGGCGGCAGCGTAACGGGAATCCTGATTAACGGTCGGATTCGTGGCTTCAGATGAAGATGATGAGGGGGAGGAGCTTGCACCCTCTCCGCTTGGCGGAGAAGCTGACAAGCCGCATGCCTCTCGACTGGCTGCCACCGTAAACCAAACAGGTTCCTTACCGGCGTCCTGCTTGCACACGATCCAGGAGTCGTACTTAGAGTCGCTGCGGAGGTTCGACCTGGTGTCTTGGAAGCCGAACACAGTACCCGTTCCGCTGAGTGCGTCCTGAGTGTCTCCCTTCGTGCGACCGACGAAATTAGCAACTGCTGGAGTGGCATCGGTGGATTCCGTATGCCCCTTCTGGTCGCTACCGGATGACCCTGTAGTGCAACCCGTGAGTCCGGCGATCAGAACGGCGCATGTTGCGACGAGGTGATTACGCACTGTTATTCCCCGAGGTGATCGTCAAGCTGGTAACCGGCACGGTAGCGGACGGTGCGAAGGCTGGGGGCTGGTTGCGTCAACTCCCCCTGGCCGCCCAGATGAGAAGGGCTGAACAGAGCGCGGTCGGTGCGATGCCGTAGCACTGCCCGGGTGACAGTGACGGCCACGACGATGGACGACAGCAGTGTCCGGCAGTCCTGAGCAGGTACCAGCAGGGCCGCATCAGAGTCGCCCGCCAAGGTGGGCCTCTTCTAAGCGTCGGGCCATAGTGTGGTGACGCATAGGCGCCCGTGCCAAACGCGTGCCAGATCGTGCGGGGAACCACGGGGATTGGCGGACACAACGGCGCTGCTCAACCAGGATTCTGGTCACTTCACCGCAGGTCAGCTAGGCATCCGGTACGGGAACACCCGAGCTTCCCAAGCTCATGGGCCGTCTCAGTTTCCGTCTCATTCATGGCCGTACGCAGCCGTCCGGCACCGTTCACCCTGCACCGATGGGCACAGCGTCCGTACAGGAATGGACGCCGGCGAACGGGCCTGGATCAGGCTCTGACCAGCTTGGACAAACCTGCAAAGCGAGTTACGCGGGTTCGATCCCCGCCACGGCCTCTGACTGCCTGACCGGGCGCAGGAACGGGCGGCTTCCCTCCGGGGTGCCGCCCGTCTGCTCGTCCGTCTCGGATTCCGGTTCGGTCGGAGCACAACGCCCTGCCGCGGGGGCAGCGAGCTGGCCCTGGCAACCCGAAGGCAGTGGGCACTTGTCGTAGCTCCGGCCCGGCAGACACCTGTGAGCCGTGGAGCGCCCGGACTGAGGGCCCCCTGCACCGAACTCCAGCCTGCGCACGAGGCCCGCCGTAGGAGAAATCGCTCGCGAACGAGTGTGCTAATCGGATAACTTTCCTCCGATCGGCCGACGTCGCGCCTGACCAGCGCTGGTTGACGGGCGGCCGGACCACGGAGGGGAAAACAACTTGAAGAGGACAACTGCCCGTCGTTTCGTACGAACGGGCGCTACAGCCTTGCTCGCTGCCACGGTGATGGCCGGCACCGTCGCCGGCGCGTCGGCGGCCGACGGTTCACCGGCCACACCCGCGGAGTCGGCACCGCGCATCGTCAGTGCGGCCCAGTACACCGAGGAAGGCGGCGCGGACCCGCAGTCCATGGCGCCTGTCGGTGAGGTGTCACCCGCCCAGGGCGACAGCGTGCAGGAACTCACCAACCTGTTGGCCAGGACAACCGGGCTCGACCTTTTGCAGGCGCCCGCAGTCGCGGACTACGACAAGGTCGGTCAGTCGCTCACGTTCAGCCTCGGAGACGAGAATGTCGTGCGCCCGCTCAACATCACCCGCCTGACCGTCCACGGAGACGTGCCGTCGTCGGTGCTCTCCTCCGATGGCGACACGACGCAGACCACTACGCTGCCCAGCGGCAGTCAGCTGTTCACCGCTGTGGGCAATGACGGCGTGAGGATCAGCACTCTCTCCCGGGACGGCCGACTCACCCAGTGGGAAGCTCCGGCCATCTCGGCGGAGCACACCTACAGCACCGAGGACTTGGTGCGCTGGGCCACCGCGGTTGACGAGCAGAATGTCCCGGCCTCGCACTCCCCGACTTCGGTCGTCACTCGGGCAGCCAAACCTCACTGCCAGTTGATCCACAGCAACGCGCCCTATCTGCACGGGGGTTACACGCACATCCAGGCTGACGCTCAGATGCTGTGCAACCAGCGAGGTAAAGGCAACTTCGAAGCCTCGCTGCGCCAGTACCAGGGGCTCGGCATCTGGAAGACCAAGGACGTCCGGGGATACACGAACACGCAGGGTCAGAACTTCTCGCTCCTCCTGCACTACGACTGCTCACGACTCACCACCAGTGGGTGGGTCTACCGCGAGGACATCGGTAACGCGACCCTGCGCAACGGCAACGGCTACTGGGGAGACCACAACGTCTGGTCCAAAACAGCCACGATCCACTGCGCATAGAACACCCTCCCCCAGCGGCTATCGTGGGTGCACGGGGACACAGGCCAGGCGCGCTCCGATGGATGGGGAAACGGGTGCAGAACGGGCAACACCGCCCTGATTCAGCGGATCTCGTCGTGGCCGGATGCGGATGGCTGCTCATCGTGGCCGTGATCTCCCTGCCCGGCCTCCTGCTGAAAGACGGACCGCTGACCGCATACATGGCCACTGTGGGCGGACTGATCGGCTTCCTCTGGGCGCGCAAGAGGCTGCACCGCTGACGGGCCTTGCTCCCTGACCAGAGGCACCCTGGGCAAGCCGGACCTTCCGGCTTGCCCAGAGCTGCAGTCACTCAGTCGCCAGGGTGCCATCCAGGCCTCCGAATCCGTCTCGGTCTCCAGATCAGGCCATGGCCGCTGTTGACCACCCATGAGACCCATGACAGCCCGCTCGGGGAACTGAGCGCCAGCTGACGCGTGTGCCGACAGCGTCACGCGCAACGGCAGGGGGGTGGGGCGAGTGGGCGGATGCGACCGACGCACGGGACCCGCGGGTTCAGAACACCCCGCTCGTCTCGTCCCGGAAGAGGTCCGTCCAGTAGTGCCAGGTGGTGGACGGCAGGGTGCCGGTGGGGTCCAGGGTGTTGAGGGTCTCGATCATGGCGGCGGCCAGGTGGTCGTAGGCGCGGGTCGCCAGTTCGTGGCCGAGGTGGGCGTCGATGGTGCGCTCGTGGTGGACGAGCCACAGGGTGAACGCCAGGGTGGAGACGTCGGTGTTGAGGGGGTGGAGCGTCGCCTCGGGTTCGTCGAAGGTGAGGACCGCACCCGTGCGCCCGTCGACCAGCAGGCTGGTCTGCTCCGGCAGGCAGCCGAGGCGGATCAGGTGGTCGCAGTGGGCCGGGAGCCGGTCCGCCGGGTGACCGGCGCACTCCTGTACGACGTACTCCCGCAGCGTCGGCAGCGGCACGTCCGTGTCGGCGTGGAAGAAGACCGCCTCCTCCGGCAGCCCCGTCCCGCGCAGGAAGCGGCGCGTCGGTTCGTGCGTGAGCGTCGCCGGGAAGTCGACCTCCTCGAAGCGGGCCACCCTGCCGTGCCCGAACTGCTGGTCCAGCAGGCGCGCGGGGAGGTCGAGGGTGAGGCCCGAGGCCGTGCCGGGGCCGGCGACGAGGGAGAGGGGACGGATCAGTGCCGCCGCCTTCCAGTACGGCGGGACCTCGCCGCCCGTGCCCTCCTGGAACAGGGCGAGGAGACTGCGGGAGGCCTCGGTCGCCGTCTCGGGGCCGTACCGTCCCGCCAGGGCGGCGAACCGGCCGCGCAGGCCCGCGAGTTCCTCGGTGACCGCGGCGAAGCGCAGCAGCGTGTGCAGGGAGGGCGCGAAGGGGCAGGGGGCGGACGGGGCGACGAGGTGGGCCGTCGTCAGCTCGCCCGTGACACCGTCGAGCAGGATCGACTCGCGTGGCATGCCGGCCGGGGTGAGCAGTTCGCCTATGACCAGGCGGCCGCGCAGCTCCTCCGCCAGACCGAGGGGGCCCTCCGTGGCGTCGGCGAGCGTGCGCAGGCCGTATGTACGCAGCGGGGAGAAGGTCAGCGGGCCGGTGTCCGCGGGCAGGCCGGGACCGGTGAGCAGGCCGCGCGTCGGTGCGTGGGTGACGTAGCGGTCCAGTTCCGCCTCGGTCAGTGTGATCGCCGGCATCCCGGCCTCGGTCGTGCTCATCGCTCCCCCGCGATCTCCCCCGTGCGTGACAGGCGTGCGTACCACGTCGTACGCGGCCCCCGGTCAGGTGCCCCGACTGCCGCGCACACTACGCCGCCCCACTGACAACGGCCCTCACCAGGAAGGACGTCTCAGGTCAGGTAGATCCCGCCCAGCACGACGGCCACGGCCGCCGCGGCGAACAGCAGGATCCAGAGGATCAGCTTGCCCGCGCTGGGCGGGGGTTCGTAGCGGGGCTCCCGGCCGGGAGTGCTCACCGGTCGGCCACCACGGCCGCCTGGGGGCGGATGGGGAGGCGGTTGACGGGACGGCCGGTGGCCGCGCGGACGGCGGAGGCGATCGCCGCCGGGGCCGTCACCACCGGGACCGCGCTGACCGACTTGGCACCGAAGGGGGCGACGACGTCCCGTTCCTCGACCAGTGTGACGATGCGGATGTCCGGGGCGTCGAGGGCGGTCGGCAGGGCGTAGCCGGTCAGGTCGGGGTGGCGGACCAGGCCGCGCGGGGTGCGCAGGTTCTCGGTGAGCGCGATACCGACGCCCTGGGTCACGCCGGCCTCGATCCGGGCCGTCAGCTGGGCCGGGTTGAGGATCCTGCCGACGTCCTGGGCCACCGCCAGCTCCACCACCCGGACCGAGCCCAGCTCGATGTCGACGTCGACCACCGCGCGGATCGCGCAGAAGGCGAGCCCGACGAAGGCGTCGCCCTGGCCGGCGGCGTTCAGCGGCTCGGTGGGGTGCGGGCGGCACTGGGCCGTCGCCCACAGCTCCTTGCCGTCCAGCGCCTCGGTGACCGTCGTGGACAGCACACCGTCGTACGAAGTGATCTTGCCGTCGGTGATCTGGAGCAGCTCGGTGGACATGCCGAACTTGTGGGCGAGGGGCTGGAGCAGCTGGGTGCGGACCATCTTCGCCGCCCGCTCCACCGCACCGCCCGACACCCAGGTGTGCCGGCTCCGGCAGCCCGCGCCGGCCGGCGGCTGGTCGGTGTCGACCGGGGCGACGTGGACCTCCTCGATGCCGAGGGTCTCCTGCACGATCTGCCGGGCGAGGGTGGTGAACCCCTGGCCGGTCTCCACGGCCGCGCACAGCACGGTCGCGATGCCGTCGTGGACCTTGACCGTCGCCGTGGACACCTCGTCGGCGCCCTCCGCGCCCAGCATGTGCACCATGCCCAGGCCGTAGCCGACGCCCCGGCGCACCGCGCCGGGCTCGCCGGCGCCCTCGGGGCCGCCGGGCAGCAGCCAGTCCTCCTCGGGCATGTCCTTGGGCAGGGCGGGCAGCGGGGCGTCGCGGACGGCCTGGAGGAGTTCGGCGACCGGCGCGGGGCAGGTCACGGTCTGCCCGATCGGCAGGACGTCACCGGTGGCGAGGACGTTGCGCAGGCGCAGCTCGGCCGCGTCCAGGCCGAGTTTCTTCGCGAGCTTGTCCATCTGCGCCTCGTAGGCGGCGCACACCTGGAGGGCGCCCTCGCCGCGCACGTGACCGGAGGGCGGGTTGTTGGTGCGGACGGCCCAGCCCTCGATGAAGGCGTTCGGCACGACGTACGGGCCGCACGCGAAGGAGACGGCGGCGGCCAGCGCCTCCGCGGAGGTGTCGGCGTACGCGCCCGCGTCGAGCAGGATCTGCGCCTCGACCTTGACCAGCCGGCCCTCGGCGTCGGCGTGGTGGCGGTAGCGCAGCAGGGTGGGGTGGCGGTGGGCGTGGCCGAGGAAGGACTCCTCGCGCGTGGCGGTGAGTTTCACCGGGCAGCCGGTGCGGAGCGCGAGCAGGCCGAGCGGGAGCTGGAAGCCCTGGTCCTCGCGGTCCGCCGTGGCGCCGGGCACTCCTGTCACGACGATCTTCACCCGGTCGGGGGGCAGGCCGTAGCACGCGGCGGCCGTGTTGCGGTCGGTGTGCGGGTCGGTGGAGGCCAGGTACAGCTCCACGCCGCCGTCGGGGCGGGGCACGGCGAGGCCGGCCTCGGCGCCGATGGGGGCCGGGTCCTGGCGGCCGATGCGGTACAGGCCCTCGACCACGATCTCGCCGGCCGCCTCCGGGTCCCCGTGGTGCAGCGGGATGTGCCGGATCAGGTTGCCGTCGGGGTGCAGCGGCTCGGCCTCGAAAGCCTGTTCCGGGTCGGTGACCGGGTCCAGCACCTCGTACTCGACGATGACGGCGGCGGCGGCCATCCGCGCGGTGTCCGGGTGGTCGGCGGCGACCGCGGCGATGGGCTCGCCGTGGTGGCGTACGACCTCGGAGGCGAACACGGGCCGGTCGGGCGTGCCCCGGCCGTGGCGGGGCGTGCCGGGCACGTCCTCGTGGGTGATGACGGCGCGGACGCCGGGCATCTCACGCGCGTGAGTGGTGTCGATGGACACGATGCGCGCGTGCGCGTGCGGGGAGCGCAGCACGGCCGCCCACAGCAGGCCCTCGGCCCACAGGTCGGCCGCGTAGGGGAAGGTGCCCTCGGTCTTCGCGCGGGCGTCGGCGTGCGGCAGGGAGACGCCGAGGCCGTGCGGCGACGGCTCGGCTTCGGGAACGGGTTCCGCCGCGGTGGTCGCGATGCCGGCCTCGTTGCTCACGCCTGGCCTCCGTCCTGCCCGTAGTGCTGGTCCTGCGGTCCGGGCGCACCGTACGCGCCCGGGGTGTCGCCGTACGCGTCCGGGGTGTCGCCGTACGCGTCCTGCGTGTCGCCGTAGCCGTCGGGGGTGGTGTCGAACGCGGGCGGCGCGTGGGGCGCGCGCGGCGTGCCGAACACTCCCGGCGCCTCGAACGCCGACGGGTGGACGCCGCCGGAGCCGGGGCCCGCCTGGTGCGGGATGCGTGCCTCGTCCCCGTCCGTGCCGGGGCCGGCCTGGGACGCCTCGCGCTCGGCGACGACCTCCTGGACGGCCTCCAGCACGCCGCGGTAGCCGGAGCAGCGGCACAGGTTGCCGCACAGGGCCTGCCGCGTCTCCAGTTCGGTGGGCGCCGGGTTGCCCTCCAGCAGGTCGTGCAGGGTCATCGCGATGCCGGGCACGCAGAAACCGCACTGCACGGCACCGCAGCGGGCGAGGGCGCGCTGGACGTCGGAGGGCTGCCCGTCGGCGGCCAGGCCCTCGACCGTACGGACCTCGCTGCCGGCCGCGGTGACCGCCGGGACCAGGCACGAGGCCACGAGCCGGCCGTCGACCTGCACGTTGCACGCCCCGCACTCGCCCTGGGAGCAGCCGTCCTTGGCACCGGCGAGGCCGAGCCGTTCGCGCAGCACGTACAGCAGCGACTCGCCGATCCAGGCGTCGGTGACCGGGCGGTCGGCGCCGTTGACGCGCAGCACGAAGGAGGCCAGGGGGTGGTCGTCGTGCGGCGGGAGGGGTACGGCGGCCGGTTCCCCGGTGTCGTCGGTGGCGGCGTCCTGGTCGTCCGGTACGCCCTGGGCGTGCGTGGCCTCCTGGGCGTCCGTGGTCCCTTGGGCGTCCGTGGCCTCTTGGGCGTCCTGGGCGGAGTCCTCGGGGCCGGCCGGGGCGGGCGCGTCGGCGGCGGGCCGCGGTGTCGCGGCGTCGTCCGCGTCCGCCGGGTGCGGCTCCGCGGGGGCGTCCGGGTCCAGGGGGGCGCCCATGGCCGCCGCTGTCACGGGCCGCGGGGCGGCCGCCGGGTCCGCGGGCTCCCCGTGGCCCGCCGGAGCGTCACCGGGGCGTTCAGCGGCCTCCGCGAGGCCGTGGGCCTCCGTCTCCGCCCCGGGGGCGGCAGTGGACCGTGCGTGCGGGTCGTCGTCCACACCGGCGTCCGCCGGGCCGGTCTCGGCCGGAGCGCCGTCCGGGTGGCCGCCGTCGCGGTGACCGCCGTCCCCACGGGCACCGTCCACGTGAGCGTTCCCGGCGTGGCCGGACTCCTCGGGACCGGGGCCGGCACGACCGGTGTCGCCGTGGTCGAATTCCTCGGACCCGCTTCCGGCGCGAGGGGCGCCGGCGGGACCGAAGTCGTCGTGACCGGCCCCCTCCCGGCCTTCCTCCACATGACCGGCCGGGCCCTGCCCGTACCCGTCCTGCCGGACATGCCCGTCCTGCCGGACGTATCCGTTCTCGGGGACGTACCCGTCCTCGGGAACGTATCCGTCCTCCCGCACGAACCCGTCCTCCGGGACGTACCCGTCCTCCCGCGCGAACCCGTCCTCCGGGACGTACGCCTCCGGCGCGTGCGCCGTCGCGGCGGCCGCCGGGTGGGTGCCGGCGTGGCCGGGCGGGCCGGGGTGGCCGGGGGCCGCCGGCTGGGCCGGGGGGCCGTCCCAGGGGTGGCCCGCGCCGTCCGTCGCCCAGGGCGCGGGCGCGCCGCCGGGCAGGGTGGCCGGCGGGGTGCCGCCCCACTGCTCGACCAGCGAGGACGTCGTGAACTCGCCCGACTCGTCCGGCAGGTCGCCGCCCGCGACGGGGATGGACCACTGCCCGGTGACGTCGTGCCCCGGGGCGGCCGGTGCCGCGGGCTCCTCGAAGGTCCAGTGCTGGGTGGCACCGGGCCGGTACGTGAAGCGGTCGTCCGTGGCCTGCGGCGGGGCCGGCGCGGCGTTCGGGTCGGGCCAGTGGGCGCCGCCCTCGGGCGCGGGCCAGTCGTCCGGGGTGCCGTCGGCGTGCCTGGCCGCGATCCGCGGCGGCACGTAGCCGTGTCCCGGCGCGGCCAGCGGGCTGTCGCCGGACAGCAGGGCGTCGATGCCGCCCTCGGGGAGCCTGACGAAGGCGGTGGCGCCGTCGTCGTAGTCGCCCTGGGGCAGCGGGTCCCAGCGGCCGCCGCTGCGGGGCGCGTCCTCTCCGTGCTGGTCGTCGGTCACGACAGCGCCCTCCCCAGTGCTCGTCGGGCCAGCGCGGCGACGGTGCGCCGCAGGTGCAGTACGGCGGGCGGAAGCGGGGTCACCGAGCCGTCGGGCTCGGGCACCGGGTCGGGGATGCAGGCCGCGGCGACGTACTCGCCGAAGGCCCGCAGGGCCTCCGGGACGAGGGCGCGGTCGTTGTCCCAGTCGATGAGCTGCGCGACCCACTGCTCGGCCTCCAGCGGCCGCAGCGGCATCGGCGCTATGGCCCCGACGGCGCAGCGCACGCCGCGCCGGGCGGGGTCGAGGACGAGGGCGACGGAGGCCAGCGCGCGGCCCGGGCCGGTGCGTCCGGTGGCCTTCACGAAGACCTGCGGGGCGTGCAGCAGCGGCACGCGCACGTAGCCGATGAGTTCGCCGCCGCGCAGCAGCTCCATGCCGGCGAGCAGGTGCGACACCGGGATCTCCCGGCGCGCTCCGCCCGGGCCCGCGATGATCAGGGTCGCTTCCAGGGCGGCGAGCACCGGCAGGGCGTCCCCGGTGGGGGCGGCCGTGGCGATGTTGCCGCCCAGGGTGCCCGCGTTGCGGATGTGCGGCGGACCCGCGGCGCGCGCCGCGGCGGCGAGCGCCGGGATCAGGGCCGCGAAGTCGGGGCGGCCCATGCGGGCGTGGGTGAGGCCCGCGCCGAGCAGGGCGTGGCCGTCCTGGTACTGCCAGCCGCGGATCTCGCTGATCCGGCCGAGGCCCACCAGGGCGGCGGGCCTGAGCTGGCCGGAGTTGACGGCGGCCATCAGGTCGGTGCCGCCCGCGACGGGGACGGCGGCGGGCAGGGCGGCGAGGGCCGCCACGGCCTCGTCCAGTGTCGTGGGCAGCGTGACGGCCTGCGCCGCCTGCGGTGCGTGCGTGGTCAAACCGGCTGCCCCTTCCCGCTGCCCCACCTGGTCCCGCCTGTGCTGCCGTACGGTACGTGCTGACAGGGCGGACGACGCAACTCTGGCACATCTTCGCAAGGCTCGAACGCGGGGGTCCACTAGGAGGCATTCGCCCATCTCACCGGGGAGATGGTCCGGTTTCGCACGGCATCACCGGTGCGCGCGGATTGCCACTCTTCGGTGATGCTGCCAGGGTTTTTCCGTTACCTGTTCGGGGGCGGTCCCTCGATCGGGCGGCCGGGCACGCCGGGGCGCCGCTGCCACGGCCGCGGCCCGGCGGGTGGCCGGTAGCCGACACCGAGCGCGTCGAGCCGCCGGTAGTGGGCGGTCATCCGGCGGTCGAAGTCCGCGTAGTCCCGGTCCGCCGGGGCGGGCAGCCGGCTCCAGGCGACCTCGGCGAACGCCGCGAGCCGGGGAAACGCCTGGTAGTCCACGCGGGCGGAGTCCTCCAACGCCTCGGTCCAGACGTTGGCCTGAGTGCCCAGCACGTGCCGGGCCTCCTGACCGGTGAGCCCGGCCGGCACGGGCTCGAAGCGGTAGACGTCCTCCAGGGTGCGCACGAAGCCGAGCGGCACCGGCTCGTCCGCGCCGGGGGCCTGCCGGTGGTCCAGGTACACGTACTGCTCCGGGCACATGACCACGTCGTGACCGGCCCGGGCGGCGGCGGCCCCGCCCGCGTAGCCCCGCCAGGAGGAGACCGCCGCGCCCGGCGCGAGGCCGCCCTCCAGGATCTCGTCCCAGCCGATGAGGCGGCGTCCGCGCGCGGCGAGCCAGGCGTCGAAGTGCCCGATGAACCAGGACTGCAACCCGGCCTCGCCGTCGAGGCCGAGATCCGCGATGCGGGTCTTGGCGGTCACGGACTCGGCCCACTGCTCCTTGGGGCACTCGTCGCCGCCGATGTGGACGAACTCCGAGAAGCCGGCGGCGTCCGCGGGGAACAGCTCCAGGACCTCCTCGAGGACGCCCTCGTAGAAGCGCAGGGTGGTGTCGGTGGGGGCCAGTACGTTGGCGGAGATGCCCCAGGTGTCCCAGACGGCGAGGGCGGTGGTGTCGACGACGTCGGTGTTGCCGAGTTCGGGATAGGCGGCGATGGCGGCCTGCGAGTGGCCCGGTACGTCGATCTCGGGGACGACGGCGATGTGCCGCTCGGCGGCGTAGGCGACGATCTCCCGGATGTCGTCCTGGCTGTAGTAACCCCCGTGCGGTTTCTCCTCCCAGAGCGGTGAGGCGCGGTGGCCGAACTTCGTCCGTGGCCGCCAGGAGGCTTTTTCGGTCAGTTTCGGATAGCGCTTGATCTCGATGCGCCAGCCTTGGTCGTCCGTCAGGTGCAGGTGCAGGACGTTGAGTTTGTGCGCGGCCATCAGGTCCAGGTAGCGCAGCACGCCGTCCTTGGGCATGAAGTGCCGGGCGACGTCGAGGAGGAGGCCGCGCCAGCGGAACCGGGGGGCGTCCTCGACGGTCCCGCAGGGGACACGGAGGGCCGCGTCCGGCCGTACGGGGGCGCGCCGGAAGGCGTCGGGGCCGAGCAGCTGACGCAGCGTCTGGGCGCCCCAGAACACCCCGGCGGGTCCGCCGCCGCGGATCTCGACACCTCGGCCGGCGCCGATGACGAGCCGATATGCCTCGGGTTCCAGGGTGCCGTCCACGAGCAGCCGCAGGCCGTCGGGAGCGTCCCGGGGGCCGGGGCGCAGCGGCAGGCCCAGGGCGGCGCCGAGCGTCGCGCGCAGCCAGCGTTCGGTGCGTTCCGTGCCCGGACCGGCCCACAGTGCTGTGGCGGGGCCGAGCGGCACGCCGCTGCCCGCCGGTTCCTCGACGGCGCACGGCGCCGGAATCAGTTCCACGACCTCAACCCCTCACCCACGGCACGTTGCACCCTGCGCAACGGCGGTTTCTCTGCGCACAACGCACCGAAGGCTAGGGACTGCGGCGGCACCCCCACAAGAGGTCTGGACCAGTCGGGTGCGCGGAAACGCGGAGATCCCCGGGACGCGCCTCACGCGCGCCCCGGGGATCTCATCGCTCACCTGCCGGCCGGGCCTACTTGTCGCCGCCCTTGCCGCCCTTGCCCTTGTCGTCGCCGCCGCTGCCCATGGACTCGTAGATCTCCTTGCACATGGGACACACGGGGTACTTCTTCGGGTCGCGGCCGGGCACCCACACCTTGCCGCACAGCGCCACGACGGGGGTGCCGTCGAGGGCGCTCGCCATGATCTTGTCCTTCTGGACGTAGTGGGCGAAGCGCTCGTGGTCACCGTCGCCGTGGGACACCTGTGGCGTCGGCTCTACGAGGGTCCCCGTACCAGTCCCGCGCTCGGGCTCGAGAGTGCTCATACCGCCCAGGGTACTGAAGCTCACACGCATCAGTTGAGCGAAGGGTCGTCCGGATACGTGGCCACCATCGCCAGCTCGTTGCGTTGCCGGCGCAGCACCTCGCGCCACAGCCGCTCCGGGGCCGGCGAGGACACATCGCCCGGCTCGGACTCCACGACGTACCAGGCGCCCTCCACCAGCTCGTCCTCCAGCTGACCCGGGCCCCAGCCCGCGTAGCCGGCGAAGATGCGCAGCGAGCCGACCGCGGAGGCGAGCAGTTCCGGCGGGGCCTCCAGGTCGACCAGCCCGATCGCGCCGTGCACCCGCCGCCAGCCCAGTGGGGCGCCGTCGCCGTCCGCCTCGCCGGGGATCACCGCGATGCCGAGCGCCGAGTCCAGCGAGACGGGGCCGCCCTGGAAGACGACGCCGGGCTCGCCGGCGAGGCCGGCCCAGCCCTCCAGGATGTCGCCCACGTCCACCGGTGTGGGGCGGTTGAGGACGACACCGAGGGAGCCCTCCTCGTCGTGGTCGAGAAGGAGCACCACCGCACGGTCGAAGTTCGGGTCCGCCAGGGCGGGCGTGGCCACGAGCAGCCGCCCTGTGAGCGAGGACACCTCGGTCATGCCAGACATGATCCCGCATCTTCCCCTCGCATGGGGAGCCCATGAGGTGGACGCAGCTCAGGGCACGGGGAGCCGCCGCGGCGCGTACGGCATCCCGGTGACCCCTCGTGCCCGCGGGGGAACCGTTCGTGTTGTGACACGCCCATGACGCGACTGGGCGGTCCTCGGGCTTACGGGCGAGGGGTGATCGGCGATTACCCTGTCTTCCCGGCCCCTGCGCACAGTGATCGGCCGGCCCCTGACCAACTCATCGGAACGCGAGATTCATGACCGTCAACGACGATGTCCTGCTTGTCCACGGCGGAACCCCGCTGGAGGGCGAGATCCGTGTCCGCGGTGCGAAGAACCTCGTGCCGAAGGCCATGGTCGCCGCCCTGCTGGGCAGTGAGCCGAGCCGATTGCGCAATGTTCCGGACATCCGTGACGTGCGGGTCGTCCGCGGCCTGCTCCAGCTGCACGGGGTGACGGTCCGCCCGGGTGAGGAGCCCGGTGAGCTGGTGCTCGACCCGACGCGCGTCGAGAGCGCCAACGTGGCCGACATCGACGCCCACGCGGGTTCCAGCCGTATCCCGATCCTCTTCTGCGGCCCGCTGCTGCACCGTCTCGGCCACGCGTTCATCCCGGGCCTGGGCGGCTGCGACATCGGCGGCCGGCCCATCGACTTCCACTTCGACGTGCTGCGGCAGTTCGGCGCGACCATCGAGAAGCGGGCGGACGGGCAGTACCTGGAGGCGCCGCAGCGGCTGCGCGGCACCAAGATCCGGCTGCCGTACCCGTCGGTCGGCGCGACCGAGCAGGTGCTGCTGACGGCCGTGCTCGCCGAGGGCGTCACGGAGCTGTCCAACGCGGCCGTCGAGCCGGAGATCGAGGACCTCATCTGCGTGTTGCAGAAGATGGGCGCGATCATCGCGATGGACACCGACCGGACGATCCGCATCACCGGGGTGGACAAGCTCGGCGGTTACGACCACCGTGCCCTCGCCGACCGGCTGGAGGCCGCGTCCTGGGCGTCGGCGGCGCTCGCGACCAACGGCAACATCTACGTCCGCGGCGCCCAGCAGCGCTCGATGATGACGTTCCTGAACACCTACCGCAAGGTGGGCGGTGCCTTCCGGATCGACGACGAGGGCATCCGGTTCTGGCACCCCGGCGGCCAGCTGAAGTCCATCGCCCTGGAGACGGACGTGCACCCCGGCTTCCAGACGGACTGGCAGCAGCCGCTGGTGGTGGCCCTCACCCAGGCCACGGGCCTGTCGATCATCCACGAGACGGTCTACGAGTCCCGCCTCGGCTTCACCTCCGCCCTGAACCAGATGGGCGCGCACATCCAGCTCTACCGCGAGTGCCTGGGCGGCTCGAACTGCCGTTTCGGCCAGCGCAACTTCCTGCATTCCGCGGTCGTGTCCGGCCCCACCCGCCTCCAGGGCGCCGACCTGGTCATCCCCGACCTGCGCGGCGGTTTCTCGTACCTGATCGCGGCCCTGGCCGCCGAGGGCACCTCCCGGGTCCACGGCATCGACCTCATCAACCGCGGCTACGAGAACTTCATGGAGAAGCTCGTCGAGCTCGGCGCGAAGGTCGAGCTGCCGGGCAAGGCCCTCGGCTAGGGGCTTTCGTCCGGATCGGGCCGGCCCCCGCGGGCCCGGCATGATCCGGACGAGGGACCCCAGGTCCCACGGACGGCGAAAGGGCGGCACCCTCGATGGGAGGGAGCCGCCCTTTTCGGCGTCTTCGGCTGAGGCGCCCCGGAGGGGCGCGGGGAACTGCGCGACGAGCCAGATCGGACCCGCAGTCGCCCACGACACTCACGTGGGAGGGCGCTCAGAGCGGAGCGCTTACGCTTACTTGCCCTTGGCGGCTTCCTTGAGCTTGCTGCCCGCGGTCACCTTCACGCTGTAGCCGGCCGGGATGTTGATGGGCTCGCCGGTCTGCGGGTTCCGCGCGGTGCGAGCGGCACGGTGGGTGCGCTCGAAGGTCAGGAAGCCGGGGATGGTGACCTTCTCGTCGCCCTTGGCGACGATCTCGCCGACAGTCTCGGCGAACGCGGCCAGCACGGCGTCGGCGTCCTTGCGGGTCACCTCGGCGCGGTCGGCCAGCGCGGCCACCAGCTCACTGCGGTTCATGTTGTTACTCCCGTGTATTTCTTGCCGTTGGGGTGTGCCACGCGGCGCCGTCGCCCGAGGCACTGCGATGCCGATGCGCTCGCGCCCAGGGACGCATCCTGCCCCTACCTGCGGCGGGAAAGCCAATCCGGCACCCGTAGGAGTCGTGAGAACACCCTGGGGAGTCACACGAAAAGCGCCTGCTCGGCCGTCACCCTAGAGTGCGTGCGGCATCGGCCGGTTCCACGACGCGCCGGTGCGGGGGGCCGCCGTGGTGATGCTCACAGCCCCGCGCACCGAGCCGCACGCCGTGTCTAGACCGTCGCGCCGGCCGCCTTGGCGGCCTCGCGGACCGCGCCGGCGACGGCGCCCGCGACCTTGTCGTTGAAGACGCTCGGGACGATGTAGTTCGGGTTCAGCTCGTCCTCGCTGACGACGTCGGCCAGCGCCTTCGCGGCGGCCAGCATCATCTCGGTGTTCACCGTACGGGACTGCGCGTCCAGCAGGCCGCGGAAGACGCCCGGGAAGACGAGCACGTTGTTGATCTGGTTGGGGAAGTCGGAGCGGCCGGTGGCCACGACGGCGGCCGTCTGGCGGGCGATCGCGGGCTCCACCTCGGGGTCCGGGTTCGCGAGCGCGAACACGATGGCGCCGTCGGCCATGGCGGCCACGTCGTCGCCGTCCAGGACGTTCGGGGCGGAGACGCCGATGAAGACGTCGGCGCCGCGCACGGCCTCCTTCAGGGTGCCGGTGAGGCCCTCGGGGTTGGTGTTGTCGGCGATCCAGCGCAGCGGCGAGTCGGCGGGGGCGTCCACCAGGTCCTCGCGGCCCGCGTGGACGACGCCGTGGATGTCGGCGACGACGGCGTTCTTCACGCCGGCGGCGATCAGCAGCTTGAGGATCGCCGTGCCGGCCGCGCCGGCGCCGGACATGACCACCCGGATGCTCTCGACGGCCTTCTCCGTGACGCGCAGCGCGTTGGTCAGGGCGGCGAGGACGACGATGGCGGTGCCGTGCTGGTCGTCGTGGAAGACGGGGATGTCCAGGGCCTCGCGCAGCCGGGCCTCGATCTCGAAGCAGCGGGGGGCGGAGATGTCCTCGAGATTGATGCCGGCGAAGCCGGGGGCGATCGCCTTGACGATCTGCACGATGGCGTCGGTGTCCTGGGTGTCCAGGCAGATCGGCCAGGCGTCGATGCCGGCGAAGCGCTTGAAGAGGGCCGCCTTGCCCTCCATGACGGGCAGCGCGGCCTTGGGGCCGATGTTGCCGAGGCCGAGCACGGCGGAGCCGTCCGTCACGACCGCAACGGAGTTGCGCTTGATGGTGAGGCGGCGGGCGTCCTCTGGGTTCTCGGCGATGGCCATGCAGACGCGGGCCACACCGGGCGTGTAGACCATGGAGAGGTCGTCACGGTTGCGGATGGGGTGCTTCGACGCCATCTCGATCTTGCCGCCGAGGTGCATGAGGAACGTACGGTCCGAGACCTTGCCCAGCGTGACGCCCTCGATGCCGCGCAGCTTCCCGACGATCTCCTCCGCGTGGGCCGTCGAGGTGGCCGCGATGGTGACGTCGATACGGAGCTTCTCGTGACCGGACGCGGTGACGTCGAGGCCGGTCACCGAGCCTCCGGAGGACTCCACGGCGTTGGTGAGCTGCGAGACGGCAGTTCCGCTCGCGGGCACCTCCAGCCGGATCGTCATCGAGTAGGAGACGCTGGGCGCCGTTGCCATGGCCGACTTCCTCTGCTTTCACCGTGTCGCTAGTTGTGCCGTCCGATCGTCGCACCTACCGGTCAGTACGTGGTAGTCGCCCGGGATTGCGGACGTTGTGTTCACGGGACCGATCGACGGCTGCCTGTTTCCGGAAAATTACTTCCACCATACGAGAGTCGATCGGACAAAGAAAGAGGCCCACGTCACGAAAGTGACGTGGGCCTCCCACGTTGACGACACCGACCCGCCATGCTCGCCTCGCGGCAAGTGGTCGCTCGTAGCGACGAAGGTTGGGCCCGGGGGCTTGGATCGGGCCGGTGTCACGTCAAGGCTAACAAACAGTTGCCCGGGACCATTCCTGCTGCGCCGAGTTCACCGGAAAACCTTTCCCCTCAGTCCCTGAGGAGGTCCGGGACCCCCGCTCCGTCCGGCTCGTCGCGCTCCCCGGACACCACCGTCAGCTGCTGGGTGGCCCGGGTCAGCGCCACGTACAGCACGCGCAGTCCCGCCGGCGACTCGTCGGCGATCTCCGCGGGCGAGACGACCACCGTCGCGTCGTACTCCAGGCCCTTGGCCTCCAGGCTGCCCAGCGCCACCACCCGGTCGCCGAGCCCGGCCAGCCAGCGCCGGGCCTCCTCGCGCCGGTTCATCGCGACGACCACGCCCACCGTGCCGTCCACCAGCCCGAGCAGCCGCTCGGCCTCGGCCCGCACGGTCCGCTCCAGACAGTCGCGTACGACGGTGTAGCGGGGCTCGACGCCGGTGGACCGCACGGCGGTCGGCGCCTCGGAACCCGGCATGGCCAGGGCCAGCACCCTGGCCGCCAGCTCCGCGATCTCCGCCGGGTTGCGGTAGTTCACGGTGAGCTGGAAACGGCGCCGGGGCCGGGTGCCCAGGGCCTCGTCGCGGGCCTCGGCCGCCTCGTCCGGGTCGGACCAGGACGACTGCGCCGGATCCCCGACCACCGTCCAGGTCGCGTGCCGGCCGCGGCGGCCGACCATGCGCCACTGCATCGGCGTGAGGTCCTGTGCCTCGTCCACGATGACGTGCGCGTACTCGGTGCGCTCCTGCGCCAGGCGCTCGGCCCGCTCCCACTGCGACTCCGCACGCACCGGCATCAGCTCCTCCAGGCCGGTGAGCTGGTCCAGCGGGTCCGGCTCGCGCTTCCTGCGCGGCCGGGCCGGCGCGCCGAGGATCGCCTGGAGCTCGTCGAGCAGGGCGATGTCGTGCACCGAGTGGCCGTCGCGCCGCAGGGCGCGGGCGACCTTGCGGACCTCGCCGGGGTTGAGGATCCGCCGGGCCCAGCGGCCGAGCCGCTTCTCGTCGGCCATGGCGGCGAGCACGGCCTGGGGGGTCAGCTCGGGCCACCAGGCGTCGAGGAAGCCGAGGAAGCTGTCCTCCGTGCTGACGTCCTCGTCGAAGGAGGAGCGCAGTTCGGCGGCCAGTTCGGGGTCGGCATGCCGGCCGGCGGCGCCGGATCTCGCCCACAGGGCGTCCAGGAGCAGTCTGCGGGCGCGCGGGCGGAGCAGGTTGACGGGCGCGGTGCCGCCGAGGACGGTACGGCGGATGCGGTCCAGCTCGCCGGCCTCCAGCTCGATACGGCGCCCGAAGGCGACCACCCGCAGACGGGTGGGCGGACCGCCGGCCGGCCGCGCCCCGGCGCTCCCGGCGCCGTCGGCGTCGCCGGCGTCGCCGGCGTCGTCGTCCAGGGCGAGCTGCCCCGCCGGAGCGCCGGACCCCAGTTCCAGGGCGCCCCGGGCCGCCTTCCGCAGCACCTTCAGCATCCGGTACGAGCCCTTGGCGCGGGCCACGGCCGGGGAGTCGTACAGCGTGGCCTCCGAGCCGTCGACCAGCGAGCCGATCGCGCGGACGGCGACCTGGCCCTCCTCGCCGAGCGAGGGCAGCACGCCCTCGGTGTAGGCGACGAGCAGCGGGGTCGGCGAGACGATCAGGATGCCGCCCGCGTACCGGCGCCGGTCCTGGTAGAGCAGGTAGGCGGCGCGGTGCAGGGCGACGGCGGTCTTCCCGGTGCCCGGCCCGCCCTCGACGTAGGTGACCGAGGCGGCGGGGGCACGGATGACCAGGTCCTGCTCGGCCTGGATGGAGGAGACGATGTCCCGCATGGTGTGGCCGCGGGCCTGGCCGAGGGCGGCCATGAGGGCGCCGTCCCCGATGACCGGCAGCTCGTCACCGCCCAGGTAGGCCGTCAGCTCCGGGCGCATGAGGTCGTCCTCGACCCCCAGCACCCGGCGCCCCCTGGACCGGATGACCCGGCGCCGCACGACCCGTCCCGGCTCCACCGGGGTGGCCCGGTAGAAGGGCGCGGCGGCGGGCGCGCGCCAGTCGATGACCAGCGGGGAGTAGTCCGCGTCCAGCACACCGATGCGCCCGATGTGCAGGGTCTCGGCGATGTCGGCGGTGCTGTCCTCGCGCACCGCGCCCTCGGCGGGCTCCACCGCGGTGTACGCGCCGTCGGGCCCCTTCTTCCCGTCCCTGCCGCGCAGCAGGTCGATGCGGCCGAAGAGGAAGTCCTCGAACTCGTTGTTGAGCCGGTTGAGATGGACACCGGCCCGGAACACCTGCGCGTCGCGCTCGGCGAGCGCGCCGGGCGTGCCGACCTGGCCCCGCTGGGCCGCGTCGTGCATCAGGAACTCGGCCTCGTGGATCTTCTCCTCGAGCCGCCGGTACACCCGGTCCAGGTGTTCCTGTTCGACGCTGATCTCCCGGTCGCGGACGGAATCACGTGCGTCCTGTACCGAGCCGACCGCGGACTGCTGAACCTGAGCGGCCACCGGGCCCCCTTCTGACGTGCTGGGCAGCCGTCAACCGTACGCGAAGGGAGCGGGCGCAGGCTACGGCACGTCGGTCCGGCGCCCCCGGATCACCCGGGAACGCCGGAAAGAAGGGGCTCACCGAGCCCGCCGCACGCCTACGCGTCGACCTGTACGAGCTTCTTGCCCTCGAAGGTCACGATCTCGAAGTGGTCGATCTCGTTCGGCTGGAAGGCCGCGGCCCCGCCGATGTAGAGCGGCTTCTTGGACTCCTCGGTCTTCGCGCCCGGGATGCCGTACCCCCAGTTCGGGACCGACCACGACGACATGGTCACGCGCTGCCCGTTCTTGGCGACGAGCACCAGGGAGCACTTCAGCGGGCCCTTGACGTTCTTCAGCTCCAGGACCGCCTGGGTGCCCCAGTCCTTGCGGGCCATGCCGACGGTCGCGCTGACCGAGGTCGACGGGTCCGTGGCCGACTTCTTGTCGGACATGGTCTCGAAGGCCGCCTGGGCGGGCGTCGCGGTGACCTGCCGGCCACCGTCCGAGCCGCCGTTCACGGCCACGGCGGCCAGCGGTCCGGCGATGATCAGCGCGGCGGCCGCCGCGACCATGTAGAAGCTGCGCCGGCGCTTGTGGGCACGCCGCTCGGCGACCTCGTCCACCAGCTTCTCCGCCAGCCGCGGGCTGGGCCGGGCGGACAGCGACTCACCGATCGCGGGCGTGCTGCCGGAGCCGGGCAGGTCCGCGAGCGCGGCCAGCATCGGTTCCATCCCGGCCAGCTCGTCGAGCTGCTGGGCGCACCACTCGCAGCCGGCGAGATGCGCCTCGAAAGCGGTTGCCTCGGCGTCGTCGAGAATCCCGAGGGCGTAGGCGCCGACGGTCTCGTGCTCGCTCGGCACCGAGGATCCCTGCCTGGGGTTCATGGGGCCAGACATACCCGGACCACCCGGTCCGAATCCTGGCATTCCCCCGTAGCCGTTGCTCATCACGCCGTCACCCCCCGCTCCTCCAGTGCCAGCTTCATCGACCGCAGGGCGTAGAACACCCGGGAGCGGACCGTGCCGCTCGGAATGCCCAATGTCTCGGCCGCCTCGTTGACCGTACGCCCCTTGAAGTACGTCTCGACGAGGACCTCCCGGTGGGCCGGGGTCAGGTCGTCGAGCGCGTCCGACAACGTCATCAGCCACAGCGCCTTGTCGATCTCGTCCTCCGCGGGGATGACCTCCAGCGGCGACGGATCGACCTCCTGCGGCCGGGCCTGCCGGCTGCGATGGCCGTCGATGACGATGCGGCGCGCGACCGTCACCAGCCAGGGGCGTACCGAACCGGTCGCCCGATTGAGCTGACCGGCGTTCTTCCAGGCACGGATGAGCGTCTCCTGCACGACGTCCTCGGCACGCTGCCGATCGCCGGCGACCAGTCGCAGGACATACGCGAGGAGAGGTCCGGCGTGCTCCCGGTACAGGGCACGCATCAACTCCTCGTCAGGTTCCGAGGGCTGTGAGGACATGCGATGTCGGGCCCTCGATCCACGTTCATTGGCCACGGCCGCATCCTTGCGCACGCCCACCTCCGGTGTCCGGGGGTTCCCCCAGTCGGTCGCTCGCCCACCCGTACGGACAGGGGCGGCCCGGTGTTCAAACCGGAGTGACAGATTTCTCCGGAGTGACGTGACGAGCGGGACATGGGTGCACATTCCCACCGGCCGATCTTTACATTTACGACACATCGCCGAAGCGGCCCGACAATGCCCGTGTAGACGGCAACTAAAACCCGGTGTTGCGCAAATCACTCCAGGTCCGGGGCGGGTCCGAGCCCTCAGGTCCGCGCCGGCGCCGTCCGCCGCCGGTGCCGGGCCACCCGCTCCCGGTTCCCGCACACCTCGCTGGAGCACCAGCGGCGACGGCGCCCACGGGAGGTGTCGAGGTACACGAGGGAGCAGTTGTCCCCCTCGCACTCGCGCACGGCGGCTCTCGCCACGGGGTCGGTGAGCAGCTCGACGGCGTCCCGGGCCACGACGGCGAGCAGCGCGGCGCAGCCGGGCGGCGCGGCCAGCTCGCGTACCAGGTCGCCGTCCGCCCCCCGTACGGCGACGACGACCGGGACCGCGGCCCCGGCGGCCTCGTTCACCCGCCGCAGCGCACGCCCGTACGACGCCGTGCCCCCGGCCTGCGGCTCGCGCACCAACGTGCCTATGCAGCCGCGCAGTTCCCGGAACCCGGCCGGCCAGGAGGCGTCGGCGTGGTCCAGCGCCGTACCGGCGGGCACGATCCCCACGCCGGTGATCCACGCGCACAACGGGCCCGTACCGTCCAGCCGTTCGACCGGATGCGTGGTGGCGAGGAGGTCCAGACACACCCGCCCGGCGTCGAACCGCAGCTCGTACGGGGGCGTGGCGCCACCGAGTGCCATGTGCCAGTCACCGCCTAGGCAGGAACCGCGCGGAGCCATGCGCGAGCATGCTGGGGGACCGTTCCGTCCCCTCCTCACACAGTGCCCGCCCGCGGGGGGCGCCGGAACCCCCCGCGCCCGGTTCGCGTCACCACCGGCGCCCCGATCCGTCCTGGCCCCGGCCGGGCGGGCCGAGGCAGGATCGGGCCATGCCCACGGAACCGAACGGACCGGCCGCGATCGAGCTGAGCGCGCGCGAGCTGCGGGAGATCACGGGTTACGCCGCGGACTGCGCGCTCGGCGTCCTGGCGCTCTTCGAGGAGAGCGTCCCCGGCGATCCGCGTCCTCGCGAGGCCATCGACGCGGCCCGCGCCTTCGCGGCGGGCGGCCGGCGCACGGCGGCCCTGCGGCGAAGCGCGTGGGCGGCGTACCGGGCGGCGCGGGAGGCCGCCTCGCCGGCGGCGGCCGAGGCGGCACGGGCGGCGAGCCACGCGGCCGGCGCCGCTTTCCTGCACCCCAGGGCAAGCGCTCACCAGATCCGGCACGTACTGGGCGCGGCGGCGCACGCCGTCCGGGCGGAAGAACTGGCAGCCACGCACGCCCCGAGCACCCGCGCCGCCGGGGAGCCGACAGCCACGATCGGCCCCGCCACACGCGTCGGCGCCGGGAAGCCGGTGGCCACGGACAGCCCGAACGCCCGCATCGGCACCGCAAAGGCCGCAACCGCTGACGGCCGGAACGCACGTGCCGGGGAACCGGGGACCCCGGACGCCCGCGCCGCGGAACCGGCGGACGCCGACCGCCCGAACGCCTGCGCCGCGGAACCGGTGGTCACGGACGACAGCCCTGACGCACACGCCGCGGACGGTCGGGGTTCGGTGGGCCGGGGGGTGCCCGGCGCCGTCGCCGCGGTGCTCGCCCGGTTGCCCGCCGCGCCGGCCGGCGGGGGTCGTGTGGGCGAGATCATGCGCGACCTCGACGCCGCGCTCCGCGGCTGAGGGCGCCCGGGCCGGCCGCCTCACCGGCCACCGGGCGGGCGCGTGAGAGCAACGTTCCCTTCCGGTCACCCACAGCCACAGGCCGGAAACCCGGCTTCCCTACCTTCGGGCTCAGTCAGTGGTCGGCAGACCGAGCAGCCGGAGCACCGTGGAGGCGCGATGACAACCCCAGCCCCAACCCGTCGCAGTGGCCGCTGGATCGAGCGCTGGGATCCGGAGGACGAGGGATTCTGGGCGGCGACCGGGGAGCGGATCGCCCGCCGTAACCTGTGGTTCTCCGTGCTCTGCGAGCACATCGGGTTCTCCGTGTGGACCCTGTGGTCGGTGCTGGTGCTGTTCATGGGGCCCGAGTACGGGCTCACCCCCGCCGACAAGTTCCTGCTGACCTCGGTGGTCACCCTGGTCGGCGCGGTCGCCCGCGTGCCGTACACCTTCGCCGTCGCCGTCTTCGGCGGCCGGAACTGGACGGTGATCTCGGCCGCCCTGCTGCTCGTCCCGACGGTCGCCGCGTTCTGGGTGATGCAGCCGGGGACGTCCTTCTCCACGTTCCTCCTGGTGGGCCTGCTGACCGGCATCGGCGGCGGCAACTTCGCCTCCTCGATGACCAACATCAACGCCTTCTTCCCGCTCCGGAAGAAGGGCTGGGCGCTGGGTCTGAACGCCGGCGGCGGCAACATCGGCGTGCCCGTCATCCAGCTCGTGGCGCTCGCCGTCATCGGCGCGAGCGGCGGCCCGCGTGTGCTGCTGGGGATCTACATCCCGCTGATCGTCGTGGCCGCCGTGCTCGCCGCGCTGTTCATGGACAACCTGGCGTCGGTGCGCAACGACACCGGCGCGGCCAGGGACGCCGCGAAGGACGCCCACACCTGGATCATGGCGTTCCTGTACGTCGGCACGTTCGGCTCGTTCATCGGCTACAGCTTCGCGTTCGGTCAGGTGCTGACGATCCAGTTCGGCCGGACCCCGCTCCAGGCGGCGTACCTCACCTTCGTCGGCCCGCTGCTCGGCTCCCTCGTCCGGCCGGTCGGCGGCCGGCTCGCCGACCGGTACGGCGGCGCCCGCATCACCCTGTGGAACTACGTCGGCATGGCCGCGGCCACCGCCGTCCTCGTGGCCGCCAGCATGCGGCAGTCGCTGCCGCTGTTCGTGTCCGTGTTCGTCGTCCTGTTCGTGCTCAGCGGCCTCGGGAACGGGTCGACGTACAAGATGATCCCGGGCATCTTCCAGGCCAAGGCCCTGGCCCAGGGCCTGGAGGGCGAGGCGGCCGTCGCCGAGGGCCGGCGGCTGTCCGGCGCCTCCATGGGCCTGATCGGCGCGGTCGGCGCGCTCGGCGGAGTCGGCATCAACCTCGCCTTCCGGCAGTCCTTCCTCTCCTCCGGCTCCGGCACCGGCGCCTTCGTCGCCTTCCTCGTCTTCTACGGCGCCTGCTTCGCGCTCACCTGGGCCGTATACCTTCGTGGTACGGCCGGGCAGGTTCCGGCGACGGCGGCGGCTTCACCGGAGAAGGCCCAGCTCGGCTATGCCGAGGTGTGACGTAACACCGGCGACATGGAGCCGAACCGAGCCCGTCACGCACCGTTGACAGGCTCGGTCGGCGTGCCGGTCAGCTAGGAGAGCCCCATGGACGACGAAGAGCAGCATTCCGAGCACGGTCCCCTCGCCGGGTTCACCGTGGGCGTCACCGCCGCCCGCCGCGCCGACGAGCTGGGCGCCCTGCTCCGGCGGCGCGGCGCCGCCGTCGTGCACGCCCCCGCGCTGCGGATCGTGCCGCTCGCCGACGACGGCGAACTGCTCGCCGCCACGAAGGAGATCATCGGCCACGCGCCGGACGTGGTGGTGGCCACCACCGCGATCGGCTTCCGCGGCTGGGTCGAGGCCGCCGACGGCTGGGGCCTGGGCGAACAGCTCCTCGGCCGGCTGCGCGGGGTACGGCTGCTGGCCCGCGGCCCCAAGGTCAAGGGCGCCATCCGGGCGGCCGGCCTCACGGAGGAGTGGTCGCCCTCCTCGGAATCCCTGGCCGAGGTGCTCGACCGCCTCCTGGAGGAGGGCGTCGACGGGCACCGGGTCGCCGTGCAGCTGCACGGCGAGCCGCTGCCCGGCTTCGTGGAGTCGCTGCGCGCCGCGGGCGCGGACGTGGTCCCGGTCCCGGTGTACCGCTGGATGCCCCCCGAGGACATCAGCCCCCTGGACCGCCTCCTGGACGCGGCCGTCACCCGCGGTGTGGACGCCCTGACCTTCACCAGCGCCCCGGCCGCGGCCTCCCTCCTCTCCCGCGCGCAGGAACGCGGCCTGCTGGACGAGTTGCTGGCGGCCCTGGTCCACGACGTCCTGCCGGTGTGTGTGGGACCGGTCACCGCGATCCCCCTCCAGGCCCACGGCGTGGACACGGTGCAGCCGGAGCGCTTCCGCCTCGGCCCCCTCGTCCAGCTGCTGTGCCAGGAACTCCCCGCCCGTGCCCGCGCCTTGCCCGTGGCCGGCCACCGGGTGGAGATCCGCGGCCACGCGGTCCTGGTCGACGGCGGCCTGCGGCCCGTACCCCCGGCCGGCATGTCCCTGCTACGTGCCCTGGCCCGCCGCCCCGGCTGGGTCGTCTCGCGCGCCGACCTGCTGCGCGCGCTGCCCGGCACGGGCCGCGACGAACACGCCGTGGAGACGGCGATGGCCCGCCTGCGCACGGCCCTGGGCGCGCCGAAGCTGATCCAGACGGTGGTGAAACGGGGCTACCGCCTGGCACTGGACCCGGCGGCGGACGCGAAGTACGCGGACGCCTAGGTCCGGAGATCGAGATCCGGGCTCCGGAGGCTCTGGAACTCCTCAAGTGGCTTGGGGAGCGCGGCCCGTCGCCCGCACCATGATCCGCATGATGGGATTCGACAGGAAACACGACTGCGTGCCGGTCATCCGGGACTCGGACATCGTCATCGCGGCTCTGCGGGAGGCGTTGGCCGGGGCGCCGTCCGAGGAACGCCCGGGACTGGAACGCGCGCTCGCCGCCGTCGCCGCCACCGCCGATGCCACCGAGGGGCAGGTGCGCGCCCGCTGGGTCCGCGCCCGGCTGGCCGACGCCGGCTTCACCGGCGACATCGCCTCGATCGCCGCGCTGAAGGCGCTGCGCCGGGCCGAGCCGCAGCTGAGCCTGCTGGCGGCGGTCCAGTTCCAGAAGCAGGCGGTGGCCCACCCGGAGTAGGACGGCCCGCGAGCACTCCCACGTCCGGCCCGCGGACCGTCCGAGGTGCGGGGTGCGGGGCGCGTCAGGGGCGGGCGTTCATCACGTCCTCGTCGGCGGCGGGGACCCAGCCGTCGCCGGGACGCCACAGCCAGCCCTCGGATCGGGCGATCTCGGCCCCCGCCCGGCGCAGCGCGGCCAGTCCGGGATGCGCCAGCCCCCTGCGCCAGACCAGGGAGACGGGCGACAGCGGGACGGGGCCGACCAGGGGCCGCCGTACCGTGCCGGGCATGGGCGGGAAGTCCAGGACGGCCAGCACCGGGGCGCGGGTCTTGGCCATGATCCGCCCGAACTCCTCGTCGCCGACGGCCAGCGGGAGGGGCGGGGCGAGCCGGATCCCCCGGCCCTCGAAGAGCTGCCGGGCCAGGTCGGTCCACTCCCGGGTGCGCGGGTTCCCGGCACCGGCGTAGACCGCCTCCCCGGCCAGCGCGCCCACCGGCACCCGGGGCAGCGCGGCCAGCGGGTGATCGCCGGGCAGGACGACGGCCATCGGCTCCCACCGCACCGGCTGCTGCTCCAGGCCGGCCCGCAGCGCCGGGTCCAGCCCCGCGAACCGGCCGAAGGACACGTCCAGCCGGCCGGCCAGCAGATCGGTGGCGGCGCCGGTGAGGCCGCTCTCGTAGCGGGCCATCAGCTCGCAGTCGGGGGCGAGTTCCCGGGCCCGGTGCAGCACCCGGCGGCCGGTGACCAGGCCGGGACTGTTGAGGTCGACGAGCAGCGGGCGGGCCTGGCCGGGGGCGAACGCGGCCAGCAGGTCGTCCTGGGCGGCGAGGACGCGGCGCGCGAGCGGCAGCAGGCGCTCGCCGTCCGCGGTCAGCGTGACCTGCCGGGTGGTCCGCACGAACAGCTCGGCGCCCAGCTCCCGTTCCAGCCGCCGTACGTCCCGGCTGAGCGCCTGCTGGGCGACGTACAGGCGGGCCGCGGCCCGGGTGAAGTGCAGTTCCTCGGCGACGGCGACGAAGGAACGCAGCAGGCGCGGGTCTGCGGGAACGGGGGCTGGCATGGGCGGAACCTACAACGCCGGTGCGTGAATCGGCACCCGGAAGGTGTTGGACCGGTGATCCGCTCCGGGGCGACCGTGATGGCATGCCGCGACAGACCACCACCGACGGCCGGATACGCCGGGAGGACCCGCCGCTCACCGGTTACCGCCGTCTCCTCGCCCTCCCCGGCGCCCGCGCCTTCACCGCCGGGAACCTGCTCGCCCGCCTTCCCATGGGCATGTTCAGCGTGAGCGCGGTCGTGATGATCGCCGGTTCCCGGGGCTCGTACGCCCTCGCCGGCGCCGTCACCGCCACCGGTCTCGCGGCGACCGGGCTGGCCGGACCCTGGCTCGCCCGGCTCGTCGACCGGTACGGGCAGGCCCGTATCGCGCTGCCGGCCACGCTCGCCTCCGTGCTCGGCAGCCTCGCCCTGTTGCTGTGCGTCCGCTGCGGCGCCCCCGACTGGACCCTGTTCGCCGCCTACGCCGGCACCGCGGCCACCCCGAACATCGGCGGCCTGTCCCGCGCCCGCTGGGCCCATCTGCTGCGCGACGAACCGGACGCGCTGCACACCGCGAACTCCTTCGAACAGGCCGCCGACGAACTGTGCTTCATGCTCGGCCCGGTGCTTGCCTCCTTCTTGACCGGCACGTTCTTCCCGGAGGCGGGCACGCTCGCCGGGGCGGCGCTGCTCCTCACCGGCATGCTGGTGTTCACCGCGCAGCGGGCGACCGAGCCGCCGCCGGTGGGCCGGTCCAGGGCACCGTCCCCGCTGCGCAGCCCGGGTATCGCGCCGCTGCTGGCCTGCTTCACGGCCACCGGCACGGTGTTCGGTGCGATGGAGGTCGTCACGATCGCGTACGCCGACGCGCAGGGGCATCGCGCGGCGGCCGGTGCCGTGCTCGCGCTCCAGGCGGCGGGGTCGTGCGGGGCGGGGCTGGTGTACGGGGCACGGAAGCCGGCCGTGCCGCGGCTGACCCGGTGCCTGGCGGTCATGGCCGTGCTGATGGTCCTGCCGTGGTCGGCCGCCGCGTTCACCGGTTCGCTGCCGGTGCTGGCGGGGGCGCTGCTGCCGGCGGGCATGGCGACCGCGCCGACCATGGTGACGGCGATGACGCTGGTGCAGCGGCGCACCCCGGCCGACCGCCTCAACGAGGGCATGAGCCTGATGGTGACCGGGCTGCTCACGGGTGTCGCCTGCGGTTCGGCCGCGGGCGGCTGGGCGGCGGAACACCTGTCCCCCGTCCCGGCGTTCGCCGTGCCGGCCGCGGCGGCCACGCTGGCGCTGATCGCCGGCGTGGGCGCGGACGCGGCGGGCCGGCTCACGAGCCGTGACAAGGGCTTGGACCGGCGGACGCTCACCTGAGCCTGGATGTACGGTCGGCGACCTGAAGTAAGCACATCGTTACGGATGTGACCGATCCCACATGATGGCCGCTCTTCTCCAACCGGAAACACCGGCAACTCGGAGTCGCTGTCGCCACAGTCCCCACCGGCGAGAGCGCCCCGGGCCACCCGTAGCGGCTGTGAACTGCGACAACTGTGAACGACCGACGAGACCTACCGGCGAGTCGGCCGGCCACCCCGCCGTCGGGCGGGACGGTCAGACAAGTAATTGATCGTCAAGTAGACATTTACGAAGGGAGTTGGGGTCCGACGCGCCCACAACTGGGCCTGTATCGCGCGCGTGACCCGGTAGGCTCATCCCAACATCGTCTCTCGCGGCGCACTTCGCGATCGGCTCGTCCGATCGGGGCCGATCGCCCCGCGACCGAGAGGAGGTGTGCGCGTGGAGGACCCGCCCAATGGCGGCGGGCGTGACAACCGGAAGACCGCCCGGAGGATCTTCGGCTGGCTGGCGCTCCAGGCACTGGGTGCCTGGCTGCGACACCAGCTGGAAAACATCTTCTGACGGCGGAAGGCCCCCTGCGCCAACAGGGGACCTTCGGGGTCTCGCTCCCACACGCCGGCCCTGTGCCCCCGCCAACGGCGTGTACACCGTGGGGGCCAGGGCCACTTTCACCACCGAGCTACGTGGACCACAGGGACAACCTGCGGCCGACGTCGTCCAACCTCGCGCATTTCGGCGCGCGCATCCACCGGTTCAGCCGCCTAAAAGCAAAGCGGCCCAGGTGAGTTGCGCCCGCCGCCTGACGATGTGAAACGGTCGTGGCGCGGAAATGGTACCCCTAAAGTGGTCCTCCCGAGGAGGATGAGCACGCTCATGGCACGGGGTCTGGCCGATTTCAGCCCATCGGAGCTGCGCGCGCTCCGCATGAACATCTACGCGCGTCCCGGCGCGGTCGCCCTGACGGCGGAGGAGCTGGCACGGGAGGTCGGCACCACCAAGGCGCAGATCCTCGCCTACGAGAACGGGCACCGAGTGCCAGATCCGCCCCGGGTACGCGCCCTCGCCCGGGCGCTGGGCACCCACCCCTCCACGCTGATGAACCACCAGCGCCACGCGTCCTGGGACATCGCCGACGTGCGGCGCGCCTGCGGTCTGCGGGCCCGGGACGTGGTGGAGCAGCTCGGGGTGTCGCCCAAGAACTACCGGCGGTTCGAGAACGAGGGCATCGTGCCCAGCCGGCGGCCCCGGTTCCTGGACCAGGTCGCGGCCCTGTTCGCGATATCGCGGGCCACCCTGGAGCGAGCCGTCAACCGCACCCCGGCGGTCCGCCTGCGCCAGGAGCGGGCCGCGGAGCTGATCGGGGCCCTCGCCGAGCGGTACGTGCCCACCCCGGGGCCGTGGAAGGGACCGGCGCCCGACGACCCGGACCTGATCGAGCTGGCCACCGCCTACGGCCGGCCCGTGCAGCGCACCCGACGCGTCCTGACCTTCGAGCTGGGCGAGCTGCGGCAGACGCACGTACGGGCTGAGCGGGAACGGGTCGTCGCCGACTTCGACACCGACCGGGACCGGCAGGCCAATGCCCAGCTGGCCCTCGCCCGCTGGAACCACGTCTACGCCCGGGAGCTGGGCCGCATAGCCCCCCGGCTGGAACAGTTCCACCGCAACGCCCAGCCGTCCACCTACTGGCAGGTGCTGGTGGACCTGTTCAACGTGGAGGCGTACGCGTCCCGCGCGGAGGGCGGCCTGTGGGCGGTGACCAGGTTGCTGGCCGCCGACGCCACGCGCCTGCCGCCGCACCTGGTCGAGCAGCGGCAGATCGAGGGCGTGTGGGTCTGCCGGCTCACGGCGGCCGGACTGGGCCACCTCCACACCTTCGCCGGGCTGTACGCGGCCCTGTACCCGGGCGTCCGCCGGCCGCTGCGCGTCACCCCCCGCTCCGGCGGGTCCCGCGGCCGGCTGTCACCGGGTACCGAGACCTTCTCCGTGCCGCAGCACGGCGAGCGCCTGGTCGTGCCGCAGCCCGCGCTGGAGGCGTTCCGGGGCGTGGCGGAGCGCACCAAGTCGCTCGTCACAGTGGAACTCAGCCCCCGGCTGCGGCTCAGCGTCGGGACGCACTTCATGACCGTCGTCCCCGTCGAGGGCGAGCTGCCGGGACCGGGAATCCTCGGCGAGAGGGTGGGCGACGGCGGGGCCGGGGAAGAGGACGGGGACGGGGACGGGGACGGGCGCTGGGAGGAGACGCCGCCGGCCTGAGCGGGCCGGGCATGACGAAGGCCCCGCCGCTCGTGCGGCGGGGCCTTCGCCCACATGGGAACAGGGAGGCCCGGGGGCCTTCCGATCGTGGAGATGGCGGGAATCGAACCCGCGTCCAACGGTGCGGAATCAGGGCTTCTCCGTGTGCAGTCCGCTACGTTTTTCTCGGCCCCGGAGATCACGCGGACAAGTCTCCGACGGGCTCAGTCACTGTTTGGTTTCCCTCTTCACCCCGTGACCGGGATCAAGGTTTAGTTCCCTAGCTGATGCCAGGATCCGGGTCGGGAACAGCCCCGGGCTGACACTTCGCGAATCGCTACTTAGGCAGCGAGGGCGAAGGAATCGCGCTTGGTGTTGGCGATTATTTTTTGCGACATATGGTTTACGAGATCATTGCCGCTTCCTCGACACGCTTCCCCTGCTTCGACAGCCGCTGTCGAAACCGATCATCCCCATGTTGTTTTTTCAATCCCCTCCGTGGAGGGGTTCGCGCACCCTCTGTGGAGTGCACCGCCATCGTACGTGACCAACGCCCGGCGATGCCAGCCCATTCCCGGCGGTCGGCCGGCTAGACGCCGCGCTGCCTGCGCTTCGCCGCCGCGATCGCCCGCTCCGACTCCCGCCGGTCCTGCTGCTCTCGCAGCGTCTGCCGCTTGTCGTACTCCTTCTTGCCCCGTGCGAGAGCGATCTCGGCCTTCGCCCGGCCGTCCTTGAAGTAGATCGCGAGCGGCACGATCGTGTGTCCCGTCTCCTGGGACTTCGACTCCAGCTTGTCGATCTCCTCGCGGTGCAGGAGCAGCTTGCGCTTGCGGCGCGCGGAGTGGTTGGTCCAGCTGCCCTGGTGATACTCGGGGATGTGGGCGTTGTGGAGCCACGCCTCACCCCCGTCGACCTGGACGAAGCCGTCGGTCAGTGAGCTTCGTCCTTCGCGCAGGGACTTGACCTCCGTGCCCATGAGCACGATCCCGGCCTCGAAGGTGTCGATGATCGCGTAGTCGTGCCGGGCCTTCTTGTTCTGGGCGACGATCTTGCGCTTGCCGCCCTTCTCGCCGTCCCTGACCTTGGCGGACCCGCCGCCCTGCTTGGGCTGGGACTCCTTCGGTACGTACATTCCCTTGCTCATAGTGCCGCCCATTTTCGCACCACACAGGGGGTGTGAGTACAGCCGATTACCCGTGGCCACGCGGCCCGGGCCACCCCGCGCGGCTACGACGGGTCGCCCAGGCCCGTGAGGACCGTCTCCGCCCGCCCTAGGGCCTCCGGGCCCGCCTCCAGGTCCGGGGTGATGCCCCGGCCGTCGACGGCGTGTCCCGAGGGGGTGCGGTAGTGGCCGACGGTCAGCTCGGCCACCGAGCCGTCGGGCAGCTCGGTCGGCATCTGCACGGAGCCCTTGCCGAAGGTGCGGGAGCCGATCACCACCGCGCGGCCCCGGTCCTGGAGGGCGCCGGTGAGCAGCTCGGCCGCGCTCATGGTGCCGCCGTCGACGAGGACGACCAGGGGCCGGGCGGTGTCGCCGCCGGCGCGGGCGTGCAGGGCCCGCTGGATGCCGTCGACGTCGTACGTGGCGACCAGGCCGCCCTCCAGGAAACCGGAGGCGGTGTCCACCGCCTCGGCGACCAGGCCGCCGGAGTTGCCCCGCAGGTCGAGGATGATCCCGCCGTCGGCCGGGGCGGCGCGCAGGGCCTCACGGACCTTGTCGGCGGAGCCCTTGGTGAACGCGGCGATCCTGACGACGGTGACCCCGCCGGGCAGCCGGCGCGCGGTCACGGAGCGGGTGGACAGCCGGGCCCGGTGCAGGGACTCGGTCCACGCGCGCGTGCCCCGCCGCAGGCCGAGCCTGACCGTCGTACCGGCCGGGGCGTCCTGGGCGTGCGCGGCCGGGGCGTCCCCGCGCAGCAGGGAGACCACCTCGGTGACCGGCCGGCCGTCGACCCTGCTGCCGTCGACGCTGCACAGCCGGTCGCCGGCGCGGATCCCGGCGTCGGAGGCGGGCGAGCCGGGCTGCACCCCGGTCACCTCGATCCGGCCGTCGGGCTCTCGCCGCGCCGACAGCCCGACACCGGTGTAGCGGCCGTCGAGGGCCTCCTGGAACTCCTCGTACTCGCCCTCTGAGTAGACCGCGCCCCACCGGTCCCCGCTGCGGCTCACGGCGCGTTCGGCGGCCTCCATCGGGGACTTGCCGTCGGCCATCGCCTCGGCGGCGGCCCGCTGGACGGCCTCGTGCCGGGTGGCCGGGCCCGCCGGCCAGGCGGCGGGCCGGTGCCCGGAACCGGGTTCGGGGAAGGACCCGGTGGCGGCGCCGGCGGCCAGTACGCCGGTGAAGACCAATGCCAGGGCGGCCCCGCGGCGCCTGCGGCGGGGCTGACAGAACGGGTCACGGCCTGACATGGCGGTGAGTCTAGGACAACGCGAGGGGCCGTACGGGCGGATGCCCGTACGGCCCCTCTTGGCATGCGTCACACCTTCAGGTACTTGCGCAGGGCGAAGAACGCCGCGAGTGACGGCATCAGCACGCTGGTCGCGAGGATCAGCGGCAGCTTGGTCAACACCGCGTCCCAGCCGACGAAGTTGATGAGCGTGAGCTTGTGGGACAGGTCCATGCCGTGGTCGATGGTGAAGTACCGGCCGACCACGAGGCCCACACAGGCGAGGCCGCCGCCGATGAGGCCGGCGACCGCGGCCTCGGCGATGAAGGGCGCCTGGATGTAGAAGCCCGAGGCGCCCACCAGGCGCATGATGCCGGTCTCGCGCCGACGGCTGAACGCGGAGACACGCACGGTGTTGACGATCAGCAGCAGGGCGACGATCAGCATCATCGCCATCACCCCGAGCGCGCCGCGGTTCATCAGGTTGAGCAGCTGGAAGAGGTTGTCCAGGATGCCCTTCTGGTCCTGCACCGACTGCACGCCGTCCCGCCCGTTGAACGCGGTGGCGATCACCTGGTACTTCTGCGGGTCCCTGAGCTTGATCCGGTACGACTCCTGCATCTGGTCCGGCGTCAGCGAGCCGGCCAGCGGGGAGTTGCCGAACTGCTCCTTGTAGTGCTTGTACGCCTCGTCCTGCGACTCGTGGGTCACGTTCTCGACGACGGGCATCTTCTTCAGGTCCACGAGGATCTGCTTCTTCTGGTCCTCGGTGACGGCGCCCTTGGCGCAGTGCACGTCGTTCTCCGCGTCGTGCTTGTTGCACAGGAAGATCGAGACGTTGACCTTGTCGTACCAGTAGCCCTTCATGGTGCTGACCTGGTCGCTCATCAGCAGCGAGCCGCCGAACAGGGCCAGGGAGAGGGCGACGGAGACGATGACGGCGAAGGTCATCGTCAGGTTGCGGCGGAGACCGACACCGATCTCCGACAGGACGAACTGGGCGCGCATGGCGGGTTCTTCAGGCCTTTCGGGAACTGGGGGCGGTCAGTGCTGGTAGCCGTAGACGCCGCGGGCCTGGTCGCGGACGAGGCGGCCCTTCTCCAGCTCGATGACGCGCTTGCGCATCTGGTCCACGATGTTCTGGTCGTGCGTCGCCATGATGACGGTGGTGCCCGTCCGGTTGATCCGGTCGAGCAGCTTCATGATGCCGACGGAGGTCTGCGGGTCGAGGTTGCCGGTGGGTTCGTCGGCGATCAGCAGCTTCGGCCGGTTGACGAACGCGCGCGCGATGGCCACGCGCTGCTGCTCACCGCCGGACAGCTCGCCCGGTCTGCGGTCCTCCTTGCCGCCGAGCCCGACGAGGTCGAGGACCTGCGGCACGGATTTGCGGATCTCGCCGCGTGACTTGCCGATGACCTCCTGCGCGAAGGCCACGTTCTCCGCGACCGTCTTGTTGGGCAGCAGACGGAAGTCCTGGAAGACCGTGCCCAGCTGGCGGCGCATCTGCGGCACCTTCCAGTTGGACAGGCGCGCGAGGTCCTTGCCCAGCACGTGCACCTGGCCGTGGCTGCACCGCTCCTCGCGCAGGACGAGCCGCAGGAAGGTCGACTTCCCGGAGCCGGAGGACCCCACGAGGAAGACGAACTCGCCCTTCTCCACCTCCAGGGAGACATCCCTGAGTGCGGGGTGGGTCTGCTTGGGGTAGACCTTGGAGACGTTGTCGAATCGGATCACGGATGCACCACGGGTCGCCGGGGGTAGATGAGCGTGACCATACGCGAACCCGGTGTGCAAGTGCAGTCGCAGGCTGAGGTTGGGCAAGAGATGTACGTTTTTGTACCGGCTGCCCGCCCGCGCCCCTTCCCCGCGCTGCTTCCCGGGGCCCCGCGCACGCGGCGCGGGAACCTGGCACAGTGGATGGGGAACGAAGGGAACGTATCCGTTCCCGTGAGCGTTGTACATGTGATGGCCGGTGCAAGGAGGGCGAGCGCATGACGTACGACCGGTTGGTGTGCGCGAATTGTGCGGCGCCCGTGAGCGAGGGCCGGTGCCCGGTGTGCCGTGCCAACCGCGAGCGTCTCCAGCAGGAGGGCTTCCTCGCGGGGCTGAACCCGACGGCGCTGATCGCGCTGCTGGCGGTGCTCATCGCCGCGGTGGCGCTGCTGGCCCACCAGACCGCCTAGGAAGCCCGCAACAGGCGCCCGGCGGGGGCGCGGGCGCGGGGAGACGCCGGAGGACGCGGAAGCGCCGTAAGGCCCGGAGCGCCTGGCTCCGGGCCCTTACGTGCGTGCCGTGCCGTGCGTGCGGTGGGTGACCGCGCGGCTACGGTCAGGCGGTGGCGCCGCCCCGGCCGCTCACCAGACGCGGCAGGACGCGGAAGCCGATACCACCGGCGATCATCGTCGCGGCGCCGACGAGCAGGAACGCGGTCTGACCGGCACCGGTCTCGGCGAGCTGCTTGTCACCGCCCTGGGCCGTGGTGTCGGAGCCGGTGTCGGTGAGGGTCGCGGAGCCCTCGTCCTGCGGGACGTCGTGGTTGCCGCCGTCGGGGATGGTGTGGTTGCCGCCGGTGCCGCTCCCGCCGTCGCCGGAGCCGCCGGTGCTGCCGGAGTCGCCCGTGCCACCGGTGCTGCCCGAGCCACCGGAGGTGCCGCTGTCGCCGCCGGAGGTGCCGCCGGTGCCGGAACCGCCGGTGCCGTTGCCGCCGTCGGTACCGGTGGAACCGCCGTCGGTGGAACCACCCGTGGTCGAACCGCCCGTGGTCGAACCGCCCGTGGTCGAACCGCCGGTGGTGACGGTGCCGCCGTCGGTCGAGCCACCGGTGGTGACGGTGCCGCCATCGGTCGAACCGCCGTCGGTGCTGCCGCCGTCGGTGCTGCCGCCATCGGCGGTCCCACCGGTGGTGACGGTGCCGCCGGTGGTGACGGTGCCGCCGTCGGTCGAACCGCCGTCGGCCGCACCACCGTCGGTCGTGCCACCGTCGGTGGTCCCACCGGTGGTGACGGTGCCGCCGTCGGTCGAACCGCCGTCGGTCGTTCCGCCGTCGGTCGTGCCGCCGTCGGTGCAGATGCCGATCGGGCAGCCGCCGTCGGTCTCGCCGTCGGCCGAGCCGCCGTCGGTGGCGCCGACGCCGCTCACCCCCAGGCTGATCGGGCCCGCCTGGACATCGAGGTCCAGAGCGGACGCCGCGCCGGCGGCGGTCAGCGACGCACCGGCCGCGATCACGGCGCCGGCGGCTATCCGCGCGACCCGGATCCGCGTCTTCTTCGTCATGTGGTTGCTACCCCCAGTAGCTGATCGTCAGTGAGGCGGCGTGTGGGGCAGGCCGTGATCGACGGAGGCAGCCGGTGACGAAGACCGCGTCAACTCATCCCCCCGGTTCACATGCGCCCCAGACTGTACGCATGCCGCGGCTCACCCTTCCGATTTTTCAAAGCAACGTCAAGGCCGTTGCGGGCGCAATGTCCAACGGGGCGGCGTTTGAGGGGAGATGGCGCCTGTGAGTGTGATGTAAAACCCAGACAAAAGACAACTGCCGCCCCGGGGGCGGCAGTTGTCATGTCGACAAACTTACTTCTCCTGCTGCTTGCGCCAGCGAATGCCGGCCTCCAGGAAGCCGTCGATCTCACCGTTGAACACGGCCTCGGGATTGCCCACCTCGTGCTCGGTGCGCAGGTCCTTGACCATCTGGTACGGGTGCAGCACGTACGAACGCATCTGGTTGCCCCAGGAGTTGCCACCGTCGCCCTTGAGGGCGTTCATCTTCTCCTGCTCCTCCTGGCGGCGCCGCTCCAGCAGCTTGGCCTGGAGGACGTTCATCGCGGTCGCCTTGTTCTGGATCTGCGACCGCTCGTTCTGGCAGGAGACCACGATGCCGGTGGGCAGGTGGGTGAGCCGCACCGCGGAGTCGGTGGTGTTCACGCCCTGACCGCCGGGGCCGGAGGAGCGGTAGACGTCCACCCGCAGTTCGGACTCGTCGATCTCGATGTGGTCGGTCTGCTCGACCACCGGAAGGATCTCGACGCCCGCGAAGGAGGTCTGGCGGCGGCCCTGGTTGTCGTACGGCGAGATGCGCACGAGGCGGTGCGTGCCCTGCTCGACGGAGAGCGTGCCGTAGGCGTACGGCGCCTGCACGGCGAAGGTGGTCGACTTGATGCCGGCCTCCTCCGCGTACGACGTCTCGTAGATCTCGGTCTTGTAGCCGCGCTGCTCGGCCCAGCGCAGGTACATGCGCTGGAGCTTCTCGGCGAAGTCGGCGGCGTCGACGCCACCGGCCTCGGCACGGATGTTGACGAGTGCCTCGCGGGCGTCGTACTCGCCGGACAGGAGGGTACGGACCTCCATCTCGTCCAGCGCCTTGCGCACCGAGATCAGCTCGGACTCGGCCTCGGCCCGGGTGTCCGGGTCGTCCTCCTCCTCGGCCATCTCGAAGAGGACCGCGAGGTCGTCGATCCGGCCGCGCAGCGCCTCCGCCTTCCTCACCTCTGCCTGGAGGTGGGAGAGCTTGCTGGTGACCTTCTGCGCCTCGTCCGGGTTGTCCCACAGGGACGGGGCCGCCGCCTGCTCCTCGAGCACGGCGATTTGTGCCCTCATCGTATCGAGGTCCAGGACGGCCTCGATCGACTCCATGGTCGAGGAGAGGGACTTCAGCTCTTCGGATACATCGACGACTGCCACGCCTCCAGCGTAACGGCTGCGGCAAGCGGTCCCGCCCGCCTCCCGGCCGACCGGGGCGGGAGGCGGGCGGGGCGCAGCGCATGGGGGGCCGCTCGCGGGACACCCGGCAGGTCAGGGGGCCGACGTGCTGTGGGAGGGCCGGGGCGGCGGGTCGTCCCCGTCGGCCGAGGCCAGCCACACGCCGACGCCCGCGACCGCCGCCAGGACCACTCCGGCCACGCCCAGCGTGATCCGGCGCCGGCGCACGGCGGCGCGGTGCCGTGCCGAACCCGGCCGGGGCGCGCCGGCGGCCCTGGGGACGCGTGCGGTCCCGTGGGCCCCGCCGGCCAGCTCGTCCGGCGCGGGCACCCGCATAGAGGTGTGCGTGTCGCGGTTGGAGTCCGGCCTGGCGCCGGGAACCAGGGGCACGGCGCCCTTGCGCCGCACCGGCTCGGGCGCACCCGGGGACGCCGGCACCGGCTCCGCCGCCTCCTCCTCGGCCGGATCCGGCTCGTCCACGTCCAGCGGCGGTATCCCGGCCAGCGTCGGCAGCTGCTCGCGCAGCCGGGCCGCGAGCTCCGAGGCGCGCAGCCGGGAGGCGGGCGCCTTGGCGAGGCACTGCACCAGCAGCTGCCACAGCTCCTCGGGGATGCCGGGCAGGGGTACGACGGTCTCGGTGACGTGCCGCCGCAGGACCGCGCCCGGATGTCCGCCGCCGAAGGGCGTGAAACCGGCCAGCAGCTCGTACAGGACGGTCGCGAGCGCGTAGATGTCCACTGCGGCCCGGGGCGGCAGGCCCTCGACGATCTCGGGGGCGAGGTAGTCCGGCGTACCGATGATCTTCGTGGCGCGGGTCCGCTTCGGCGAGTCGATCAGCTTGGCGACGCCGAAGTCGGTGAGCAGGGCGGGGTGGGCGCCACCCGGCCCCAGCGGGCCCTGCATGTCGAGCAGGACGTTCTCCGGCTTGACGTCCCGGTGCACGATCCCGGCCGCGTGGGCCGCCGCCAGGGCATCGGCGACGTCCGCGACGATCGCCACGGCCGCCTCGGGAGCGAGCCGCCGCTCCCGCTCCAGGCGGGTGCGCAGGTCGGTGCCGCGCACGAGGTCCATGACCAGGGCCAGGTCGTTGCCGTCGACCACGAGGTCCCGCACGGTGACGATGTGCGGGTGTTCCAGGCCGAGCAGCGCGGTCCGCTCCTGGACGAAGCGTCCTACCAGCTCCTGGTCGGAGGCGAGGTCCTCACGCAGCAGCTTGACGGCGACGGGGCCTTCCGGTCCCTCGCCCAGCCACACCGTGCCGGCGCTGCCCCGCCCCAGGATCTGGTGGGCGGTGTACCGGCTGCCGATCTTCCGTGCCAAGACTGCTCCTACAGACGCGTGTTGTCGTTAAAACTACGCGTCCGGCGAGCCAACCTTCACCGCGGAGACGGAAATCACCCGGCAGATGTCGACAAATCTCCAGACCGGCGATCAGTTTCCGCTGCCGGACGAGCCGCTCAGGTCCTTCACCCAGCCGCTCGCCGTGCTGATCCAGTCGCTCAGCTGATGCCAGTACCCCTTGCCCTGGCCGATCCAGGTGTGCAGGGGGGTCAGCTCCCACACCAGCCAGCTCGCCACCACCAGGATGACGATCGTGAACAGGCAGCCCTTCAGGCAGCCGAGCCCGGGGATCTTCATCGGGTTGGCGCCGCGCTGCCGCGGCGCCCGGGGCTCCCGCGCGGGCCGCTGCGGCTCGGGCCGGGCCGGCGGCGCGTACTGCTGGGGCTGCTGGGGCTGCGGCGTGGCGTACCGCTGGGGCTGCTGCTGCGGGTAGCCGTACCCGGCGCCCTGCCCGCCCGGTCCGCCCTGTCCGCGCTGCCGGCCGCGCGGCTGCGGCTGCTGCGGGCGGGCCTGCGGGGCCGGGCGCGGCTGCTGCTGGGGCCGGGCCACCTGGCGCTGGGGGCGGCGGCGCAGCGGGTCCTCGTCCGGGCCGAGGTACTGGATCTGTGTCTGGTCGTTGCGGTCGCGGGCGGCCCGCAGCTGCGTCTGCCAGGGATGCGGCTGCTCGGGCTGCCCCTGCTGACCTTGCTGACCTTGCTGACCTTGCTGACCTTGCTGACCTTGCTGACCTTGCTGACCGTAAGGGTCCTGCCCGCCGTACTGGCCCTGCCCGCCCGGGGGGACGGGCGGCAGGACGGCCGTCGGGTCCGCGGCGCCGGTGCTCGGCAGCACGGCGGTGGGATCGGCGGCGCCCGCCGGACCGCCGGTGTGCGGCAGCACGCTGGTCGCGCCGTTCGGGTCGTACGCCCCCTGCGGCCCGTTCGCCGGCAGGACCTGGGTGGCGTCGGCGGCGCCGGGCACCCCCGGGACGGCGGCCGGCGCCGGATCGGGGGCCAGCAGCGCGCCGACACCCTCGGCGGCGGCGATCTGCGCGGCGTTCGCGTGCACACCGACACCCTCGGAGACGACCCGCAGCCCGCGCGCGAGGTTCTCCGCGCTGGGCCGCTCGTCGGGGTTCTTGCGCAGGCAGCGCTCGATGACCGTCCACAGCGGGTCGGGGACGGTGGACGGGCGGCGCGGCTCGGCGCTCAGGTGCTGGTGCAGCACCTCCAGCGCGGTGCCGCCGCCGAACGGCGGACGGCCGGTGACCAGCTCGTACAGCAAGATGCCGGCGCCGTAGACATCGACGGCCGAGGTCTGCGGGCGGCCCTCGGCGGACTCCGGCGCCACGTACGCGGGCGTGCCGACGAACTCGTGGGTACGGGTCAGGCCCGGGGAGTCGGCGAGGCGGGCGATGCCGAAGTCCGTCAGCATCGGGTGCATCTGCCCGTCGTACTGCTTGAGCAGGACGTTCGCGGGCTTCAGATCACGGTGGACCACCCCGTCGGCGTGGCTCGCGGCGAGCGCGTCGGCGATCTGCGCCGTCAGCAGCGCGGCGGCGACCGGCGTGAAGGGGCCGTTCTCACGCAGGTAGCGGTGCAGGTCGGGGCCGTCGACGAGGTCCATGACGAGGGCCAGCAGGTCGCCCTCGACGACCAGGTCGCGGACCCGGACGATGTTCGGGTGGGTGAGCCGGAGCAGGACGGAGCGCTCACGCAGGAAGCGCATCACGATGTCCGGATCGCTCGCCAGCTCCTCCTTGAGGACCTTGATCGCGACGGTCTCGCCGGGCTGGCCGGGCACGGCCGCCTCGGCGCCCGCGGTCTCGCGCTGGCGGGCACGCCAGACGGTGCCTGTGGCGCCGCGTCCGAGCGGCTCCTCAAGCAGGTACTTGCTGCCGACTGGCCGCACGTCACGCGCTCCCTGCTGATTGCTGCGGCTCGCTGTCGCTCGCCTGCGTTCCGGTGTCCCGGACCACTGTAGTGCGGCCCCTCAAGGCACTACGTACGCGTTCCCGGGCATGTTCGAAGGAAAGACGCTGGGTCCGGTCCGGTGGTTGCCAGAGGTGGACGTGACCGATCTCAACTGATCACGGGCGGGATGCCGGTCAGGCACTTTTGGGGGCAGAGCCGACCAATCAAGATCACTTCTCACCGGGTCCGGGGCGCGTTGTCAGCGGCAGGTGCGAGGATGCCTCCAGCAGTTACTGGCCGACGTGCTCGTGCGGGGTGGGGGGAAGTCCGCGCTCGCGCAGACCCGCGCAGAAGGGACCGCTGACGCCGATGCAGATCCGGCTGACCGTCGTAGATCCGCTGGGCCCTTCCCCGCAGCGGGGCCGCGCCGCGAGTCGTGACGTGCTGGTCACGGCGCCCGTGGGCACGGAGCTGGCCGCGGTCGCCTCGGCGCTGGCCGGGGCGGTCACCGGGGAGAGCGGCCCCGGCGCCGGCCGCGACGGCGGCAGCGCCGCCGTCGTCCTCTACGCGGGCACCGAGCGGCTGGACCCGCGCCGCGCCACCCTCGGCGAGCCCCCGCTGGTCGACGGCGCCGTGCTGTCCCTCGGCGCGCCGGCCGTGCCCGAGCCGCATCCCGAGCCGGCCGACGCCCCCACCCAGCTGCACGTGGTCGCCGGACCCGACGCGGGCGGGGTCCATCTGCTGCACGGCGGCCGGATCACCGTCGGCCGCTCCGCCGAGGCGGACGTCCCGCTGGACGACCCCGACGTCTCCCGCCTGCACTGCGCGGTCACCGTCGGCGCGGACGGCCGCGTCTCGGTCGCCGACCTCGGCTCCACGAACGGTACGTCGCTCGACGGGGTCCGGGTGGGGGAACAACCGGTGCGGGTTCCCGCCGGGGGGTTGCTGCGGGTCGGGGAGTCCGCGTTGCGGCTCGCTCCGTCGGGGGGAACGGGGGGGCCGGCTCCCGCGGCCCGGGTTGCCGCGGTGCCTGACGGGGAGGGGTGCGTGCGGGTGGCCGTGGGCGGGGGGCCCACGGGTGGTGTCGGTGGGGGCCTCTCGCCGTCGGCGGGTGCGGGTGGCCCTGGTGAGGGAGTCCCGCCGTCGGCGGGTGCGGGTGGCCCTGGTGGAGGAGTCCCGCCGTCGGCCGGTGCGGTTCCGAGCGCCGACGCGGGTGGCTTCGGCGGGGTGGCCTCCCCGTCGGCGGGCGCGGGTGCGGCTGCGCGGGCCGGGGGGTCCGGTGCCGGTGGCTCGCCCTCGTTCGGCGCGGGTGCGGGTGCCGGGGTCCCGCCTTCGGGCGGTGGCGGGGTCGGCGGGGTCGGTGCGGGCACGTCATCGCCGGCCGGCGGGACCCGTAGGGGCGCGTCATCTCCGGGCGGCGGGACCGGTGCGGGCGCGTCGGCCCTCTCGGGTGCCGGTGGGCCCGGTGCAGGCGTGTCGTCCGCGGCGGGGACGGGTCGTGGCGGGAGTCCGGGCCCGGCCGGTGGGAGCGGTGCCGGGGCGTCGGGGCACGCGGGCGGTGCGGGGGGCTCCTCGGCCGGTGGCACGCATCACGGGTACGGGTACGGGGGCGGGGAGCCGGCCGGGACCGGGTCCCGCGGGGGCCGTCCGGGCGGGGACGGCGGGGACACCCACGCCGGGCGGTTCGGTGTCGGCGGACCCGGTGGCCCGGACGGGGCCCCGTACGGCGGCACGGCCGCGCCGGCCGGCCGGCGGCGCGGCCTCGGCGCCTGGGCGCGACGCCTTGCCGGTGGGCGCGCTGAGCAGCCGGACGGCCGGGAGGCGTACGCCGGTACGGCCGCCGGCCCGGGCAGGGCCGAGCCGGCCGGTGTCCCGCAGCGGCCGGAGACGTGGCCGGACCCGGCCGCCCTGCTGCTGACCGCACTCGGCCCCGGCCCCCGGCTGTGGGAGCGCGGGCCGGGTCATCCCGAAGCGCTGACCGTGCGGCTCGGCACGGCCGACCGGAGGGCGCCCGACGGCTCGGGCCTGCTGCCCGCGGTGCCGGTGACCGCCGCGCTGCGTGAGGCGGGGGCGCTCGGGCTGGCCGGTCCCCGCCCCCGGCTGTCCGGCCTGGCCCGCGCGGTGCTGGCCCAGCTCGCCGCCCTGCACTCCCCCGATCTCCTGGAGATCGTGCTGATCAGCGCCGACCGGTCCCGTCCGGTGGCGGACCGTACGGCCGAGTGGGCCTGGCTGGGCTGGCTCCCGCATGTCCGGCCGGGCCACGGGCAGGACTGCCGCCTGCTGCTGGCCTACGACCGCGAGCAGGCGGCGGCCCGCACGGAGGAGCTGCTGCGCCGGGTGGAGGACCACGCGGCGTCGGGCCGGACCGCCGCCCACCCCGGCCCCGCGCGCCCCACGGCCGCCGCGGCGTCCGGCACCCCGGGAGGGAGCACGCCGTACGGCACGCCCGGCGACCCGCACGGCATGTCCATACCGCCCACGGGGACCGCACCCGGCGCTTCCCCCCGTACTCCCGCCCCCGCGTCACAGGGCACCGGCGCCCGGCGCCCGTCCTGGGCCCAGGACGGGGCCGGGCCGGCCGGCGTCGGTGGGTTCCCGGGGCCGTACACCGTCGTCGTCGTGGACGGTGATCCCGGCGGTTCGGCGCTGCGGGACGCCCTCGCGCGGCTGGCCACGGCCGGGCCGCGGGCCGGGATACACGTGGTGTGTCTCGCCGAGACCGAGCCCGCCTCGCCCGCCTCCCCGGTGACCAGCACGTACGAGGACGCCTGCGCGGTGACGCCGACGTTCCGGCACTGCGGTGCCGTGGCCCTGCTCGGCGGGGACGTCGCCGCCGCGCTGCACCTGCTGCGGGTCGCGCCGAGCGGACCCGTCGGCCCGGGCACGCTCGCCGGGGTCGACGCCGTCTCCGCCGCCTGGGCGGAGCGGTTCGCGCGGGCGCTGGCGCCGCTGCGGCCGGACGGCCCGGCCGGTGAGGGACACGCGCGCGTGGCCGTACCGCTGCCGCAGTCGGCCCGGCTGCTGGACGAGCTGGGGCTGGCCCGGGCCACCCCGGCGTCCCTGATGGCGCGCTGGGCGGACGCCGCCGACGACACCGGTTCGCCGGGCGGACGGGCGCGGGCGGTGCTGGGTGCCGGTCCGCACGGGCCGGTCGGCGCGGACCTGGTGACCGACGGACCGCACCTGCTGGTCGAGGGACCGGACGGCAGCGGCCGTACCGAGCTGCTGCGGGCCGTGGTGGCCTCGCTGGCCGCCGCCGAGCGGCCGGACCGGCTGGCGGTGGTCCTGCTCGACGGCCGGGACGGGGTCGGCACCGGCGCGGGGCGCGGCGAGGGCCTGCGGGTCTGCACCGACATACCGCACGTCACCACGCACCTCATCGCCAACGACCCCGTGCGCATGCGGGAGTTCGCGCAGGCGCTGGCCGCCGAGCTGAAGCGGCGGGCGGAGCTGCTGGGCCGTACGGACTTCGCGCAGTGGCACACGGGCCGGGAGGTGTCGGGCCGGCTGGTCACCCAGCGGGCGCCGGTCCGCGCGGACGCCGCACCGCGCGCGTCGGCCCACCAGGACGCCGCCGTGTACCGGGCGTCCGCCGCCGCGCAGCGCGGTCCGGCCGCCGGAGACATCGAGAGCCCGCCCAGCTCCACGCTGCGGCTGCGGCCCGGTGCGGCGGCGCGACGGCGGGCCGGGGTGGTGGCACTGCCCCGGCTGGTGGTGGTCGTGGACGACCTGGACGCGCTGGTGGCTCCCCCGCTCGGTTCGCCGGGCCGGCCCGCCGCCGGGTCGGTGATGCGGGCGCTGGAGGCCGTGGCCCGGGACGGCGAGCGGCTCGGTGTGCACCTGGTGGCAGCGGCCGGGACCGGTGGCCGTACCGCGGAGTCGGAACCGGCGCGCCGGGCGGTCCTGCGGGTCACGCTGGACGCGCCGCTGGCGGGGCCGGAGCAGCCGGCGCCGGGGCGGGGCACGGTGGTGTACGCGGACGGGCGGGCCGTCGGTTTCCAGGGCGGCCGGGTGACGGGCCGAATCCCGCGGACGGCGACGCAGCGGCCGACGGTGGTCCCGCTGGACTGGCAGCGCATGGGCGATCCGCCGGCCCGCCGTCCGGTGCGGGAGCTGGGCAACGGCCCGACGGACCTGGCCCTGCTGGCGAGCGCGGTGGAGCGGGCGGCCCGGGAGGTGGGGGCGGCGGAGGTGCCCTCGCTGCTGTAGCCGGAAGCGTGGCGCATGCGTCCCTGGTCACGAGCGGGTCACGATGAGCGGGGCGACCGGGCAGGCGCTCTTGCCCGCCCGGAGCGGCCCGGCGTACACCGGAGCGCACGGGACAGTCTTATGACGTTCAAGAGCCGTTCCTGGACACCGACGTTCAACGGAGAACGACGAACGGGGCATCGATGCGCAGCAAGAGCAGCACCGTCCGGATCCACAGGCCCGCCACCGCGCTCGCCGCACTGCTCGCGGGAGCCCTGGCGCTCACCGCGTGTTCCAGCAGTGACAACGACAAGAAGGGCAGCGGGGAGAAGACCGGCTCGGCCACCGGTTCCACCGTCACCCTGCCGAAGCTGGACGGCGCGAATCTGGAGATCGCCGCCGTCTGGACCGGCCAGGAGCAGAAGAACTTCAAGCGGGTCCTGGCCGAGTTCGAGAAGCGGACGGGCGCGAGGGTGACCTTCGTGCCCGCGCAGGACCCGATCATCAACTTCCTCGGTTCCAAGATCGCGGGCGGTCAGCCGCCGGACGTGGCGATGCTGCCGCAGCCCGGGGCGATCAAGCAGGCCGTGCAGAAGGGCTGGGCCAAGCCGCTGGGAGCGGAGGCCGCGCAGGAGCTGCGGAAGAACTACTCCCAGGGCTGGCAGGACATCGGCTCGGTCGGCGGCAAGCCGTACGGCGTCTACTACAAGGCCGCCAACAAGTCACTGATCTGGTACAACTCCACCGCCTTCGGCAACGCGGGCGCCAAGGAGCCCAAGACCTGGCAGGACCTGCTGACCGCCTCGCGCGCGGTGTACGACTCGGGGGTCACGCCGTTCTCGGTGGCGGGCGCGGACGGCTGGCCGCTGACCGACTGGTTCGAGAACGTCTATCTGTCCCAGGCGGGCCCGGAGAAGTACGACCAGCTCGCCCAGCACAAGATCAAGTGGACGGACCCGTCCGTGAAGCGGGCGCTGACCACCCTCGCCCAGATCTGGGGCAAGAAGGACTACCTGGCGGGCGGCCAGAACGGCGCACTCCAGACGGAGTTCCCCCAGTCGGTCACCCAGACGTTCACCGGCGGCGACCAGCCGAAGTCGGCGATGGTCTACGAGGGTGACTTCGTGCAGGTCAACATCGGTGAGACCAAGGCGAAGGTGGGCACGGACGCGAAGGTGTTCCCGTTCCCGGCCGTCGGCTCCACGGCGCCCGTGGTCTCCGGCGGCGACGCGGCGGTGATCCTGAAGGATTCCAAGGCGGCCCAGGCGCTGGCCACCTTCCTCGCCTCGCCGGACGCGGCCACGATCCAGGCGAAGCTCGGCGGTTACCTCTCCCCGAACAAGAGCGTGCCGGTGTCGGCGTACCCGAACCCGGTGCAGCAGAAGATCGCCAAGGCGCTGATCGCCTCCGGTGACGACTTCCGCTTCGACATGTCCGACCAGGCCCCGCAGGCCTTCGGCGGCACCCCCGGCAAGGGCGAGTGGAAGGACCTCCAGGACTTCCTGAAGAACCCGGCCGATGTCGCGGGCGCCCAGGCGCGGCTGGAGAAGGACGCGGCGGCGGCGTACGGAACCGGGAGCTGATCCGGCGATGGCGTCGGCAGCGGCGGCCGGGGCCCCACCGGGCCCCGCCGCGCCCCGCGGTCGCAGAGGCGTGACCGGCACCCGCAGGGCCGTGGCAGCTCTGTTCCTGCTGCCCGCCCTGGTGCTGCTGGGCGCGCTCGTGGTCTACCCGATCGGGTACTCGGTCGTCCGGAGCTTCTTCGACTCCTCCGGCGACCGCTTCACGGGTGTGGACAACTACCGGACCCTGTTCACCGACGACGGCATCCGTACGGCGCTGAAGAACAACGTGATCTGGGTGGTGTTCGCGCCGACGGTCTCCACCGCGCTGGGGCTGATCTTCGCGGTGCTGACCGAGCGGATCCGCTGGGGCACGGCGTTCAAGCTGGTCGTCTTCATGCCGATGGCGATCTCGATGCTGGCCGCCGGGATCATCTTCCGGCTGGTGTACGACCAGGACCCGGACAAGGGCGTCGCCAACGCCGTGTGGGTGGGCGTGCACGACACGTTCGCGCAGTCGTCGGCGTTCCCCAAGGCCCACCCGGGGCGCGAGTCGCCGCTCGTCGCGGAGGGCGGCGGGTTCGTCACGAAGGACGCCGTCCACGCCGGGCGGCCGGTCGTCCTGCCGCTCGTCGGTGTCGCGCCGGACCAGATGCCGGACGGCGCGAAGAAGGCCGCCGCCGCGACGGCGGAGCCGGGCAGGATCACCGGCACCACCTGGCAGGACTTCACCCGAGGCAAGGGTGTGGGCCGGCTGGGCGCGCCGGACCCGGGTGAGCTGGGGTACGCGGGGATGCGCGTGGAGGCGGTGAAGGGCGGCAAGGTGGTCGCCACCGCGCGGGCGTCCGGCGACGGCACGTTCACCCTGCCGGCGTCGGCCGACGGGGCCCGGCTGCGGCTGCCCGCGGACAACTTCCGGGAGCCGTACGGCGGGGTCGGGTGGCTCGGCCCGGCGCTGGTGACCCCGGCGATCATCGGGTCGTACGTGTGGATGTGGGCCGGCTTCGCGATGGTGCTGATCGCGGCCGGACTCGCGGGCGTGCCCCGGGAGCTGCTGGAGGCGGCGCGGGTCGACGGCGCCAACGAGTGGCAGGTGTTCCGCAGGGTCACCGTGCCGCTGCTGGCCCCGGTCCTGGCGGTGGTCACCGTCACGCTGATGATCAACGTGCTCAAGGTGTTCGACCTGGTGTTCATCATCGCGCCGGGCTCCTCGCAGGACGACGCGAACGTGCTGGCGCTCGAGCTGTACCGCAAGGGCTTCGCGGAGGGGCGGCCGGGCGTGGCCAGTGCGATCGCGGTGTTCCTGCTGCTGCTGGTGATCCCGGTGATGCTGTTCAACATGCGCAGGCTGAGGCGGGAGGTACGGCGATGACGGCGACCGCCGACAGCATCGGGAAGACGGCCCGCGCGGGGGCGCCGGTGACGGCCCGCCGGTCGCTCGGCGGGAGGATCGCGGAGAAACTGAGCGGCGGGCTCGTCCAGGCGTTCCTGGTCGTGGTGGGCCTGTTCTGGCTGGTGCCGACCATCGGCCTGCTCATCTCCTCGCTGCGCACCCCGGAGGACATGAGCGCGAGCGGCTGGTGGACGGTGCTCAGCAAGCCGTCCCAGCTGACCGTGGACAGCTACCGGAAGCTGCTGGAGAACGGTGACATCACGCACTCGCTGGTGAACACCGTGCTGATCACGGTCCCGGCGACCCTGCTGGTCGTCGCGATCGGCGCGCTGGCCGGGTACGCGTTCGCCTGGATGGAGTTCCCGGGCCGCGACTGGTGGTTCCTGGGCGTGGTGAGCCTGCTGGTGGTGCCCGTGCAGGTGGCGCTGATCCCGATCGCCGAACTGTTCGGCAGGATCGGGCTGTTCGGGACGATCTTCGGGGTGATCCTGTTCCACACCGGGTTCGGTCTTCCGTTCGCGGTGTTCCTGCTGCGGAACTTCTTCGCGGAGATCCCGCGGGAGCTGCTGGAGGCGGCGCGGCTGGACGGCGCGGGTGAACTGCGCCTGTTCGCGCGGGTCGTGCTGCCGCTGGGCGGCCCGGCCATCGCCTCGCTGGGCATCTTCCAGTTCCTGTGGGTGTGGAACGACATGCTGGTGGCGCTGGTGTTCACCAAGTCGGGGACCCAGCCCATCACGGTCGCCCTCCAGACGCAGGTACGGCAGTTCGGGAACAACATCGACGTGCTGGCGCCCGGCGCCTTCCTGTCGATGGTGATCCCGCTGGCCGTGTTCTTCGCGTTCCAGCGGCAGTTCGTGTCCGGGGTGATGGCCGGGGCGGTCAAGTAACCGCCGGACTCGGGCATCGTGGCGGGGGCGGGCCGGCAACGGCCCGCCCCTTCACGGGTTTTCGGAGGCAGCTCCACCGGGCGGCACCTCGGCCCGGTGTAGCCCGAATGCCGTACGCGCCGTAACCAAGTCACCCCGTCGGGCGTTGCCGGGCAGAACGCCCGCGCCGTCCGACCCATGGATGCCCCTTGCCCAGGTTCAGTGTCATCGTCCCCGCGTACAAGGTCCAGGCGTACCTCTCCGAGTGCCTGGACTCGGTGCTCTCGCAGTCCTTCCCCGATCTGGAACTGATCGCCGTGGACGACTGCTCACCCGACGCCTGCGGCGCGATCATCGACGACTACGCGGCCCGGGACGCGCGCGTGAAACCCGTACACCTGGCCGCCAACCAGGGCCTGGGCGAGGCGCGCAACGCGGGCATGGCCCAGGCGGCCGGCGACTACCTGGTGTTCCTGGACAGCGACGACACCCTCACCCCGGACGCACTGCGGGCGGTCGCCGGCCGGCTCAAGGAGACCGGTGACCCGGACGTCCTGGTGTTCGACTACGCGCGCACGTACTGGGACGGCCGGACGGTGCGCAACCAGCTCGCCGGGCGGCTCACCGAGCAGGGACCGGCACCGTTCCGCCTGGCGGACCGGCCGGGGCTGCTCGGAGTGCTGATGGTGGCGTGGAACAAGGCGTACCGGAGGGAGTACGTCGCGCGGCACGGCTTCCGGTTCCCGCCGGGCTATTACGAGGACACCCCGTGGACCTTCCCGGTGCTGATGACCGCGGGGTCGCTCGCCACCCTGGACCGGGTGTGCGTGCACTACCGCCAGCGGCGGCAGGGCAGCATCCTCGGCACCACGAGCCACAAGCACTTCGACCTGTTCGAGCAGTACGACCGGGTGTTCGCGTATGTCGACGAGCATCCGGAACTGGCCTGCTGGAAACCGGAGTTGTACCGCCGGATGCTCGACCACCACGCCGTGGTGTTCAGCAGGCGCGGCCGGCTGCCGCGCGGCAGCCACGGCGCGTACCTGCGCCGGGCCCGCGCCCAGTGCCGACGCCACCGGGTGCCCGGCGTGCGGCTGGAGCCGCGGCACGCCCTGGTCCGCTTCGGGCTGCACCGCACCTTCCGGGCGCTGCGGCTGGCCGCAGCCCTGCGCCGGCGCGCGAGACGGGCCGCGGGGAGGTCGGCCCGCGGGCTGCGCACCGCCGCGCTCCGGCTGCACTACCGCGTCCAGCTGTGCCTGCCGCTGCGTGCCGACCGGGCGGTGTTCACCGCGCACGAGGGGTACGGCGGTGACCCGGCCGCGCTGGAGGCGGCCTTCCGCGTACACGCCCCGCAGGTGCGGACCGCGTGGCTGGTCCGTCCCGGGCAGGAGCGGGCGGCCCCACCGGGTCCGCGCCCGCTGAGGCCCGGCACGGCCGCCTGCTGGACGGCGCTGGCCCGCTCCCGGTACCTGGTCGGCGACGCCGGCTTCGACGCGCGGATGCGGAAGCGGCCAGGACAGGTCTTCGTGCAGACCGGGCGGGGCACCCCGCTGGCCCACACCGGCCTGGACCTGCTGGAGCGTCCGGCGGCGGCCCGCGGCACGGACTTCGCGGAGCTGCTGCGAGGCGTCGACCAGTGGGACCACGTCCTGTCCGGCAACCGGCACACCACCCTGACCTGGGAGCGGACGCACCCGGGCCGCTACACCACGCTGGAGTACGGCCTGCCCCGCAACGACGTCCTCCAGCGGGCGACGGCCGCGGACGTGGCCGGGCTGCGGGCGACGCTGGGCGTCCCGGAGGAGGCGGTCGCGATCCTGTACGCGCCCGCCCGCCGCGCACACCTGCGCACCCAGTGCCCGCCGCTCGACCTGGAGCGGCTGCTGCTCCGGCTGGGCCCGCGCTTCGTGGTCCTTGCCCGCACCCACCTCCCCGTCCGGGGCAACGGCATCATCGACGTCTCCGGCCACCCGGACCCGGCCGGCCTGTGCCTGGCCTCGGACGCGCTGCTCACCGACCACGCACCGGTCATGTTCGACTACGCCAACCTCGACCGGCCGATCGTGCTGCACACCCCGGACCGGGAGGCGTACGAGGCGGTGCACGGCACCTACCTCGACCTGGGGACCTGCCCGCCCGGTCCGGTGGCGCGGAGCGACGACGAGCTGACCGACGTCTTCGCCACCGGGCTGTGGTGCGGCACGCGCGCGGCGGGGCTGCGGGCGGTGTTCCGGGAGCGGTTCTGCCCGTGGGACGACGGGCGCGCCGCCGAGCGGGTCGTACGGCGGGTGGTGCTGGGCGAGACGGACCTGCCGCCGGTGGTGCCGCCCGGGGAGCGCACTCCGGCGCCGGCGGGCGGCGCGCACGTCCCGGCGGTCACCGCGGCACGACCTTCCGGCCCCCTGCCCGTCACCGAGAGCCACTGAACACCGTTGGTCCCTCCGGGAGTTCCCATGCCCCTCGGCTCGACGCGGCCCACCCCGAGCCGGCCGTCCACCTGGCGTCCGGCGGGCCGGCCCGGCCGCGTCCGCACGACGACAGAAAGATCAGAATGCCCCGCTTCAGCATCATCGTCCCCTCCCACGGGGTCGCCGGCCGGCTGTCCCAGGCGCTGGACTCGGTCCTCGGCCAGTCCTTCGGCGACCTCCAGCTGATCCCCGTCTGCGACGGCCCCGGCGCCCCGGCCGCCACGGTCTGCACCGGGTACGCCGGGCGGGACTCCCGGGTCACGCCGGTCCACTCGCCGCCGTCCGACGGCCTGGGCGGGGCGCGCAACGCCGGGATGCGGGCGGCGACCGGCACGTACCTGCTGTTCCTGGACGGCGACGACCTGCTGCTGCCGGGCGCTCTCACGGCACTGGACGCCCGGCTGACCGGGACCGGCGATGTGGACGTGCTCTACGCCGGGCACGAGCGCGTCCCCTGGTGGGAGGGCGAGCCCACCGACCCGGCCGCCCCCCTGCTCGCCAAGGCCCCGGAGGGCGCCTTCGCCCCCGCCGGGCTGCCCGAGCTGACCGGCGTGCAGCTGCCCGCGTGGAGCGCCGCCTACCGCCGCGACTTCCTCGTCGAGCGGGACCTCGCCTTCCCCGACAGCCACTTCACCGACCTCGGCTGGGGCGGGCTGGTCACCCTCGCCGCCGAGCGGATCGCGGTGCTGCGCCAGGCCGTCGTACGGCACCGGCTGCGCCGCCAGGGCAGCCGGCTCAACCTGCCCGGCCCGCACCAGCACGCCCTGCTGGACCAGGTGGAACGGGTCCTGGTGGTGGCGGCCGAGCGCGGCCTGCCCGCCGAACGCACGGGCCCGCTGTTCGACCAGCTGTTCGCGGTGGTGCTGAAGACGGCGTCCCGGCCGGAACGGCTGCCCTCCGGGCACCGGGCGTTCTTCCGGCGCGCGGCCCGCCTGCACCGGCGGCACCGGCCGGCCGGCCACCGCACACCGGGCGGCAGCCTCGGCGTGCAGCACCGGCTGCTGGCCGCGGGGGCGTACAGCGCGTTCCGCGCCCTGCGCGGCGCCAACCAGGTGGCCGCCCGCACCGCCGAGGCACTGCCCCGCCCGCACATGCCGCTCACCCGGCTGCGCTACGCCCGCGATCTGCGCCGCCCGCTCGACCCGAACCTCGTCGTGTACTGCGCCTACTGGGGCCGCGGCTACGCGTGCAATCCGGCCGCGATCCACGCCAAGGCCCGCGAACTGGCCCCGCACCTGCGCTCGGTGTTCCTGGTCGAGGCCGGCCAGGAGCACACGCTGCCCGAGGACGTGGAGTACGCGGTGATCGGCTCCCGCCGCTACTGGGAGGTGCTGGCCCGCGCGACGTACCTGGTGAACAACGCCAACTTCGCCGAGGGCGTCGTCAAACGGCCGGGCAGCGTGCACCTCCAGACCCAGCACGGCACCCCCTTGAAGACGATGGGCGTGGACCAGTCGGCGTATCCGGTGGTGGCCGCGCAGTCCGGCAGCTTCGCGAAGCTGCTGGGCCGGGTGGACCGCTGGGACTTCAACCTGTCGTCCAACCGCCACTCGACCCGGATGTGGGAGCGCGCCTTCCCCGGCTCCTACGAGCATCTGGAGTACGGCTATCCGCGCAACGACGTCTACTGCACGGCGACCGCCGACGACGTGGCGCGGATCCGGCGGGACCTGGGCGTCCCGGAGGGCCGCACGGCCGTGCTGTACGCGCCGACCCACCGCGACCACCACAGCGGCTTCGCGCCCGGCCTGGATGTGGAGGCGTTCTGCGAGGCGGCCGGCGAGGACGTCGTCGTCCTGCTACGCGCGCACTACTTCTACGACCGGGGCCGCTCCCGGGGCTCGGGGCGGATCATCGACGTGACCGCGCACCGCTCCGCAGAGGACGTCTGCCTGGCCGCGGACGCGCTGATCACCGACTACTCGTCGATCATGTTCGACTATGCCAACCTCGACCGGCCGATCGTCGTGTACGCCGACGACTGGGACGTCTACCGGGAGACCCGGGGCGTCTACTTCGACCTGATGGCCGAGCCGCCCGGCGCGGTCGCCCGGACCCCCGACGAACTGGCCGCCGTCTTCCGTGACGGCTCGTACGCGGGCCCGGAGGCCGGGGCGCTGCGGGCCGCGTTCCGTGAGCGGTTCTGCGAGTTCGACGACGGGCGGGCCGCCGAACGGGTCGTCCGGCGGGTGCTGCTCGGTGAACCGCCCCACGCGGTGCCGCCCGTGGTCCCGCTCGCGGAACGCGTCCCCGCCCCCGCCGCCGCGACCCTCGTGAGGAGCTGACCCGCCGTGCCCCGCTTCAGTGTGATCGTGCCCTGTTACCGCGTACAGGCGTTCCTGCCCGAGTGCCTGGACTCGGTACTCCAGCAGTCCTACGGCGACTTCGAGCTGATCGCCGTGGACGACTGCTCCCCGGACGGCTGCGGCGCGATCCTGGACGAGTACGCCGCGCGCGACCCGCGGGTGACGGTGCTGCACCTGCCCGAGAACGCCGGCCTCGGCCGCGCCCGCAACGCGGGGATCCCGCACGCCACCGGCGACTACCTGTTCTTCCTGGACAGCGACGACACCCTCACCCCGGGCGCGCTGGAGTCCATCGCCGACCGGCTCGCGGAGTCCGCCGACCCGGACGTGCTCGTCTTCGACTACGCGCGCACGTACTGGTGGGGCGGCACCCGGCGCAACGTCCTCTCGCACATCCTCACCGAGGCCGGGGCGGAACCCTTCACGGCGGCCGCGCGCCCGGAGATCCTGGACCTGCTGATGGTGGTGTGGAACAAGGTCTACCGGCGCGAGTTCGTCGCCGAGAACGGCTTCGCCTTCCCGCCCGGCTACTACGAGGACACCCCCTGGACGTTCCCGGTCCTGCTCAGCGCCCGCCGGATCGCCGCGCTGGACCGGATCTGCCTGAACTACCGGCAGCGGCGGCAGGGCAACATCCTGTCCACCACCAGCCGCAAGCACTTCGACATCCACGACCAGTACGAACGGGTCTTCGCCTTCGTCGGGCAGCGCCCGGAGCTGGCCGGCTGGCGGCCGTACCTGCACCGCAAGATGGGCGAGCACTGCCTGGACATCCTCGCCAAACCCGACCGGCTGCCGCCCGCCGACAAGGCCGAGTTCTTCCGGCGCACGGCGGAGCTGTTCCGCCGTCACCGGCCGGAGGGTGCCCGGGTGGACGGCGAGGTCGCCGTGCTGGAGGGCTCCTGGACCGGGTACCGGCTGCGGCGGCAGACGGCGCGGGCCGGCCGGGAGGCGGCACGGCGGGCGGTCCAGGTGCGCCGGGCGGCCGGCGTCCGGGCCCGCGCCGGCTGGGCGTCGCTGCACGCCCGCCGGCCGCTCGACCCGCACCTCGTGGTCTACTCGGCGTCCTCGCACCAGGGCCTGCTCGGCGACCCGGCGGCCGTCTACGCCGCCGCCCGCGAGATCGCCCCGCAGCTGCGCGGCGTGTGGGTGGTGCGGGACGCGGAGACGGCGGCGAGGCTGCCGGCCGGCGTGGAGCACGTGATCATGGGCTCCCGGCGCTATCTTGAGGTCACCGCGCGCGCCGCCTTCTTCGTCAACGACGTGAACTGGCCCGGCTCCCTGGCCAAGCGGCCCGGCAGCGTGCACATCCACACCCACCAGAGCACCCCGCTGAAGTACCTGGGCGCCGACCTGCTGGACAGGCCGGGTGCCCGGCTCGGCTTCGACGTGCCGCAGATGCTGCGCCGGGCCGACCGCTGGGACTACAGCCTGGTCGCCAACCGGCACTCCGAACTGGTCTGGGAACGGGCCTTCCCCTGCCACTTCACCTCGGTGCGCACCGGCAGCCCGCGCAACGACGTCCTGGTGAAAGGCGGCACCGGCGACTTCCGCGAGCGGCACGGCATCCCGGCCGACCACACGGTCGTGCTGTACGCGCCGACCCGCCGGGACTACCGCCGCAGCGGCTACGTCGACCGCGTCGACCTGGCCCGGTTCGCGGCCGACCTCGGGGAGGGCCACACACTCGTCGTGCGGCTGCATCCGTCCCTGGCGAACGGCCCGGCGCGGGGCCTGGGCCTCACCGAGCTGGACCGGCGCGGCATCGTGGTCGACGCGACCGGTGAACTCCCTGTGGCGGACGTGCTGCTCGCCGCGGACGTGCTGGTCACCGACTACTCGGGGGTGATGTTCGACTACGCCAACCTCGACCGGCCGATCGTGGTGCACGCCGACGACCGGCCCGCGTACACCGCGAGCCGGGGCACCTACCTCGACATCACCGCCGAGCCCCCGGGCCACGTCTCGTCCTCCTACCACGAGCTGGCCGGGTTGTTCTCCTCGGGCGCGTGGCGGGACGAGGAGTCGGCTCGGCTGCGGGCGGGGTTCCGGGCCCGGTTCTGCGAGTTCGACGACGGGCGGGCGGCCGAACGGGTCGTACGGACCCTGCTGCTGGGCGAGCCGGTGCCGGACGCGGAGTCCGCGCGGATCCCGGGGCAGGCGGCGGCCCCGGACACGCTGGCGTCGGCCTGACCGGCGCGCGCGGAGGGGGCCGGTCCCGGCCGGGACCGGCCCCCTCCGCGGGACGGCGTGCCTACTCGATGACGAGCTCGACGTCGATGTTGCCGCGGGTCGCGTTGGAGTACGGGCAGACCTGGTGGGCGCTCTCGACCAGCTTGCGGCCGGTCGCCCCGTCCACGGTGCCGGGCAGTTCGACGCGCAGGGTGACCTTCAGGCCGAAGCCCTCACCCTGCTTGCCTATGCCGACCTCGGCGGTCACCGAGGCGTCGCTGACGTCGACCTTGGCCTGGCGTCCGACGAGTCCGAGCGCGCTGCCGAAGCAGGCGGCGTAACCGGCGGCGAAGAGCTGCTCCGGGTTGGTGCCCTGGCCGTTGCCGCCCAGCTCCGCCGGCATGGCGAGGGCGAGGTCGATCCTGCCGTCGGAGGAGACGGCGCGGCCCTCGCGGCCGTGGGTTGCGGTGGCGACAGCGGTGTAGAGCGCGTCCATGGAAGACCATCCCTCTCGATGTGGGGTGTGTTGCCGGATCCCCGGGGATCGCGACAACCCCAAGTAGAGCACACAATTAAATTGTCCACAACCAAATGGCCCGCAAGAGCTATCCTGGACCCATGACCACCACGCCCGACGCCGACGACTGGCTCCGCCTCGACCGCCAGATCTGCTTCTCGCTGCACGCCGCGTCCCGCGCCTTCAACGGCGTCTACCGCGTGATCCTCAAGGACCTCGGGCTCACCTACCCGCAGTACCTCGTCCTCCTGGTGCTCTGGGAACGGGACGACCTGCCGGTCAAGGCGCTCGGCGAGCAGCTGCGCCTCGACTCGGGCACGCTGTCCCCGCTGGTCAAGCGGCTGGAGGGAGCGGGGCTCGTCCGGCGCGAGCGCAGCGCCGAGGACGAGCGTTCGGTGCGGGTCAGGCTCACCGGCGAGGGCGCGGCCCTGCGCGAGCGGGCCCTGGAGGTGCCGCGCCGCATCATGACGGCGACCGGCTTCGACCTGACGGAGATCGCCGGCCTGCGCGCCCGCCTGGACCAGCTCACCACCGCCCTGGACGCGGCGGCCCGGGCGGAGTCCCGCGACACCCCCTGACAGCAGCCCCCCGGGGGCCGGTGCCGGGGCGGCACGCCGGCAGGGGCGGCGGGGCGAACGCCGAGCGCAGCCCCGGCGCGCGCCGGCCGGGGCGCTGGGGCGCACGCCGGCCTAGGCGCCGGAGTGCACGCCAGCAGACGTGGCGGGGCGAACGCCGAGCGCAGTCCCCGGGCGAGCGCCGGCCGGGCCCCCCGGGAGCGCGCCGAACGGAGCCCCGGGGTCCGCGCCGGCCGGGGTGGCGGGGCGCGCACCGGTCGGAGTCCCGGGGCGCGCGCCGGCCGGGCTCCCGGGGCCCGCGCCGGTCGGAGTCCCGGGACCCACACCGGCCCGGCTCCCGGGGCCCGCGCCGGCCCGGCTCCCTGAGCCCGCGCCGGTCGGGCGGACGTAGAGCCGCACGGTCAGCAGGCCCCGTACGGACTCCCGGTCTCCGGTGAACTCCTGCCACAGCACGGTCAGTTTGGTCCGCTCCGTGGGATCGCGCGGGATCCAGCGGCCGGCGAGCAGCCGCCGGTCCGCCACCACCCACACCCGGTCCAGCCGCGCCAGCCTGCGGCGCAGCTCACCGGGCCCGGCCTCCCGTCCGTACAGGGTGCCCGACCCGGCCGCCCCCGCCACGAGTGCCGGGTCCCGCGTCCCCCGGAACGCCCGTGGATAGGTGAGCGCCGCGTTCCGCGTCTGCGCCGGCAGGAACAGCACCGGCTCGCCGGGGCCCACTTCGCGCGCGGCCACCCGGGAGACGGCGGCGAGGTCGTCGGGCCGGCGGGCGGGATCACGGTCCTGCTGGAGGAGGGGGAACTGGTGGACCAGGGACAGGGCGACGGCCAGGACGCCGGCGAGGGTGAGCAGCCGGGGCCGCACGGCCGGGACACGGGGCGGCGCGGGCCCGCGCCGGCCCGGCCGCGGGCGTTCCAGCGCCCCCGCCAGCCGCTCGGCCCCCGCGGCCACCACCAGCGGCGCCCCCGACAGGGCGTACAGCACGTACCGGTCGACGTACAGCGGTGAGAGCTGTGAGGCCAGCATCAGCAGGGCCGGCGGCACCACGGCCACCGGCAGCGCCACGCCCGCGCAGGTCAGTCCGCCCCGCCGCCCCGCCAGTCCGGCCAGCCCGAGCAGGGCCAGCCCGAGGCACACCCAGTAGACCCCGTCGGCCGGCCCGAGGAACCCGCGCAGCAGCCCTCCCGCCGTTCCCGCCGTGGGCGGCCGCAGCCACGCCAGCTGCGCCGCCTGTCCGCGCGACACCACCACCATCGGCAGCAGCGCGAGGCCCACCGCACCGGCCGCGCCCCCGAACCGCCGCCACGTCCGCGCTCCGGCCCGGGCGAGGGCCAGCGACACCGCGTGCGCGAGCGGCAGCAGGACCGCGAACTCGTGCAGCCAGCAGGTCAGTCCGAGGACGACGCCGTACGGCCACCACGAGCCGCCCTGCACGGCCCGGACGAACAGCAGCGTCGCGCAGGTAGCACCGGCCGCGACGAGCGCGTAGGAGCGGCCCTCCTGGGCGTAGTGGCCGGCCATCGGGGCGACCGCGTAGAGCAGGCCGGCCCACAGGCCGACCCGTGGCCGGGCCAGCCGGCAGCCGAGCGCGGCCACCAGGCCCGCCGTGACGGCCGCAGCGCACACCGACGGCAGCCGCAGGACGACCTCGCCGGGGTGCACGGCGAGGACCGCGTGCATGATCAGGTAGTACAGGCCGTGCACCGCGTCCACGCCGTGCAGCAGCCGCCAGATCTGCGGTACCGTGCGGCGCCCGACCTGGAAGCTGACGGCCTCGTCGCGCCACATGCCGCCCCGGTCGAGCCCCCACAGGCCGAGCGCCGCCATCACCAGCGCGGGCACCCCCACCGCGGCGGCGCGGGCCAGCCGGTCCCGGGAACGTCCGGGCACCCCGCGGAGCGCGTGGCCCGTCGCGCCGGCCGCCCGACGCGACTGCGGTTGCACAGGAAGCCCGACGTTCACCATGGCCCGATCTTTTGCGATTAGCCAACCTTTGTAGGTTATTGACGGCGTATCGGCATGGATACCCCATCCGCTCGGCTTAGGCTCCCATGTGATGAACCGTCTCCGTGTCACCCCCGGCCCGGTCCTCGCCCTCACCGCCCTGTGGCTCGCCACCCGTGCCCTCATGCTGTGGCTGCTCACGCACAGCACCTCCCCGCTGCTGGGCGGGGGCTCGGTGGCCAGGGAGGTGTGGCGGCTGTACCACCACTGGTACGGCGTCCTCGCGCACGGCTCCTTCCCCGTGCACGACACGCTGTGGCAGTACCCGCCCGGCGCGGGCGCGGTGCTGCTGGCACCGGGCCTGCTGCCGGGGCTGACGTACTTCCAGGCGTTCGTGCTGCTGACGCTGGCCGTGGACGCGGTGACCGCGGCGGCGCTGGTCCGCGCGGGCGCCCGGCCCGGGCGCAGCCTGCTCGGCGCGGCCATGTGGACCGGCGGACTGCCGCTGCTGCTGCAGCTGCCGCTCGCCCGGTACGACGCCGCCGTCACCGCCCTGGCCGTGCTGTCCCTGCTGGCGTCGGCACGATCCCCACGCGCGGGAGGGGTGTTCGGGGCCCTGGGCGCGCTGGTGAAGGTGTGGCCGGCGCTGGTGCTGCTGGGCACGCCCCGCGGGCGGCCCACCCGTACGGCGTGGACGTGGGCGGCGGCGACCGGAGCCGTGTGCTTCGGGCTGCTCGCGGCCTTCCTCGCCCACCCGCTGTCCTTCCTGCGGGAGCAGAGCGGCCGGGGTGTGCAGATCGAGTCGCTCGGCGGCACGGCGCTCAACCTGGCCCGGCACGCCGGCTGGCCGGGCCGCACCCGCTACCGGTACGGCGCCATCGAACTCACCGGCCCGCACGTGCACGCCGTCGCCACGGCCTCGCTCGCGCTCACCGCGCTCGCGTTCGCGCTGCTGCTGCTGTGGCGGCTGCGGGCGCGGCACTGGAGCGAGGCCACGCCGTACGACGCGGCGCTGAGCGCGGTGCTGCTGTTCACGGTCACCAGCCGGGTCATCAGCCCCCAGTACATGATCTGGCTGATCGGGCTCGCCGCCGTGTGCCTGACCTCGCGCCGCACCGGCCAGCGGCCGGTGGCGGTGCTGATCCTGGCGGCGTCCGCGCTGAGCACCGTCGTGTTCCCCATGTGCTACCGGGAGGTGATCGACGGCACCTGGGCCGGGTGCCTGCTGATGCTGGCCCGCAACGGGCTGCTGGCCGCCGCCGCCGTGCTGTCCTTCGTGCGGCTGTGGCGGGACGCGCGGCCAGCCGCCGGGGAGCCCGTGCCGCCGGTGGAGACCCGGCCCGGTTCCGACCGCCTTCCCGTCCGGGCGTTCAGCGCGCCGTAACGGGATAATGGGGGCATTCCCGCACGTCCGGCCCGTGGACCTGATGTCCCCCGAATCGCGAGACCCGCACCCGGCGCCCCAGGCCGCCGTCGTCGTCATCGGCTACGACGACCGCGCCCATGTGGCCGGTGCCGTGCGCTCGGCCCTGGCCCAGGGGCCCGCCGTCGCCGAGGTCATCGCCGTGGACGACGGCTCCACCGACGGCAGCGCCGGGCTGCTCGCCCGGCTGGCCGGCCGGGAGCCGCGGCTGCGGGTGGTGCGCCGGGAGGTGAACAGCGGCGGCTGCGGCAGCCCGCGCAACGCCGGGATCGACGCGGTGACGGCGCCGTACGTGATGTTCCTGGACAGCGACGACGTACTGCCGCCCGGTGCGGTGGACGCGCTGCTCGCGGCGGCGACCGAGGCGCACGCCGAGGTCGCGAGCGGGCTGTGTGTGCGCCGGGAACAGCCGTCGGGGCGCGAACGGCCGTGGCAGGCGTTCCTCTACCGGGCGCACCGCGTCCTCGACCGCCCCGACCGGTTCCCCCGGCTGGTCCACGACACCCTGTGCGTGAACAAGCTGTACCGCACCGGCTTCCTGCGCGACCACGGCATCCGCTTCCCCGAGGGCCGCTTCCGCTACGAGGACTTCGTCTTCACCGCGCGCGTGCTGGCCGCGAGCCCACGCGTGGTGCTCGTACCGGACCGGGTGTACGTGTGGCAGGTGCGCCGGTCGGCCGGGCGGCTGTCCCTCTCGCTGGACCGGGAGCGCGTCGAGAACTGGGCGGCGCGCGTCGAAGCGTGCGCGCTGGCGTACGACATCCTGCTGGGCGCCGGGCAGGACGAGCTGGCCCGGGCGGCACGCGCCAAGTTCCTCGACCACGACCTGCGCATGTACGTGCGCGAGCTGGGCCTGCGCGACGCGGACCACCGGCGCGCGTGGTGGACGCTCACCCGGCAGTACCTGGCGCGCTACGGGGACGCCGACCGGGAGCCGAACCCCGTCGCCCCCGGCTGGCTGCTGGCGCGGGTCGTGCTGGCGTCCCCCGAACCCCGCGACCTGCCCCGTCTGCGTGAACTCGCCGCCCGCCCGGCGCGCCTGCTCCCGCCTTACGCCCGCACCGCCGACGGCGTCCCGGTCTGGTCCCTCGACCTTCCCCAGGTGTCCCTGGGCCCGCTCCTGACCTGCCCCGTCCCCGTGCTCCCCCTCGCGGTGGACGCGGAGCTGCGCCCGCGCGCGCGTGCCTCGCCGCTGCGTCTGCGGCTGCACGAGCTGTACGGCAGGGTGGCCGGGGCGGCCCCGGTCGAGGTGGACGTGGTGTGGCACGAGCGCGAGGACGGCCGCACGCGCGGGCGCACGACGGCCGCGTTCACGCCCTGCGGGCCCGCCGTCTGGTCGGCCGAGGTGCCCGTCGACCTGGCGGGGCTCGGCTCCGGCGTCTGGGACCTGCGCCTGACCCTCCGTTTCGCGGGCGGCGGGCGGCGGACGGTCACGGCGCACGCCCGGACGGGCGCCGGCCGACTGCGCCGGCGCGCCGTACCGAGCGCCGCCCACGGCGTACTCCTGGCGCACCCGTACGCCACGCACTCCGGCGCACTCGCACTGCGCTTGGCGAGCGGTGCGCGCGGCGTACTCGCCGTGGCCCGCGGCCGGCTCCGCCGCCGCCTGCTTCACTGGGACCCGGGCCAACCGACGAGCTGACGAGGGGACGGCCGCACATGACCTGGCTGATCACCGGCGGTGCCGGATACATCGGGGCGCACGTCGTCCGGGCGATGACCGAGGCGGGCGAGCGCGCGGTCGTCTACGACGACCTGTCCACAGGGCTCGCCGAGCGGGTACCGGACGAGGTGCCGCTGGTGCGCGGCTCCACCCTGGACGGGGAGCTGCTGGCCCGCACCCTCGCCGGGCACGAGATCACGGGCGTCGTGCATCTGGCGGCGAAGAAACAGGTCGGCGAGTCGGTGGACCGGCCGCTGGAGTACTACCGGGAGAACGTCGAGGGCCTGCGCGTCCTCCTGGCGGCGGTGACGGCGGCGGACGTCCCCTCCTTCGTCTTCTCCTCCTCCGCGGCCGTCTACGGCATGCCCGACGTCGACCTGGTCACGGAGGAGACGCCCTGCCGCCCGCTGTCCCCCTACGGCGAGACGAAGCTGGCCGGCGAGTGGCTGGTGCGCGCCACGGGCCGGGCGACCGGCCTCGCCACCGCCTCGCTGCGCTACTTCAACGTGGCGGGCGCGGCCACGCCCGAACTGGCCGACACCAGCGTGTCCAATCTGGTCCCGATGGTCTTCGAGCGGCTCACCGAGGGCGCACGGCCCCGTATCTTCGGCGACGACTACCCGACCCCCGACGGCACCTGCGTCCGCGACTACATCCACGTGGCCGACCTGGCCGAGGCCCACGTGACCGTGGCGCGCGCCCTCGCCTCCGCGCCGGGCACCGGCCTGACGCTCAACATCGGGCGCGGCGAGGGGGTCTCCGTCCGGGAGATGATCGACCGCGTCAACGCGGTCACCGGCTACGACCGCCCCCCGGCCGTCACCGCCCGCCGCCCCGGCGACCCCGCCCGCGTGGTCGCCTCCGCCGCCCGCATCGCCGCGGAGCTGGGCTGGCAGGCCAAGTACGACGTCCAGGACATGATCACCTCCGCGTGGGAGGGCTGGGTCCGCAGCCATCCGGAGGCGGCGCGCTCGTAGGGGCACGGCTCCCCGGCCCGGGCGCGCCGGCCGGGGCGGGGGTCACAGCGCCCTGAGCGCCGCCGCGGTGGCCCGTGCCAGCTTCGCCAGATAGCCCTTGGGGGGCTTCGGGGAGCGGATCACGACCGAGCGCCAGTACAGGGGGCCGGAGATCAGGTCGAGGGCGAGGTCGGGATCGACGCCGGCGCGCAGTTCGCCGCGTTGCGCCGCCGCCGCCACGATCCTGCTGGCCACACCCTCCTGGCCGTCCCGCAGCGCTTTCTGGAAGGCCTCGGCGAGGTCGGGGTTGCGGGCGGCCTCGGCCTGGAGGTCGGGGATGACCTGGGAGGCGACGGGGTGCCGCAGGGCGCGGGAGGTGACCTCGTACAGCAGGTGGAGGTCGCCCTCCAGGGAGCCGGTGTCGGGGACCGGGAAGCCGGTCACCGCCATGGCCGAGACGACGTCCAGGACCAGGTGGAGCTTGGAACGCCAGCGACGGTACACCGCCGTCTTGCCCACGCCCGCCCGCCGCGCGATGCCCTCGATGGACATGCGCGCGTACCCGGCCGCCGCCAGTTCCTCGAAGACGGCCGCGCGGATGGCCTCGGTCACGTCCTCGCGGAGGACGGCGGCCCCGGCGGGGGCCCGGCGGCGCGGACGTGCCGGCGGCTCGTCAGCGGGCACGGCGTTCGTCGTCATGGCGCACAGCATAGGCCGTAGCGACGAAACGGTTGCGTTCCGACGTGGATTGGGCCTACGCTCGCGTTGCGACGATACGGTCCCGTCCCGACGTAAAGAACGTAAAGAGAAACGCGGGGAAACGCCGGGCGACGGGACACGGACGCGGCGACCCCGGCGGCAGCCGGACGCAGCAGCCCCCTCCCCCCTCCCGAGCGAAAGCAGCGGATGTGAGCCAGGTCCTCCACACACCGCCCCCCACCCGGGCCCGGACCGACGACGACCTCGCGGCCCTGGCCGCCCGGCACGGCCTGTCGGTCAGCGGTGCCCGCCCCACCCTGCCGGAGTACGTCCGCCAGCTGTGGGCGCGGCGCCACTTCATCGGCGCGTTCGCCACCGCCAAGCTCACCGCGCAGTACAGCCAGGCGAAGCTCGGCCAGGTGTGGCAGGTCATGAACCCGCTGCTGAACGCGGCGGTCTACTACTTCATCTTCGGTGTCCTGCTGAACACCAAGCAGCACGTGCCCGACTACGTGCCCTTCCTGGTCACGGGCGTGTTCATCTGGACCTTCACGCAGAGTTCGATCATGGCGGGCACCCGGGCGATCTCCGGCAACCTCGGCCTGGTCCGCGCCCTGCACTTCCCGCGCGCCGCGCTGCCGATCTCCTTCGCGCTCCAGCAGCTGCAGCAGCTGCTGTTCTCGATGGCCGCGCTGGTCGTCATCCTGCTCTGCTTCGGCGTACCGGTCTCCGCCTCCTGGCTGCTGGCGGTCCCGGCACTCGTCCTCCAGTTCACGTTCAACGCCGGCGTCTCGATGATCGTGGCCCGGATGGGCGCCAAGACGCCGGACATCGCCCAGCTGATGCCCTTCCTGCTGCGTACGTGGATGTACGTGTCCGGCGTGATGTGGAGCATCGACAAGATCACCAAGCATGACCACCTGCCGCACATCGTGACCGTCCTGCTCCAGATCAACCCGGCCGCCGTCTACATCGACCTGATGCGGTTCGCGCTGATCGACAGCTTCCACGCGAAGTCCCTGCCCCCGCACGTGTGGGCGGCGGCCACGGGCTGGGCGCTGCTCGCCGGCATCGGCGGCTTCATCTACTTCTGGAAGGCTGAGGAGACGTACGGCCGTGGTTGAGCAGACCCCCGGGACGACCGGCACCACCGAGACCACCGCGACCACCGCGACCACCGGGGCGGACGGGAAGGTTCCCACCGTCGTCGCCGACCGCGTCGACATCGTCTACCGGGTCAACGGCACCGGCGCGGGGCGCGGTTCCGCCACCGCCGCCCTGAATCGCATCCTGCGCCGCCGGCAGACCGAGCAGGCGGCCGGTGTGCGCCGGGTGCACGCGGTGCGCAAGGTGTCGTTCGTCGCGTACAAGGGCGAGGCGATCGGGCTCATCGGCACCAACGGTTCGGGCAAGTCCACCCTGCTCAAGGCGGTCGCCGGGCTGCTGCCGGTGGAGAACGGCCAGATCTTCACCGACGGCCAGCCCTCCCTGCTCGGCGTCAACGCGGCCCTGATGAACGACCTCACCGGCGAGCGCAACGTCCATCTCGGCGGCCTCGCCATGGGCATGTCCCGGGAGCAGGTCAAGGAGCGCTACCAGGACATCGTCGACTTCTCCGGGATCAACGAGAAGGGCGACTTCATCACCCTGCCGATGCGCACGTACTCCTCCGGCATGGCCGCCCGGCTGCGGTTCTCCATCGCCGCCGCCAAGGACCACGACGTCCTGCTGATCGACGAGGCGCTGGCCACCGGCGACCGCTCCTTCCAGAAGCGCTCCGAGCAGCGGATCCGCGAGCTGCGGCAGCACGCGGGCACGGTGTTCCTGGTCAGCCACAACAACAAGTCCATCCGTGACACCTGCGAACGGGTCCTGTGGCTGGAGCGCGGCGAGCTGCGCATGGACGGGCCGACGGAGGAGGTCATGAAGGAGTACGAGGCCTTCACCGGCGAGAAGAAGCCGGCCGCCAAACCGGCTGCCAAACCGGCCGCCAAGAGCTGACCGACCCCGGACGGACTCCTTCGCCGGGCACATTTATCCCTTTCATCTGTTTAATGACAGTGTTATGGAGGGTGTGCCCGGAGACATCAAGCCGAAGGAGTCCACTGCGATGCCCCAGCTGAGCGTGATCGTCTACGGGCCGAACACCCAGGGGCATCTGACCGAACTCCTCGACTCGCTGGAGGCCCACCCGCTCACCGACGCCGAGGTGATCGTCGCCGCGGTCGGCGCGTGGGCGCGGGAGACGGCCGAGCGCCATGCCCCGGACACGGTCACCGTCGCCCTGCCGGAGGGCACCGGTGACGCGGCGGCCCGGGCGGCCGGCGCCGCCCGCGCGTCCGGCCGCTGGCTGCACTTCGTGCACGCCAAGGACGGCCTGCCCGCCGGCGCGCCCCGCCTGATCGCCGAGCGGACCGCCGAACTGGACGCCACCGGTGCCGCCACCGGCGCTCCCGGTGAGCCGGACGCCCCCGTCGACGTGCTGCTCTTCGACCACGTCACCACCACCTGGCAGACCGCCGCCACCCCCTCCCGGGACGGCCGCCACCTCGCCGCGGTCGGCCGGGCCCCCTTGCCCCTGGCCGGAGCCCCCCATCTGCTGCGCCTCACCCCGCTGCTCGGCGACCGCGCGCTGCGCACCGCGTTCTGGCGGGCGCACGAGGAGCGGCTCACCACGGACGACGAGCCGCGCGCCGCCCACGCGGCCCTGCTGTACGCCGGCCGTGTCGCCTGCTTGAACCAGGCGGCGTACGAGAACCGGGTGCTGCGCCCCGAGAGCCTGCCGCCGCGCGCCCCCGAGGACCGGCTCGCGCTCATCGACCGCTACGAGTCCCTGCTCCCGCTCGCCGGCGAACGCCGGGCCGTCCGCACGGTGCTGTACGACCTGATGGTGCGTGACCTGCTGCGCGCCTTCGCCCGCGAGGACCTGCCCGACCCCGTGGCCCGCGAGTTCTTCCGGCGTGCCTCCCTGGCGGCGCTCCGCTGGCGCCCCGAGGGCCATCAGCGGCCGGAGGGCCTGGAGGGCGTGCGGCACGCGCTGCTGGAGGAGGGCGCGTACCACCGGTACCGGGCGTTCCAGGCCGCCAACCGCACCCGCCGCGCGGCCCGCAAGGCCGTACGGACGCACAAGCGGCGGCTGGGCGCGAAGATCCGCGGACACCAGTACCGCCGCGCCCTGAACCACCCGCTGCGCCCCGACCTCGCCGTGTTCGCCGCGTACTGGGACCGCGGGGTCGCGTGCAACCCGGCCGCCATCGCCGCGAAGCTCGCCGAACTCGCCCCGCACATCCACCCGGTGTGGGTGGTGACCGGCCAGAACGCGGCCCTGCTGCCGCCCGGCACCGACCACGTCGTGCCCGGCACCCGCCGCTACTGGGAGACCCTGGCCACCGCCACGTATCTGACGAACAACGTCAACTTCCCCAACGCGGTCGTCAAACACCCCGGCCAGATCCACCTGCAGACCCACCACGGCACCCCGCTCAAGCGCATGGGCCTGGACCAGATGGACCATCCGGCCGCCGCGAAGGGGCTGGACTTCGCCGCCCTGCTCGCCCGGATCGACAGGTGGGACTACAGCGTCAGCGCCAACAGCCATTCCACCCGCATGTGGGAGCGCGCCTACCCGGCCCGCTACACGTCCCTGGACCACGGCTATCCGCGCAACGACGTCTACTACACGGCCACGGCGGCCGACGTGCGCGCGGCCCGCGCCCGCCTCGGCATCGCACCCGGCACCACGGCCGTCCTGTACGCCCCCACGCACCGCGACTACGAGGCCGGTTTCACCCCCCGCCTGGACCTCGCCGCCCTCGCCGACCGCCTCGGCGACGACACGGTCCTGCTCGTGCGCGCCCATTACTTCTACGGCGGCGCGGCCTCCCCGCTGACCGGCCTGCGCCGCTCCGGCCGGATCATCGACGTCTCCTCCTACGACCCCGTCGAGGAACTGTGCCTGGCCGCCGACGCGCTGGTCACGGACTACTCCTCGATCATGTTCGACTACGCCAACCTGGACCGCCCCATCGTGATCCACGCCGACGACTGGGAGACGTACCGGACCACCAGGGGCGTCTACTTCGACCTGACGGCCGAACACCCCGGCCAGGTCGCCCGCACCCAGGAGGAACTGACCGAGATCTTCGCCTCCGGTGCCTGGCGCGACGAGAGCGCGGCGAAGGCGCGGGCGGCGTTCCGGCGCCGCTTCTGCGAGTACGACGACGGACGCGCCGCCGAACGGGTCGTACGGCGGGTGTTCCTGGGCGAACCGGAGGAGTCGCTGCCGCCGGTGCTGCCGCTCGAGGACCGCACGCCCGCCCCGACCCCCGAGGAGGCCACGGCATGACCCGCCCCGACGTCACGGTCACGGTCATCGTCCACAACGACGCCGCCCGCCTCCCCCGCGCGGTCGAGTCGGTGCGCGCGCAGACCCACCCCGCCATCGAGATCGTCATCAGCGACGACCACTCCGAGGACGACACCCCGGACGTGGCCCGTCAGCTGGCGGCCCGCGACCACCGCATCCGCTACCTCCGCCTGCCCCGCAACAGCGGCGGGTGCAGCGCCCCGCGCAACCGGGCCGTGGAGATCGCCCGGGCGCCGTACCTGATGTTCCTGGACAGCGACGACGAGCTCCCGCCCCGGTCGGTCGAGTCGCTGCTCGCGGCCCACCGCGAACGTGAGGTCGACTTCACCATGGGCGCGGTCCGCCGGGTCCGGGTGGACACCGGCCAGGAGTCGACGTGGATGCCGCACCTGGTCGCCGAGCGCCGCACGGTGGAGGGCATCGCGGCGGACCCGCGGCTGTTCTTCGAGCACCTGTCGACCGGCAAGATGTACGCCCGCTCCTTCCTGGACCGCCACCGGCTCCGCTTCCCCGAGGGCATCCACTACGAGGACCAGCTGTTCTCGGCGCAGGCGTACTGCCTGGCGAAGGCGTTCACGATCATCCCCGACCCGGTGTACGTGTGGTACATCGAGCCGTTCGCCGACGCGGCCTCCGCCTCCATCTCCAACCAGCGGCACCGGATCTCCAACGTCCGCGACCGGGTCCACGTCCAGCACCTCATCGACGACTTCCTGGTGAGCAGCGGGCACGCCGGGCTGCGGGCGGACAAGGACTACAAGTTCCTCAAGCACGACTTCCGGATGTACGCCGGCGACCTGCCCTACCGTGACGAGGAGTGGCTGGCGGCCTTCGCCGGCCTCGTGAACCCCTACCTGGACACGCTGGCCCCCGAGGCGTACGCCCGGCTGCCCCGCGCCGAGCGGGTGGTGCTGGAGCTGCTGCGCGACGGCCGCCTGCCCGAGGTGCGGCTGGCGGCGCGCGGGCTGGGGCACGGGGTGGCGCCGAGGCGGGTCACGGCCGACGCGGCGGGCCGTCCGTACTGGGGCGGCACCGTCCCCGCCACCGACCGCGCCCGCCGTGAACTGGACGTCTCCGAGCTGGAGCTGGAGACCCGGCCCTTCCCCACGGCCCAGTTCCGCCACGAGATCACGGCACTGGCTCCCGGCCCCGGGGCGTCCTTGGCCCTCACCGTGCGCACCTACGACCCCGGACTGCGCCTCCCGGTCGGCCCGCAGCGGGCCTGCCTGGTGCTCTCCCCCGGCGGGCACCGCATGACGGTCCCCTTCCGCCTGGACCCGGTCCGGCCCGGCGTGTTCGAAGGCGGCGTCCGCCTCGACCTGGCCTCCGCCCGGCTGCCCCTGCCCGGCTTCGAGGGCGTACGGCACCCGCTGGTCCGCCTGGACCAGCAGGGCCTGTCCCACACCGGCCTGCTGCTGGCTCCGCTGGACTTCCCCACGCACCGGATCCGCGTGCCCTACCGCTCCGGGGCGACCCCGCACGAGATCGTCCTCGAACCGGAAGGCCGCAACCCCGGCCGCCTCCAGCTGCGCTGGCGCCCGGTCGGGGTGACGGCGCGGGTCGTCGGGCCGGTGGTACGGCACGTGGCCCGGCCGCGGATCCGCGGCGCCGCCCGGCTGGTGGCGAGCCTGCTGAGGTGAGACGGGCGCAGGGCACCGTTGCGCCGAGCCGTACCCACACCGCACCCCCGTGGAGTCACCATGGCCCAGCTGGTCCCTCCGTCGGCCCTCACCTCCGGCCGGCCGTCCGGTGGCGCGCGCGGCGGTCTACGGGCCCGGTTGCGCGAGGCGCTGCGCCGGCAACCCGTGCGCGTCACGTTCGTCCCGCGCGAGACCTGGTGTGCCGTCGCCCTCCAGCTGGCGCTGTCCCTCCTCGGGTTCGCCGTCCTGCTGCTGCTGAACCGGCATCTCGGCCACGGGGTGACGGGCGTGTTCCGCCGCTGGGACGCGGCCCACTACCTGTCCGTGGCCGCGCACGGCTACCCCGACCGGCTCCCCTTCCGGGCCGACGGAGTGCCCGGCTACAGCACACTCGCCTTCTTCCCCCTGTTCCCCGGCCTCATCCTCGCCGTGCACGCGGTGACCGGGCTGACGTTCGCCCACGCCGGTGTGCTGGTCTCCTGGGTGGCCGGGGCGATCGCGGCGAGCGGGGCGCACACCCTGGCGCGGGCCGTCGTCGGCCACCGCGCCGCCCTCGTCTGCGTGGGACTGTGGGCGTGTTCGCCGTACGCGTTCGTGCTCTGGATCCCTTACTCCGAGGCCGTGTTCACCGCTGTGCTGATGTGGGCGCTCGTGGCCCTGGTCGCCCGCAGGTGGGTGGCGGCGGGGCTCCTGTGCGCGCTGGCCGGGACGGTCCGTCCCACCGCCTCGGTGCTGGTCGCGGTCACCGCCCTGACGGGGCTGGCGGCGCTGGCCGGCCGCCGTGACGGCCTGCGGCCCCTGGCCGCGACGGTGCTGGCCCCGCTGGGCCTGGTGGGGAGCTGGCTGTACCTCGGCAGCAGGATCGGCTCGGTCACGGGCTGGTTCGAGGCGCAGCGGGCCTGGGGCCAGTCCTTCGACCTCGGCCGGGGCACCCTCCACTTCCTGCGCCACGCGGCCGGCGAGCACTCGCCCGACATGCGGTACGTGGCCGTGCTGACGACGATCGCCGCCGTCGCCGTCGGGACCGTCGCCCTGGCGCTGGACCGGCGGGTGCCCTGGCCCCTGGTGTTCCTCGTGGCGGGCGCCTGGCTGCTGATGATCGGTGTGAACGGCGCGCCGTACTCCAAGCCCCGCTTCATGCTGCCGTTCCTGCCCGTCCTGCTGCTGCTCCCGGCGCCCGCCCTGGCCAGGGCCCGGCGGGAGGTGCGCTGGCTGGTGTACGGGAGCGGCGCGGTGTTCGCCGGCTGGTACGGGGCCGGGCTGCTCGCGCTGTTCCGGCCGGCCCCCTGATGTCCGGTACACCGGGAAAGCCCCGCTATATGCTGGATCGCCGTGTTCGGCCCTGACGCATCCTGCTCCCGCACCGACCGGACTGGAGAGACCCTTGGACGGCGCAAAGGCTCACCTCGCCCGCGTGCGGGCGCTGCCCCTGCTCGCCGCCGTGGTCCTCCTCGTCCTGCACGTCTTCGCCTATCCGGCGACCCGGTTCTCCAACGACTCCTACCGCTACGCCCGCGAGGCCTACCGGTTCCTCGGCGACTCCCCCCGGCAGGCACGGCAGAAGGCGGTCGCCGCCTACTGCGCCGACACCGCCCGGCTCGTCCACCGCAACCGGCTGCTGGACCAGCGCAAGTTCCGCGAGCCGGGACGGGAGGCGGCGTACCGGCACACCTGCGAGACGAAGTACCGCGACGGCCTCGCCCCCACCAGCCCGAAGTACGAGCGCATCTTCCGCACCCGGCCCGGTTACCCGCTGATGGCCGCGCCGCTGGTGGCGCTGCTCGGCGCCAAGGCGGGCCTGACCGCGGTGGCGCTCGCCTTCACCACGGCCGCCGGATGGCTCGTGTACCTGCTGCTGCGCGCGCTGCGCTCCCCGCCGCCGGCCGCCGTTCTTGGCCAGGTCCTGTACTACGTCACGCCGCTCGCGCAGTGGGGCGGGCGTCCCCTGTCCGAAGGACCGGTGATCGCCCTGATGACGGCCCTGCTGCTCGCCGCGGTCTGGCTGCTGCGCGGCCGGGTCACGCGGGGCGCGCTGCTCTTCGCCGGCGCCTTCGCCCTCGGGTCCGCCGTCAAGTACTCCAGTTTCCTGATCGTGGGGCTGTTCCTGGCGGCCGCCGCGTACGCGGTCCTCGTGCTGGTCCGGCGCGCACGGCATCGCGGCACCTGGGTGCTGGCCGGGCTCTCGACGGCCGGCACGGTGGCCGTGCTCGCCGTCAGCAGGGCGTTCGGGCTGCCGGGCATGACCGACTCGTTGCAGGACATGTTCACCCTGCACTGGACCTATCCCGAGGTCGCCGGCCCCTGGCGGTCCCTGCTCCGGCTCGACACCTCCTACTGGTGGCAGTGGCTCCAGCGGGAGGCCCTCGCCCCGCTGCTGCTCACCCTCCTCGCGGCCGGCGCGTGGGGGCTGTGGAAACGCTCGGTGCCGGTGGCCCTGTGCGTCCTCGCGACGGGCCTGACCGGATTCGCGACCATGGCCGCGCACCCGCTGGCCGTGGAACAGGACCGGCTCTACGTCCAGATCTGGCTCGTCCCCGTGATCGGCCTGCCCCTCGCCCTGGAACGGCTGTGGCGGCTGGGGGGCACGGCACCCGCCGCGCCCGGCGGCGACCGGACCGCCGGGGAACCCGCCGGCTGCGCCACCTGACCCCCGCGCCCGGGGCCAGGGGCCCTGCGCCCGGAGCCCCGGGGCCCGGCGGGAAACGGGAGGGCGCCCCGGGCCGTCACCGGCCGGGGGCGCCCTCACCGCCGTACGGCTACGAGTGCGTCCGCAGCAGCGTCCGCATCGTGCGCATCGCCACCGACAGGTTGGCGAGGTCGAAGGAGTCCGAGCTGCGGATCTCCTCCAGGGTGGTGCGGGCACGGCCCAGGATCGCGGTGTTCTTCTGCTCCCACGCCGTGAAGCGCTGCTCCGGCGTCGAGGTGCCGTCACCCGCCGCGAGGACGTCCGCGGTGAGCGCCGCGTGGGCCGCGTACAGGTCCTCGCGGATGGAGGCACGGGCCATGGACTGCCAGCGGTCGGCGCGGGGCAGCTCGATGATGCGGTCCATCAGCTGCGTGATGCCGAGCCGGTCGGCGAGGTCGTAGTAGATCTCGGCGACGTCCAGCGGTTCCTTGCCCATGCGGTCGGCCACCGAGACGATGTCCAGCGCCGGGAAGGCGGAGGAGAAACCGGCCACCCGGGTGGCGAGTTCGTCCGGGACACCGGCCTCGGACAGCTCGTCGTACACGTGCTGGTACCACTCCAGGTCCGCGCCGCGCAGCAACTTCGGTAGCTCCTGCCAGACCCGCTCGACCCGCTCGGCGAAGAACTCCACCGTCTCGGCGAGCTGGAGCGGCTGCGGCCGGTTGTTGAGCAGCCAGCGGGTACCGCGCTCGATCAGACGCCGCGAGTGCAGCCGGATCCTGGTCTGGACGCCGGCCTCGACCCGGTTGTCCAGGGCCTCCACCTCGTCCCACACCGCCGCCGAGCTGAAGATCCTGCGGGCCGCGGTCTGGGCGCGCACGATCTCCTCGAGCGAGGCGCCGGTCTCCTCGCGCAAACGGTGCAGATACGTCGTACCGCCCGTGTTGACCGTGTCGTTGACCAGCACGGTCGTGGTGATCTCTCGGCGCAGCGGGTGGTTGGCGATCGCGTCGGCGAAGCGCTCGCGCAGGGCCGTCGGGAAGTACGCGTGCAGCAGGCCGCGCAGGTACGGGTCGTCCGGCAGCGACGTGTGCAGCAGCTCCTCGGCGACCGTGATCTTCGTGTACGCCAGCACCACGGCCGTCTCCGGGCCGGTCAGGCCCTGGCCCTGGCCGAGGCGCTCACGGATCTGGCGGTCGGTGGGCAGGAACTCCAGCGCCCGGTCCAGGTGGCCCTCGCGCACCAGGTGGCGGATGAACCGCTGCTGGGCGTGGAGCATGTCCTTGGCCTGTGACAGGGCGTTGGCGAGGGCGGTGTTCTGCGCGTAGTTGTTGCGCAGCACCAGGGCGCCGACCTCGTCGGTCATCTCGGCGAGCAGCTTGTTGCGCTGCTTGACGGTCATGTCGCCGTCCGTGACCAGGCTGTTCAGCAGGATCTTGATGTTCACCTCGTGGTCGGAGGTGTCCACGCCGGCGCTGTTGTCGATCGCGTCGGTGTTGATCCGGCCGCCGTGCAGGGCGAACTCGATGCGGCCGAGCTGGGTCAGGCCCAGGTTGCCGCCCTCACCGACGACCTTGACGCGCAGGTCGGCGCCGTCGACGCGGATGGCGTCGTTGGCCTTGTCGCCGACGTCGGCGTTGGACTCCGCCGACGACTTCACGTAGGTGCCGATGCCGCCGTTCCACAGCAGGTCCACCGGCGCCCGCAGGATCGTCTTCATCAGGTCGGCCGGGGTCATCTTGGAGATCTTCTCCTCGATGCCCAGGGCCTGCCGGATGTGGCTGTTGAGGGTGATCGACTTGGCGCTGCGCGGGAAGATCCCGCCGCCGGCCGACAGCAGCTTGGTGTCGTAGTCGGCCCAGCTGGAGCGGGGCAGCTCGAACAGGCGGCGGCGCTCGGCGTAGGAGACGGCCGCGTCCGGGACGGGGTCGATGAAGATGTGCCGGTGGTCGAAGGCGGCGACCAGGCGGATGTGCTCGCTCAGCAGCATGCCGTTGCCGAACACGTCACCGGACATGTCACCGATGCCGACGACCGTGAAGTCCTCGGACTGCGTGTCCACGCCCAGCTCGCGGAAGTGCCGCTTCACGGACTCCCAGGCGCCGCGCGCGGTGATGCCCATGCCCTTGTGGTCGTACCCGGCCGAACCGCCGGAGGCGAAGGCGTCACCGAGCCAGAAGTTGTACGTCTCGGCGACCTGGTTGGCGATGTCCGAGAACGTCGCGGTGCCCTTGTCGGCCGCGACCACCAGATAGGTGTCGTCCCCGTCGTGCCGGACCACGTCCTGCGGCGGCACGACCTCACCGGCGACCATGTTGTCGGTGATGTCGAGCAGCGCCGAGATGAACGTCTTGTAGCTGGCGATGCCCTCGGCGAGCCACGCGTCCCGGTCCTCGGCCGGGTCGGGCAGCTGCTTGGCGACGAAGCCGCCCTTGGCACCCACCGGCACGATGACGGTGTTCTTCACCATCTGCGCCTTGACCAGGCCGAGGATCTCCGTCCGGAAGTCCTCACGCCGGTCGGACCAGCGCAGCCCACCGCGCGCGACCTTGCCGAACCGCAGGTGCACGCCCTCCACACGCGGCGAGTACACCCAGATCTCGTACGCCGGGCGGGGCGCGGGCAGGTCCGGGATGGCCTGCGGGTCGAACTTCATGGACACGTACGCGTGCGGCTCGCCGCCGAGCGCCTGCTGGAAGAAGTTCGTGCGCAGGGTCGCCTTGATGACGGTCAGGAACGACCGCAGGATGCGGTCCTCGTCCAGGCTGGCCACCTGCTCCAGGGCCGCGTCCAGCTCCTCCAGCAGGGCGTCGGTGATCTCCAGCCCGGCCTGCTGCCGCTCCGGCGACATCCGCGCCTCGAACAGGGAGACGAGCAGCCGGGTGGTGTGGACGTTGTTGCGGAGGGTGTCCTCCATGTAGTCCTGCGAGAAGGTCGAACCGGCCTGCCGCAGGTACTTGGCGTAAGCGCGCAGCACCATCGCCTGGCGCCAGGTGAGCCCGGCGCTCAGCACGAGGGCGTTGAAGCCGTCGTTCTCGGCCTTGCCGGTCCAGGTCGCGGCGAACGCCTCCTGGAACCGCTCGCGGGCGTCGCCGCCCAGGTAGTCGCCGGCGGAGCCGCCGAGCGACTTCGGCATGCGCAGACCGAAGTCGTAGATCCAGGCGGTGGTGCGGTCGGCGCAGCGCAGCTCGTACGGCCGCTCGTCCGTGACCTCGACGCCCAGGCGGCTGAGCACGGGCAGCACCTGGGACAGGGAGACCGAGCCGCCCTTCTGGTAGATCTTGAAGCGGCGTTCCTCGGGAGCGGCACCCACCGGCTCGTACAGGCTCAGCGAGAAGATCTTGTCCTCGCCCAGCTGCTCCAGGTGCACCAGGTCGGCGACCGCCGCACGCGGCGGGTGGTCGGCCTTGTACCCCTCGGGGAAGGCGTTGTGGTAGCGGCGCAGCACCTCCGCCGCGCTCTCCTCGCCGCACTCGGCGGTCAGCGCCTCCGCGAACGCGTCGGTCCAGGAACGGGCCGCCGCCACCAGACGGGCCTCGATGCGCTCCTTGTCGGCGTCCGACAGCTCGGACAGCTCGGTGCCCTGCGGGACCCGGACCACGAAGTGCAGCCGGGACAGGATCGACTCGGTGTTCCAGGCGGTGAAGTCGACGCTGATGCCGCCCAGCTCCTCCTTCAGGATGTCGATGATCCTGAGGCGGACGCCGGTGGTGTAGCGGTCGCGCGGGAGGTAGACGAGGGCCGAGTAGTAGCGGCCGTACTCGTCCTGGCGCAGGTACAGCCGCAGCCGGCGGCGCTCCTGGAGGTAGAGCACGCTGGTCACTATGGCCTGGAGTTCGGTGACCGGCGTCTGGAACAGCTCGTCGCGCGGGTAGGTCTCCAGGATCTGGAGCAGGTCGCGGCCGTCGTGGCTGTGCGGCGAGAACCCGGCGCGCGTCAGCACCTCCTCGACCTTGCGGCGGATCACCGGGACGCGGCGCACGGACTCGGTGTAGGCGGCGGAGGAGAACAGACCGAGGAAGCGGCGCTCGCCGACGACGTTGCCGTCCGCGTCGAACTTCTTGACGCCGATGTAGTCGAGGTACGACGGCCGGTGCACCGTGGCCCGGCTGTTGGCCTTGGTCAGCACCAGCAGCTTGTGCTCGCGGGCCTTGGCCCGGGCGTCGGCCGGGAGCCGCTCGAAGGAGGGGCTGACCGGGTGCCGCTCCTCCTCGGCGTGGTGCGGGTCGGAACGCAGTATGCCCAGACCGGTGCCGGGCACGGCGGTGAGCGTGTCGTCGTCGCGCAGCTGGTACTCGCGGTAGCCGAGGAAGGTGAAGTGGTCGTCGGCCAGCCAGCGCAGCAGCTCGCGGGCCTCCTCGATCTCGGGCTTCGCCAGGTCGGCGGGGGCGGGCTCGCCCACCAGGCCGTCGGCGATGCGGATCGAGGTGTCCCGCATCTTCTCCCAGTCCTCGACGGCCTCACGGACGTCGGACAGGACGCGCAGCAGATCGGTGGTGATCTGCTTGAGGTCGGCGCGGTCGGTCTCCCGGTCGATCTCGACGTGGATCCAGGACTCGACGTGCGCGTCGTGCGGGAGGTCGCCGACGGGCGGCGTCGCCAGCACCTCGACCAGCTTGCCGGTCACATCCCGGCGGACCACGAACTGCGGGTGGATGACGACGTGGATGCCGCGTCCCTGCCGGGTCAGCTCGTTGGTGACCGAGTCGACGAGGAAGGGCATGTCGTCGGTCACGACCTCCACGACGGTGTGGCTACAGGTCCACCCGTTCTCCTCCACGGACGGGGTGTGCACCCGGACGTTCGCGGTTCCCTGCGGGCGGGTCTCGGCGAGACGGTGGTGCGAGACCGCGGCGCCGAAGACGTCGACGGGGTCGCGGCCGGCGAGGTCTTCCGGTGCGGTGTGCAGGTAGTAGCGCTGGAGGAACGTGAGCAGGGATTCGCCGTCCGGGGTGCCGGAGCCGCCCTCGCTCGTCGTCCCGGTCGGTAGGTGCCCCCCGACCGGGCTGTTCTCAGCAACCCGGGCGGCCCGTTCGAGCAGCTCGGCCTTGGCTTCGTCCAGCTTGGTCTGCATTGTCCTCTGGCTCCTGTCGCGCGCCGTTGCGTGACGTAGAAGGAAGTACGGTCTCTTTCCCCTCGGCTCGCCACGGCCCGGGGTCTCCGGTCCGTTCCGACGCTATGCCGCGAGATGAGATTCGTGGGGGGTATTCGGCCATTTCCGGCACACCCGTCGACTGTGACGCTGCTCTCGGCACCGCCGAGTCCCGGAGTGTCCTCGGCCTCCTGGGGGCACCGGTGCCCCCGTCCCGCCCGCGAAGATCGGCGATCGCCGCCCGGTCACGGAGGTACTCCGTGCAGCCCGGGCGCAGGGCAGGAGCCTCATCGCTCCCGCGGGATATCGCGCTGATCACGCCACCAGGCTATCGCCCCTCACCCGGGGCCCGTCATGAGCCGTATGTGTACAAAACCGAGGGGTGAAGTTTGACGTTCTGCACAGCGGCGGTACGCGTCCGAGTGGCGTAACCGGCGATCCGGTCGCGCCCCCGCGCCCGCGGACGCACCCTGAGAAACACCGGGCCCCCTTGGCAAGCGCCTCCGGCGGGGGCACCGTGCCCAGTGTGCCCGGAGTCTGCCCGGAGGAGCCGACCATGCCCACCCAGATCCTGATCGTCACCGGCGACGCTGCGGAGTCCCTGGAAGTCCTCTACCCCTACCAGCGGCTGCGCGAGGAAGGCTACGACGTCGACATCGCGGCCCCCACCCGCAAGACCCTCCGCTTCGTCGTCCACGACTTCGAACCCGGCTACGACACCTACACCGAGAAACCCGGCTACACCTGGCCCGCCGACCTGGCCTTCGCCGAGGTCGACCCCGGCCGGTACGCGGCCCTGGTGATCCCCGGCGGCCGGGCCCCCGAGTACCTGCGCAACGATCCCGAACTCCGCAAGATCCTCAAGGCCTTCTTCGACGCGGACAAGCCGGTCGCCCAGATCTGCCACGGCCCGCTGCTCACCGCCGCGCTCGACTCCCTCCAGGGCCGCCGGGTCACGGCCTACCCCGCGCTGGAACCCGACATGCAGGCCGCCGGCGCGGGCTTCCAGGACGCCGAGACGGTCGTGGACGGCACGCTGGTCTCCGCCCGCGCCTGGCCGGACCACCCGGCCTGGATGCGGGAGTTCCTGAAGATCCTGCGCACGAAGGCACCGGCCACGCCGGCGTGACCGACGGCCCCTCGTGCGGCCCGGACGGCCCGGCCTCGCCGGGCCACCGGTGCCACGCCCGGCTAAGCCGCTATCTTCCGCGCCTCCGCCACGGCCTCGGCCAGCGTGTCCACCACCGGCACCCCCACGGCCTCCAGACCGGCCCGGCTGTGCGAGCCCCCGGTGTACAGCACGGCCCGCGCGCCCACATGCAGCGCGGCGACCGCGTCGTCCGCCGCGTCCCCGATGACCACGGTCCGCTCCGGCGCCACCCGCCCCGTCAGCGCCCCCAGATGCCGCACCATGTGCTCGGCCTTGCTGCCACCGGACGGACCCGTACGCCCGTCGACCCGGAGGAAGTGCGCCTCGATCCCGAAGCCCCGCACCAGCGGCACCAGGTCCTCGTGCCCGTACATGCTCAGCAGCGACTGGCTGTGTCCGGCCGACCGCCACCCGGCGAGCAGCTCCGCCGCGCCCTCGGTGAGCGCACACCGCACCCGATGCTCGGCGTAGTGCCGGTGGAAGACCCCGTCCATCAGCTCCCACTCGGCGCCCGTCGGCAGCCGGCCGAGCAGCCGCTCGTAGAACTTCGGCACCGGCACGCAGTACAGCGAGCGGTACTGCTCCAGCGTGATCGGCGCGAGGCCCAGCTCGGCGAAGGCCGCGTTCGTCGCCCCGATGATCGCGTCATTGTCGTGGAACAGCGTCCCGTTCCAGTCCCAGACGATGTGCGCGCTTCCTTGCGTCCCCATGTCGAAAACCGTACCCGCCGCCACTGACACGTACGGCTTCCGCCCAGGTCAGGCCCGTCCGACCAGGTTGGGGATCTCCTGCGTGGCGTACCACAGCAGTTCGTGGTCGTCCGCGCCGTCCACCACGAAGCGCGCGTCGTCGTCGCCGCCGTCCGCCGCCTCGAGCGCGTCCGCCGCCGCGCGCACGTCCCGCTCCGCGTCGTCCGCGTCGACGTGCACGGCGGCGGCCTTCGCCAGCGGCACCGCCGTCCGTACCGTCACCTCGCCCAGGGCATCCGGGTCGAGCCCGCGGTCGGGGTCGGCGCTCGCGGCGCCGTCGGGCACGTCCACGGCGACGACGACCCGGCGCCGCACCGCGCCCGGATCCGCCGCCAGCAGCCGCAGCGAGGCGGCGGCGGCCCGGCCGAGCGCCGCGTACTCCAGCTCCTCGATGTCGTCGGAGAGGTACCACTCGCGCAGCGCGGGGGTGACGGCGTACGCCACGAAGGGCCCGCTGCCCAGCTCACCCGTCTTGTGCGCCTCGGCGAGAGCGGTGAGGGTCAGGGGGACGTAGACGCGCATGCTGGCCGCTCTTTCCTGGTCAAAGGCTCCGCTGGGCCCCGGGAGGAGGCGGCTGGCGCGCCTCCAAGGCGGGCCTTCAGGATACGTGCGCCCGTCCCCTTTCGGGCCCCTGCCCGACACCGCCCAAGCGTCCACTCCCGTCCGCCGGCTCACCCTCCCCCGCCGCGTCCTGACGCGGTGCGCGGCCCCTCGCCCCCCTCGGATAGGTGAACCTCACGGCCCCCGCCCCGCCCGCCGCCACTTCCTTGCCCGTGCCCGCCGCGGCCCGTACAAGATCCCCACCAGATAGTTACCGCCCGGTATCGACCGGCCCGCCGAACGGGGACCCCCATGAACAAGGTCATGAGCCGCGCCGCCGCCCAGCCCCGGCCGCGTCACCGCCCGCCGACCCGCCGCGACTCCCGCCGCCCCGGAGGCGCGCCACCCCGCACGCCCAGCCGGCCGGCAGTCGCCCTCACAGTGCCGCAGAGGCGTCCTGCCGGGCCTGTGCCGGCCGCACGGCCCGCTCGCCCGACGGACCTGTTCGCCGACCGCCTCCTGGCCGTCCTGAGCGGTCAGCGGCCCGTCCACTGGATGCTCCGCCACACAGCGGGCCGCGCCTACGACGACCTCGCCCGCCTCGCCGAACACAGCCCCCTGCGCACCCTCGGCCCCCGCCCGGTCGTCCGCGACATCGGCTACTACGTCCCCAGCGAAGGCGCTCTGGAGGTCTTCGCCCGCGTCAGCGCCGGGAACCGGCTGCGCGCCCTCGCCTTCCGCCTGGAACGGGGCAAGGACCTCCGCTGGCGCTGCACAGCCGTGGAAACGGGCCCGCGGTAGTCCCGCGGGGGGCGATCGCGCGGGTGCGGGTGCGGGTGGGCCGGTCGCACGGTTCCCCGCGCCCCGAGGGGATCGCAGGAGCCGGGACCGGCCGCGGCACCCCTGGGCCGCGCGGACGCCCACCCGTAGAGCGCGCACCGGCCGCGGCACCCCAGGGCCACGGGGAACCGCGCGATCACCCGCCGCACACCCGCACCCGCACCCAGCCGCCCCCGTCCCTCGGGCGGCAACGCGACGGGCCGGACCCCAGAAGGGATCCGGCCCGTCGGAGCGATCGGCGTCACTTCTTGCGGCGGCGTCCGCCCTTGGCCTGCCGGCGGCGCTCGGCGCGGGTGAGCCCGTCCGACTCGGACCGCACCGGCTCCTCGTCCTCCAGGTCACGCTCGACGATGCCGCCCTCACCGTCCACGGTCGGCGCGGAGAAGTGCAGCTCCCGCCGCTGCGGAACGTCCAGCCCCTTCGCACGGATCTCGGGACGCGCGCCCGCCTGCGCCGGCACCGTGTCGTGCACGCCCTCGCCGACCGGCAGGGCCTCCTCGACCGGGACCTCCTCGACCTGCTGCTCGACCTGCACCTCCAGGTTGAACAGGTAGCCGACGGACTCCTCCTTGATGCCCTCCATCATGGCGGTGAACATGTCGAAGCCCTCGCGCTGGTACTCGACCAGCGGGTCCTTCTGCGCCATCGCGCGCAGGCCGATGCCCTCCTGGAGGTAGTCCATCTCGTAGAGGTGCTCGCGCCACTTGCGGTCCAGGACCGACAGCACGACCCGGCGCTCCAGCTCCCGCATGATCTCGGAGCCGAGCTGCGCCTCACGGGAGGCGTACTGCTCGTGGATGTCCTCCTTGATGGACTCCGAGAGGAACTCGGCCGTCAGGCCCGCGCGGTCGCCGGCCGCCTCCTCGAGCTCGTCGACGGTGATCTTCACCGGGTACAGCTGCCGGAAGGCGCCCCACAGCCGGTCCAGGTCCCAGTCCTCGGGGAAGCCCTCGGCGGTCTCGGCGGCGACGTACGCGTCGATCGTGTCATCCATGAAGTGCTGGATCTGCTCCTGGAGGTCCTCGCCCTCCAGTACGCGCCGGCGCTCGCCGTAGATGACCTCACGCTGCCGGTTGAGCACCTCGTCGTACTTCAGGACGTTCTTACGCGTCTCGAAGTTCTGCGTCTCCACCTGCGCCTGCGCGGACGCGATCGCGCGCGTGACCATCTTGTTCTCGATCGGCACGTCGTCCGGCACGTTCGCCATGGACATCACGCGCTCGACCATCTGCGCCTTGAACAGCCGCATGAGGTCGTCGCCGAGGGAGAGGTAGAAGCGGGACTCGCCGGGGTCGCCCTGGCGGCCGGAACGACCGCGCAGCTGGTTGTCGATACGGCGCGACTCGTGCCGCTCGGTGCCCAGCACGTACAGCCCGCCGAGGGCCTCGACCTCGTCCTTCTCCGCCTTGACCGCCGCCTCTGCCCGCTCCAGGGCGGCCGGCAGGGCCGCGGCCCACTCCTCGATGTGCTCCTCGGGGTCGAGGCCGCGCTGGCGCAGCTCCGCCTCGGCGAGGTCCTCGGGGTTGCCGCCGAGCTTGATGTCCGTACCACGGCCGGCCATGTTGGTGGCCACGGTCACCGCGCCCTTGCGGCCGGCCTGGGCGACGATCTGCGCCTCGCGGTCGTGCTGCTTGGCGTTGAGCACCTCATGCTGGATGCCGCGCTTGCTGAGCTGCTGCGAGAGGTACTCCGACTTCTCGACGGAGGTGGTGCCGACGAGGATCGGCTGGCCCTTCTCGTGCTTCTCGGCGATGTCGTCGACGACCGCCTCGAACTTGGCGACCTCGGTGCGGTAGATGAGGTCGGACTGGTCCGCGCGGACCATCGGCTTGTTGGTCGGGATGGGGACGACGCCGAGCTTGTAGATCTGGTGGAACTCGGCGGCCTCGGTCATCGCCGTACCGGTCATGCCGGACAGCTTCTTGTACAGGCGGAAGAAGTTCTGGAGGGTGATCGTGGCGAGCGTCTGGTTCTCGTCCTTGATGTCCACCCCCTCCTTCGCCTCGATCGCCTGGTGCATGCCCTCGTTGTAGCGGCGGCCGGCGAGGATACGGCCGGTGTGCTCGTCGACGATCATGACCTCGCCGTCGATGACGACGTAGTCCTTGTCCTTCTTGAACAGTTCCTTGGCCTTGATGGCGTTGTTCAGGTAGCCCACGAGCGGGGTGTTCACCGACTCGTAGAGGTTGTCGATGCCCAGCCAGTCCTCGACCTTGCCGACCCCGGACTCGTGGATGGCGACCGTGCGCTTCTTCTCGTCGACGTCGTAGTCGCCGGTCTCCTCCAGGCCCTTGAGCGGGTTGCCGGCCTCACCGCGCTTCAGGCGCGTGACCAGCTTGGCGAAGTCGCCGTACCACTTGGTGGCCTGGTCGGCGGGGCCGGAGATGATCAGCGGCGTACGGGCCTCGTCGATGAGGATCGAGTCGACCTCGTCCACGATGGCGAAGTTGTGGCCGCGCTGCACCAGCTCGTCCTGCGACCACGCCATGTTGTCGCGCAGGTAGTCGAAGCCGAACTCGTTGTTCGTGCCGTAGGTGATGTCGCACGCGTACTGCTCACGACGCTGAGCCGGCGTCATGTTGGCCAGGATGCAGCCGACCTCCAGGCCCAGGAACTTGTGGACGCGCCCCATCATCTCGGAGTCGCGCTCGGCCAGGTAGTCGTTGACCGTGATGAGGTGGACGCCCTTCCCGGACAGGGCGTTCAGGTAGGCGGGCAGCGTGCCGACGAGGGTCTTGCCCTCACCGGTCTTCATCTCGGCCACGTAGCCGAGGTGGAGCGCGGCGCCGCCCATCATCTGGACGTCGTAGTGCCGCTGGCCGAGGACACGCTTGGCGGCCTCGCGCACGGTGGCGAACGCCTCGGGGAGCAGGTCGTCCAGGCTCTCACCGTCGGCGTACCGCTGCTTGTACTCATCGGTGAGGGCGCGCAGCTCGGCGTCGGAGAGGTCGACGAAGTCCTCTTCGATGGAGTTGACCTGGTCCGCGATGCGGTGCAGCTTGCGCAGGATCTTGCCTTCGCCTGCACGCATGATCTTCGAGAGGACGGACACGGGGGCTGGTCTCCTTGCCGGTCGGGCCTGGGACGGTCGGGTTTCCTTGGGACGTACTGAGCAACGGCCATCGTATGCGAGGACCCGGCTGCGCCGGGAGGTCTGGCGGCGCGACGGCTCCTTCACCCGGGACAACGGACGGGGCGGCCGGATAGTGCCGCACCGCACCCGGATTCGCACGGAAAGTGATCATCCGGTCGCACAACGCGGAACAGGATGGCCACCCGGGGGCGCGACGAGCAGAATCGGGCGATGCGACCCGTCACGCTCACCACGGACCGTCTCGTGCTCCGCGCCGTCGGCCCCGCCGACACCGACGCCGTGTACGTGGCCGTACAGGACCCCGACATCCAGCGCTGGACGACGATCCCCTCGCCGTATCTGCCGGAACACGCGCTCACCTTCACCGAACAGATCGTCCCCGACGGCTGGGCGCAGGCGTCGATGTTCGGTTTCGGCGTGTTCCTCACCGGTGGCGCACTGGCCGGCGTGCTCGGCCTGACGATGCGTTCCCTGGGCATGGCCGAGATCGGCTTCTGGACGGCCCGGGAACACCGCGGCAACGGCTACATGACCGAGGCCACCCTCACCGCCTGCCGTTGGATCTTCACCGAGGTCGGCGTCGACCGGGTCGAATGGCGCGCCGAGGTGGGCAACCACGCCTCCCGCGCGGTGGCCGAACACGCGGGATTCACCATCGAGGGCACCCTGCGCTCCGCCCTCAACAACAAAGGAGTCCGCCGGGACTGCTGGGTCGGCTCCCTCCTCCCCTCGGACCTCGGCCTGCCCTCCACCGCCCCCTACCTGCCCGCCCGTTCGTGACGAAGGCACAGCTCGGCGCGGACTGTCAGTGGCACCCTCTATCGTCCGACCCATGACGACCCTCCCGCGCCCCACCACCACCCTCACCGCGGACGACGCCCGCCGGATCGTGCTGCGGGCCCAGGGCCTCCTCGGCGCACCCGACCGGCGTGCCGGGGTCCGCGGGGTGCTGCGCCACCTCGGCGCGGTGCAGCTCGACACCATCTCGGTCCTCGCCCGCTCCCACGAACTCGTGCCGTACGCCCGCCTGGGCGCGGTCGGCCGCAAGACCGTGGAGGCCGCGTACTGGTCGGACGCCCACGCCTTCGAGTACTGGTCGCACGCGGCCTGCATCCTCCCCGTCGAGGAGTGGCCGCACTTCGCCTTCCGCCGCCGCGCCTACCGCAACCGCCCGCACTGGAACCACGATCTCCCCGCCGGTGTCTACGACCAGGTCGTCAAGCAGCTGCGCACGGAGGGCCCGCTGACCGCCACGGAACTGGGCGGCGCCAAGCGGACGAGCGAATGGTGGGACTGGTCGGGCACCAAGGTCGCCGTCGAACGCGCGCTGATGTACGGCGAGGTCGTGTGCGTGGAACGCCGCGGCTGGAAGCGGGTGTACGACCTCGCCGAGCGCGCGATCCCCGGCGAGCTGCTGCACGACGAGCTGAACGACACCGCGTGTCTGCGCCGCCTGGTCCGGCTGGCGGGCGAGTCCCTCGGTGTCGGCACGCGCACGGACATCGCCGACTACCACCGCCTCAAGGGCGAACAGGTCGACGCGGTGATCGCCGACTCGGGCCTGGTGCCGGTCGAGGTCGAGGGCTGGGGCAGGCCGGCCTGGGCCGACCCGGCCGCCCTGGCGACGCCGCCGCGCGGCCGGCACCGCACCACGCTGCTGTCGCCGTTCGACTCCCTGGTCTGGGAGCGGGCACGCACGGAGCGGATCTTCGGCTTCACCCACCGCTTGGAGGCGTACGTGCCCAGGCCCAAGAGGGTCTACGGCTACTTCGCCATGCCGGTGCTCGCCGGCGGCCGGCTGGTCGGCCGCGTCGACCCGGCCCGAGAGGGCCGCACACTGGTGGCCAGGCAGGTCACCCTGGACGGCCCGAAGGCGGCCCAGGCGGTCGCCCAGGCCCTCGTCGAGGCGGCGACCTGGGTGAACTGCACCGACGTGCGCGTGGAACGCGTGGACGCACCGGAGCTGCGCGAGCCCCTCACCCGAGAACTGTCCGGGCTGCTCGGACAGCGCTAGCGGATTTCGAGGATCTTCTCCCGCATCGCGTAGACCACGGCCTCCATCCTGGAATGCAGCTGCAACTTCTCCAGGATGTTGCGGACGTGGTTCTTCACGGTGTTCTCGGAGATGAACAACTCCTTGGCGATGTCCCGGTTGTTCATCCCCGTCGCCACGAGCTTGAGGACCTCCAGCTCCCGGTCCGTCAGCCGGGGCGCGGGCACCAGCCGGCGCTCGTCGGTGCGCTGGATCATCGACTTGAACTCGGTGAGGAGTTTCGACGCCATCGAGGGGCTGATCTGCGACTGCCCGTCGGCCACCGCGCGAATGGCCGTGGCCACCTCGTCGGTCGAGATCTCCTTGAGCAGATAGCCGGTCGCGCCCGCCTTGATCGCGTCGTAGAGGTCGGCCTCCTCGTCGCTGATCGTCAGCATGATGATCTTCGCGCTGGGCGCGACCTCCTTGATGGAGGTGCAGGCCTCGATGCCGCCGCGCCGGGGCATGCGGACGTCCATCAGCACGATGTCGGGGAGCAGGTCGGCGGCCTTGTCGACGGCCTCGGCGCCGTCGCCCGCCTCACCGACGACCTGGATGTCCTCCTCGGCCGCGAGGACGATCTCCAGGCCGCGCCGGAAGAGGGCGTGGTCGTCCACGACCAGGACCCTGATCGGCTCCTTGTGTGCGGAGTCCGCGCCCGGGTCCCTGCCGATGACATCGTCACCGGCGCCCCCGCCCCGCATCGGTCCGAAGGTGTCCGCCATCGTTCCTCCCCCTGAAGGCTGTGGCCTGTGGTCCTGTGCCATCGCCAACCCAAGGCAGCGGCCCACCGGTTGGGCCGATGCGGCCATGATTCCATGCCCGGGCACCACCGAGGTGACATGCGGGGCGTGAAGTGGTCGCACACCGGTGCCCCTGGGGGCGCACAGGCGCTCCAGGGGCACCGGCCGAGCTTCATGCCGGGCGGGTCATCCGCCCAGCGTGCCACCCGCCGCGTGCGGGTCCGTCTCGGTGACCATCGGGTCCGTGCTGAGGTGGATCACACCGTAGTCGTAGGCGTGCCGCCGGTAGACGACGCTCGGGTCCTTCGTCTCGGCGTCGACGAACAGATAGAAGTCGTGGCCGACCAGTTCCATCTCGTAGAGCGCCTGGTCGAGGCTCATGGGGGAGGCGACGTGGGTCTTCTCGCGGACGACGAGGGGGCCGTCGCCCTTGACCTCCAGCGGGCCGATCTTCTTCGTCGGCACCGCGTCCTGCTGCTCCTCCTCCTGGACGAGGAGGCCGCTGTCGTTCAGCGTGGCCACACCCGGCACCTGGTCGGCGATCTCCGCCACCGACACCCGGTGCGCGCCCCGGCGTGAGAACCGCTTGTCGTGCTCCTTGCGGAGCCGGGCGTCCAGCTTCTCCGCCGCCAGGTCGAGTGCCGCGTACGGGTCGCTGGCCGCTGCCTCCGCGCGGATCACCGGACCGCGGGAGCGGAGCGTGATCTCCACTCGGTCACAACGGTCGGCCTGTCGGGGGTTGGGCTCCTTGGACACCTCGACGTCGAGGCTGATCACCTTGCCATCGAGCTTCTGGATCTTCTCCAGCTTCAGCTTCTCGGCCACATGCTTGCGGAACCGCTCGGGCACCTCGGTCTTGCGGCCTTTGACGACGATGTCCACGCAGAACTCCGTTCCCGGATCGCTCCGCCGGCTGGGCGGAGCATCTCCCTTTCGCACCCGGTCCGGTGATCACCGGACCTCGGACTCGGTGACTTCCACCTCCTCCTCCCCCATGGACGAGATCTCCACCCCACCGGTGCGGGTGATTGCGAAAAACCCGCAGCACGGCATTCGGATATGCGAGGTGCGGCCTGCGCCTTTCCTCACGACCGAACATATCTCGCCCGGACGGATGGCGTCACCCTCTACTACGAGGTACCTCCGTTGGGGTTAATAACCCCTGTCATACCCCTCTCACTACCTGCAACGACGCAGGTCGACGGTCAGTTCCTGTTCATTTCGAAAGAATCCCACGGCGCGGCGACCACCGCGGCGTGGAGCAACCGCCCGGAGGCGTTCGGTACCACCATTTCCGGTGCACCCAGCACCCACTTCCTCTCCTCCGCCCGTGCACCGTTCCGTTGTTCTTCCCTACCTTCCCGGCTTACGGCCGCATACACGGCCGTTCCGCCATCGCGACGGGATACCGCCGCCCGCAGGGCCCGCGCCGCCTCCGCGAGACTGGCGCCCGTCGTCATCAGGTCGTCGACGAGCACGACGCGGCCCGCGCCGAGCAGCCGGCCGCTCCCCGCGGTGGCCTCCAGGGCGCCGGCGATGTTCTCCAGGCGCCGCCGCGCGTCCAGACCGGCCTGGTCCGCCACGGCCCGCCGCTGCCGCAGCACGGCCGCCACCCGGGCCGGTGTCCCGGTGCGCCTCAGCTCCCGGGCCGCCGCGAGCGCCATCCGCCGTACCGGATCGTGCCCGCGCGCCCGCACCGCCCACCGGGCGGAGGGCACGGGGACCAGCAGCACCGGCCCTCGCCACGGACGTCCACCCGGCCCGCCACCGGCCGCCTGGCCGCGGAGCCCCGCACGCACGGCTCCCGCCAGCGCCGCGCCCAGCGTCCCGGCGAGCGCCAGCGCGCCGCGCTCCTTGTGGGCGAGCAGCAGCGTCCGCACCTCCGCCGCGTACGGCGCCACCGCGTGCACCACCGGCAGCCCGGCCGGCTCCGGCGCAGGCCGCACCCGCCGCGCCGCACGTCCGTCCACCGCGGCCCGGCAGCGCGGGCAGAGCGCCGTACGAGGTGCCCCGCAGCCCGCGCAGTCGGCCGGCAGCACCAGGTCGGTGAGGTCCTGCCACCACCCCCGCATGCCCACCACTGTGCCCACGCCGCCGCCGGTCTGCCACCCCTGTGGAAAACCCCTGTGGACAACACCGGGCACCGCACGCCGCGGGCGGGTGCCGGGTCCGCGTCCTCAGCCCGGATAGACCGGCGCCGTCCCGTCCTTGTCGATCTTCTGCCACTGCGCGCCGGACGGCAGTCGTACGATTCCGTCGTCCGAGTAGGCCACCAGCGGCACCCGCTCGTTCTCGGAGGCGGCGATCGCCTTCACACCGGGGAGCGCGCCGGGTGCCGGGATGTCCAGCGCGGAGCCGTCGATCTGGACGTACCGCATCTGCTGCACGCCCCCGTGCTCCTGGCCGACGACGAGCAGTCTGCTGTCACCGGCCCAGGAGATGGCACTGACCTCCTCCAGGTCCGGTGCCGGCGAGTGCAGCCCGTCCACCGAGATGCCCTGCCCGGTGCCGTCGTCGCGCTGGATCCGGCCGATCGACAGGGACTGCTTGCCGTCCTTCTCCACGAGCAGCGCGATCCGCGTCCCGTCGGCGGCCACCCGCGCGTCCGTGATGCGGCCCGGCAGGTCCGGGACCGCGACCTGCTCCGGCTTGGCGCCGCCCTGTTCCACGACGAACAACCGCGGCCGGTGCGGGTCCCGGTCGGCCACCCACAGCTCACCTCGGGCGTCCCAGCTCGGCGTGGCCAGCCGCTCCGCCGGCGCCGCACCGGCGCTGGTCACCAGCGGGTCGCCCAGCGAACCGCCCGCCGCCAGCGATGACGTGTACAGCGACGCGCCCCGGTCGCCGACCACGGCCGCGGTGTCCTCGTCCCGCGACACGGCCACCGACAGCAGCCCACTGCCTCCCTCGCCGAGCGGCCCGGGCACCCGGTCGGCGCCGGCGCCGGTGCCGGTGCTGCCGGTCGGCATCCGCACCAGCCGGTGCTTGCCGTCGAGGAAGTACAGGTACTCGGGGCGCCTGGCCGACCCGTGCCAGGCGGCGGACTCCGCGCGCTCCTCGCTCACCTCGCACAGCCGGTCGCCGCCCGCTCCCTGCAACTCCACGGACTCAAGCGTCGGCACGAGGTTGCGCAGGGTGAACAGCACCTGCGTCGCCATCTCGGTGCACTTGCCGGCCGTGACCTGAGAAGGCTTGAGATTCAGCGGCACGGTCAGCTTGTTCTGGTCGTCCGGTGCCAGCCCGGTGACGCCCTTCTTCAACGCCGTACCCGTCGGGAAACTCGACCGGACCACCGGGCCGAGCCACGCGGTGGGGCCGTGCAGCAGCGAGCGGACCAGCTGCGTCATCGGGTCCACCTTGCTGCGTACGAACACCGGATCGGCGACCGCCACCGGCTGCTCCCCGGACCCGACCGCCGTGTGGGAGGCGAAGTAGTACTTGTCGACGGACGTGTAGTTCCGCTGGAAGTCCGACTTGCCCATCACGACGCCGTCGGGCAGCCCGTCGATGCGCCACTGCCCGCTCCTGGGGTTCTTCGTCAGGTGCAGTTTCTTGCGGTAGGGGGCCTCGGCGGGTTGGTAGGCCTGCTGCGCGTCGACCGTGGCGACCTGGGCGCCGGTCAGCACACAGGTCGCGCTGTCGGTCTCCTCCCGGCCGCCCGGGTTGCAGTTGGTCGCGATGCTGGGTCCGTTCGCGAGGACCGTCGTCGAGCGCTCCGGCCTCCAGACGCGCGCCGCGTCCGCCGTCAGGTACTTGCGCGCCGTGTCATAGCCGGGATCGTCACTGGTCAGCGCCTCGAGGAAGCCCTGCATGATCTCCCCCGGACCGACGCCCTCGGCGGGCGGCATGGCGAACACCCGCACTCCGGTGTCCTGTCGCGGTGTGGATTCCACATCCCGCAGGTCCCCGCTGTCGGGCATCGAGGCGCACCCGGCCAGCACCACGATGCCCAGGGCGGCGTACGCCACCGCGCGCCCCGGCCGCCGCCGTGCGCCCCCCGTGCGGTCAGCGGCCACGAAATGCCTCCCCTGGCTGGTGCGAGTCCTCCGGCACGGCCGCGCCCGACGCGGACGCTTCCGGCTGGTCCGCGTTCAGTCGGTCCCCGTGCGGTCGGTCCGCGTCGGGCCGATCCCCGTGCAGCCGGTCCACGCCCGGCCCGTCCACGTCCGCCCCGTCCGCGGCGGCTGCCCGGCGGTCGTCCGGGCGGTCGTCCGGGCGCCGGGCGCCACCGGCGGGCCGGGGCACCACGCGCGCGCCGTTGCCGGGCAGGGCGGTCGGGTCGGCGGCGGGGCTGTCGGTGGCCAGCCGCGGCGCGATCGACGCCCGCGGCGGCAGCGCGGGCGCCTGCGCGCCGCCCTGCTGCACCGGGACCGTCGCCCGCTTCTCCTCGTCCCCGCGGCGCTGACCGGCGTCGTCCTGACCGCGGTTGCGGCGCGAGTCCTTGGGTTCCAGCGGTATCGGGGAGCCCCGCAGCGGTTCGTCAGCCGTCCTGGGCAACGTCAGCCGGAACTGCGAGCCGCCACCCGGCTCGCCCCACGCTTGCAGCCAGCCGCCGTGCAGCCGCGCGTCCTCCAGGGCGATCGACAGCCCCAGACCCGTCCCACCGGTGGTACGCGCGCGTGCCGGGTCGGCCCGCCAGAAACGGCTGAACACACGGGTCGCCTCACCGGGCTTCAGTCCGACGCCGTAGTCACGCACCGCGATGGCCACCGCCCCGCCCGCCGCGGCGAGCCTGACGACGACGTCCCTGCCCTCACCGTGCTCGACGGCGTTCACGACGAGGTTGCGCAGTACGCGCTCCACCCGCCGCGCGTCCGCCTCGGCGACGACGGGCTGCTGGTCACCGCGCACCCGTATGTGAGTGCCTTTGCGCTCCGCGAGCGGTTCGGCGCCGCTGACCACCCGCCGGACGACCTCCCTGAGGTCGATCGGCTCGGCCTCCAGCGCCGCCGCCCCGGCGTCGAACCTGCTGATCTCCAGCAGGTCCGCGAGCAGCGACTCGAACCGGTCCAGCTGGTCGGCGAGCAGTTCGGCCGACCGCGCGGTCACCGGGTCGAAGTCCTCGCGCGCCTCGTGGATGACGTCGGCGGCCATCCGGACGGTGGTCAGCGGGGTGCGCAGCTCGTGCGAGACGTCCGACACGAACCGGCGCTGCATCCGCGACAGCTCCTCCAGCTGCTGGATCTTCACCTGGAGGTTCTGCGCCATCTTGTTGAAGGCCTCGCCCAGGCGCGCGATGTCGTCCTCGCCGGTGACCTTCATCCGTTCCTGCAACCGCCCGGCGGACAGCCGCTCCGCGATCCCGGCCGCCATCCGCACCGGCGTGACCACCTGCCGCACCACCAGCCAGGCGATGGCGCCCAGCAGCACGACCACGAACAGCCCGGCGGTCGCCAGAGTGCCCTTGACCAGGCTGAGGGACTTCTCCTCCTGCGTGAGCGGGAAGAGGTAGTACAGCTCGTACGACCGCCCGTTGGGGTCGTTGACCTGCTTGCCGATGACCAGCGCCGGCTGGGACTCCTTGCCGTTGGAGTAGACGATCCGCGTGTAGCTCTGAGCGGCCGTCGTACCGCTGTTGACCCGCTCGCGCAGGTCCGCGGGCACGCTGGAGGTCGGGCTCACGTTGCCGGAACCGCGCGGGCTGCGTCCGCCGCCGCTGTCGTCGCCGACGGGCAGCGTCACCACGTCGAAGGCGCCCGCGCCACCGCTGGACAGCGACTCCACGAGGTCGCTCATCCACGGGATGACGTTCTGCGACTGCCGCCCGTCCGGGGTCACCGTGCCGTCACCGGCACCGGTCCCGGCGGCCGTACCCGTACCCGTCCCGCCGGCCGCCTCGTCGGCCTTCTGCTTGGCCACCGCGAACCCGCCCGTGGCCTGGCTCTGCGACGCCTTCACCTTCGCGTCGAGCAGGCCGTTGCGCACCTGCCCGATCACGACGAAACCCAGCAGCAGGACGACACCCAGCGACATCAGCAGGGTCGTGGCGACGACCCTCAGCTGGATGTTGCGCCGCCACAACCGCATCACCGGCAGCAGCGGACGGCGCACCCAGCGCAGGAACAGCCGCAGCACCGGGCTGCCCTGGACACCTGCCTGCGGCAGTCCGCCCTGGAACAGCCGCCTGAGACGCGCGACCACCGCCGCCCGGCCGACAGGCCGCCCCGGACGGGTCCCGGACCTGCCGGGGGCCGAAGCGGCACCGTCCCCGGGCATGTCAGCTCGGTCCGGCCTTGTAACCGACGCCACGGACGGTCACCACGATCTCCGGCCGCTCCGGGTCCTTCTCGACCTTGGACCGCAGCCGCTGGACGTGGACGTTGACGAGCCGCGTGTCCGCGGCGTGCCGGTAGCCCCACACCTGCTCCAGCAGCACCTCGCGCGTGAACACCTGCCACGGCTTGCGCGCGAGCGCGACCAGCAGGTCGAACTCCAGCGGGGTCAGCGCGATCGACTGCCCGTCCCGCTTCACCGAATGCCCGGCCACGTCGATGACCAGGTCACCGATGGTCAGCTGCTCCGGCGCCGGCTCCTCGGACCTGCGCAGCCGTGCCCGGATCCGCGCCACCAGCTCTTTCGGCTTGAACGGCTTGACGATGTAGTCGTCGGCGCCCGACTCCAGGCCCACGACGACATCGACGGTGTCGCTCTTGGCCGTGAGCATCACGATCGGCACCCCGGACTCCGCCCGGATCAGCCGGCACACCTCGATGCCGTCCCGGCCGGGCAGCATCAGGTCCAGCAGCACGAGATCGGGCTTGGACTCACGGAAAGCGGCCAGCGCCTTGTCGCCGTCGGCTACGAAAGACGGCTCAAAACCTTCACCACGCAACACAATGCCGAGCATCTCGGCCAGTGCGGTGTCGTCGTCGACGACAAGGACTCGTCCCTTCATAAACGACATCATCCCATTCTCGTAACGACGACAGAGGCGCAGGTGAGCAGGCTCACTGGCCTGTGACGATAGTCGTACGGGGCCGTCACTGTCTGCCCCGGTCCGCCGCCACGGGCCGGACCCCGGCCCGTGGCGGGCCGGACGTCCGCTGCGGCGGCCGGGCCAGGGCCCCGGGAATTGCCGCTTCCGCAAGGCCCAGTGGGTTATCGCGCCCTCAGCCGGCCGTCACCTGGCGTGACCTGGCGCACAGTTCCGCGAGGGCCTCGGCCGTCACGGGCGAGACGACTCCCTCCTCGGTGACGATGGCCGTCACCAGCTCGGGCGGCGTCACATCGAACGCCGGGTTGTACGCCTGCGTTCCCAGGGGCGCCACCGGTATCCCGCCCCCCGCTCCCGTGACCGGCACCTGCGGCGCCGCGATCTCGGTCACTTCGTAGCCGGGACGCTGCTCGACCTCGATGGACGCGCCGTCCGGGGTGGCGGGGTCGACGGTCGTCAGCGGCGCCACCACGATGAACGGCACATGGTGGTAGCGGGCGAGCACGGCGAGCGGATAGCTCCCCACCTTGTTCGCCACGGAGCCGTCGGCCGCGATCCGATCCGCCCCGACCAGCACCGCGTCCACCTCGCCGGCCGCGAACAGGGAACCCGCCGCGTTGTCGGTGAGCAGGGTGTACGCCATGCCGCTGCGGGCCGCTTCGTACGCCGTCAGGCGGGCGCCTTGCAGGAGCGGGCGCGTCTCGTCCACCCACAGTCGCCGCAACCTCCCCGCCCGGTGCGCCGCGAGCGCCACCGCGAGGGCCGTGCCCTCCCCGCCCGACACCAGTGAGCCGGTGTTGCAGTGCGTGAGAACCCGGTGCCCGCCGGCGGGCAGCAGTTCGTCGAGCAGCGCCAGTCCGTGGGCGGCCATCCGGACGCTGCCCTCGGCGTCCTCCCGGTGCAGCGCCCGCGCCGCGGCGAGCGTCGCCACGGCGGCGGCTGTGGGGTCACCGGTACTGGCCAGCGCCGCCTGGTGCGCGGCCCGGGCCCGGCGCACGCCGACGGACAGGTTCACCGCCGTGGGCCTGGCCTCTTCGAGCGCCCGCGCCGCGTCGGCCACGTCGAAGCCGCGCGCGGCGGCGAGCGCGACTCCGTACGCCCCCGCGATCCCGAGCAGCGGCGCCCCGCGCACGGCGAGCGAACGGATCGCCTCCACCAGCGCCGACGCGTCCGTGCACACCAGCTCGGCCTCTTCGGCCGGAAGCCTCGTCTGATCAAGAAGGACCAGTACGGGCCCCTCGGGTGGTTCCTCCCACCGGATCGCCGGTATCTCGGTCGGCCGCCTGTCCTCACCGGTTCGCGCCTGCTGATCAGCCATGCCGTCAGTCTGCCCCGGAAACGGCGGACAATTGAAGGTGGCCACCCCCTACCGCGACCGGTCGTGCCATGACCGGCCCATGGCACGATGGCTGCCAACCTGCCGCCGCGACCGCGGAAGGGCACCGAGAAGGAGCTTCGATGACAGACACTCCGGGCTGGGCCTCGCCCGGATCCGCCCCGTCGCCCGAGGGGCGGGAGCCCGGTGCGTCCGGCCCGACCGAGCCCGCCGACCGCCCCGGCCCCGCACCGCAGGCGGGCGCGGAGGCGCAGGGCCTGGGCGCGAAATGGTCCGAGGAGCAGCCGCCACCCGGCCAGTGGCCCGCGCCCACCGGTGCCCCCAGCCCGGACCAGGCCCCGCCGCCCCCGCCGCCCGGCCCCGGCTGGGACGGCCGGCACCCCGGCGGCCCCGGCGGTTACGGCGCTCCCGGTTACGGCGCTCCCGGCCCCGGTGGCTGGGGTGCTCCCGGCCCCGGCCCCGGCGGCTACGCCGGTTACGGCACCCCCGGCGGCTACCCCGCCTGGGGCGGCGGCTGGGGCGGCCCCCCGCCGGCGGCCAAGCCCGGTGTCATCCCCCTGCGCCCGCTCGGCGTCGGCGAGATCCTCGACGGCGCCGTGTCCACCATGCGCACGCACTGGCGCGCGGTCCTCGGCATCGCGCTGGCGGTCGCCCTGATCACGGACATCAGCCTGGTCGTCCTGCAGGGCTTCTTCCTCGACGACGCCCTCGCCCGGACGTCCCTGGACAGCCGCACCGCCACGCCCGACGAGGTGTTCCGCGCGCTGCGCGAGACCATGATCGGCTCGGGTATCGTCACGGTGATCTCCGTGGCCGCCATCATCGTCGCCACCGCCCTGCTCGCGACCATCACCAGCCGCGCCGTGCTCGGCAAGCCGATCGGCATCGGCGAGGCCTGGCGCGAAGCCCGGCCACAGCTTCCCAGGCTGGCCGGTCTGCTGCTCCTGCTCGGCCTGATCGTCGGCGGTGTGTTCGTCGCCGGGGCACTGCCCGGCTTCCTGGTCCAGCAGACCGGCGGCAGCGACGCCGGCGGATCCGCGCTGCTCGCCCTCGGCCTTCTCGGGGCCGGGGTCGTCGCGCTGTGGCTGGCGATCCGCTACAACCTGGCCGCGCCCGCCCTGGTACTGGAACGACAGGGCGTCGCGAAGGCCATGAGCCGCTCCGCCAAGCTGGTACGCGGCGCCTGGTGGCGCGTCCTCGGCATCCAGGCGCTCGCCTGGATCATCTCCGGCATCGTCTCGGCGATCGTCACCATCCCCTTCGCAGCCATCGGCGCCGCCGTGAGCGGCCACGGCATGAACGACTTCCTCACCACCGGGAACGGGCACCTCGGCTGGACGTTCCTGATCATCCGGGGAATCGGTTCCCTGATCGGCACCACGCTCACCCTCCCGATCAGCGCCGGCGCCACCGTGCTCCTCTACATCGACCAGCGCATCCGCCGCGAGGCCCTCGACCTCGAACTGGCCCGCGCCGCCGGCGTCCGGGAGCACGGCACCGGCGTCCCCGGTGCCGTCCCCGGGAGCTGATGCGGTGAGCCTCACGGGGGGCATTGCCGCGGCGGCGGCCCCACACGGCGCCGCCGCCGCGGCCGTACGGCACCTGCTGCGTGCCACGGACACCGCCGTCCTGACAGCCGGCGGCTCGGGCGACGAGCCGCCGGTGACGATTTCGCGCGATCCCGCGCGGGAAGCAGCCCGGCGCGAGCTGTCCCGGCGGATGTACCACGAGAACGACCCCAGCGCGTTCCAGCGCGCCCTGAACGCGTTCTGGGACTGGCTCGACCGGCTGTTCGGCTCGGCCGCCTCGGCGACACCCGGCGGCACGGTGGGCCTGCTCGTCGTGATCCTCTTCGTCGTCGCCGTCCTGGCCGCCCTCTGGTGGCGCCTCGGCACCCCGCGCCGCCGGCCCGCCTCCGCCGCCGCCCTGTTCGGCGACCGCCCCCGCAGCGCCGCCGACCACCGCGCGGCCAGCGAGGCACACGCCGCCCGGGGCCACTGGAACCAAGCCGTCCAGGAACGCGTGCGCGCCCTCGTCCGCTCCCTGGAGGAACGCGCCCTGCTCGACGTACGCCCCGGCCGCACCGCCGACGAAGCAGCCGCCGAGGCCGGCCGCGTCCTTCCCGCGCACACGGACCGGCTGCGCGCCGCCGCCCGGGAGTTCGACGACGTCACGTACGGCGGGCGCGCGGCGAGCGCAGAGTCGTACCACCGCGTCGCCGCAGTCGACCGCGACATCGAACGCACCCGGCCGAGTCTCGCCGACAGCAGCGCCGGCACGGCCGACCCCACCCGCCAGGGGGCCGTCGAGTGATCAGCGAGGCCCCGGCCACCTCCACCGCACCCACCGGACGCCAGGTGTGGACGCGCGCGCGGGGCATCGCGCTCGCCGCCGTGCTGATCCTGGCCGCGGCGGTCGCCATGGCCGCCGTACGCTCCACCAGCCGGCACGGCGACCTGGACCCGCGTTCCGCGGACCCGTACGGCAGCCGCGCCGTCGCCCAGCTCCTCGCCGAACGCGGCGTGTCCACCCGTGTGGTCACCACCCTCGGCGCGGCCCGCGCCGCCACCGGCCCGGACACCACCCTGCTGGTGGCCGTACCCGACCGGCTGACACACCACCAACAAGACCACCTGCACGCGGCGACGGCGTCCTCCGGCGGCCGCACCGTCCTCGTCGCAGCCGGCAGCTGGTCCGTCGAACGGCTCGCCCCCGGAGTCACCGCGGACCCGGCCACCAGCCTCCACTCCGCGCTCGACCCGCACTGCCGCCTGCCCGAGGCCCGGCGGGCGGGCAGCGCCGACACCGGTGGCATCCGCTACACCACCACCCACCTCGGCGCCGACTCCTGCTACCCCAGCGAGCGCCTCGCCACCCTGCTGCGCGTCCCGGCGACCTCCGGCGGCGGCGACACCGTCGTCCTCGGCGCGCCCGGCATCCTCCGCAACAACCGCCTCGACAAGCAGGGCAACGCCTCGCTCGCCCTCCAACTTCTCGGCTCGCGCCCCCATCTGGTCTGGTACCTCCCCTCGCTGCCCGACGCCTCCGCCACCGGCACCGGCGAACGGAAGGACTTCCTCGACCTGCTCCCCGCGGGGTGGCTCCGGGCCACCCTGCAACTCTTCCTCGCGGCGGCCCTCGCCGCACTCTGGCGGGCACGCCGCTTCGGTCCCCTCGTCGCCGAAAGACTCCCCGTCGCGATCCGTGCCTCGGAGACCACCGAAGGCCGCGCCCGCCTCTACCGCAAGGCGAACGCCCGTGACCGCGCGGCCACCGTTCTTCGCGCCACCACCCGCACCCGCCTCGCCCCCCTCGTCGGCGTTCCCCTCGCCCATGCGCACACGCCCGAGGCCCTGCTCCCCGCCCTGTCCGCCCACCGCACCGGCGACGGGCAGGCCCTGCACTCCCTGCTCTTCGGACCGCCGCCCGGCGACGACGCGGCCCTCATCGCACTCACCGACCAACTCGACGCCCTCGAAAGAGAGGTACGCCGTTCATGATGGCCCCGACCACTGACAACGCCGGGCAGACCGGGGACGCGGGCACCGCCCGGGCCGCCCTGGAAGCCCTGCGCACCGAGATCGCCAAAGCCGTGGTCGGCCAGGACCCCGCCGTGACCGGCCTCGTGGTCGCTCTCCTCTGCCGTGGTCACGTCCTGCTCGAAGGGGTCCCCGGGGTCGCGAAGACGTTGCTCGTCCGGGCTCTCGCGTCCGCTCTGGAACTCGACACCAAGCGGGTCCAGTTCACCCCCGACCTGATGCCGAGCGACATCACCGGCTCCCTCGTCTACGACACCCGCAGCGCCGAGTTCTCCTTCCAGCCCGGCCCGGTCTTCACCAACCTCCTCCTCGCGGACGAGATCAACCGCACCCCGCCCAAAACCCAGTCGTCCCTCCTGGAAGCCATGGAGGAACGCCAGGTCACGGTCGACGGCACGCCCCGCCCACTCCCCGAACCCTTCCTGGTCGCCGCGACCCAGAACCCGGTCGAGTACGAGGGCACCTACCCTCTCCCCGAGGCACAACTGGACCGCTTCCTGCTCAAGCTGACGGTCCCCCTGCCGTCCCGGCAGGACGAGATCGACGTCCTCACCCGCCACGCCTCGGGCTTCGACCCCCGCGACCTGCACGCCGCCGGCGTACGCCCCGTCGCCGGGCCCGCCGACCTCGCGGCGGCCCGCGCCGCCGTCGCCGGGACGACCGTTTCCCCCGAGATCACCGCCTACGTCGTCGACATCTGCCGCGCCACCCGCGACTCCCCCTCCCTCGCCCTCGGCGTCTCCCCCCGCGGCGCCACCGCCCTGCTCGCCACATCGCGCGCCTGGGCCTGGCTGACGGGCCGTGACTACGTCATTCCCGACGACGTGAAGGCCCTGGCCTTGCCCACCCTCCGCCACCGCATCCAGCTGCGCCCCGAGGCCGAGATGGAGGGCGTGACCAGCGACGCGGTCATCAACGCCGTCCTCGCACACGTCCCGGTCCCCCGCTGATGGCACTCACCGGACGCGCCGCGCTCCTCGCGGCCCTCGGCTCGGTGCCCGTCGGCGTCCTGGAACCGGGCTGGACGGGCATTCTCGCGGTCAACGGCTCCCTGGCCCTGGCCTGCGCCTGCGACTACGCGCTCGCCGCGCCCGTACGCCGTCTCGCTCTGGCTCGCTCCGGCGACACCTCCACCCGCCTCGGTGAAACCGCCGACGTCACCCTCACGGTCACCAACCCCTCTCCCCGTCTTCTGCGCGCCCGGCTCCGGGACGCCTGGCCGCCCAGCAGCTGGCAGCCAGGCACCGAAACCTCCCGGCACCGACTGACCGTGCCCCCGGGCGAACGGCGGCGCGTGACGACCCGGCTGCGTCCCACCCGCCGCGGCGACCGGCAGGCCGACCGCGTGACCATCCGCTCCTACGGCCCCCTCGGCCTGTTCTCCCGCCAGGGCACGCATCGACTGCCCTGGACAGTACGAGTCCTCCCCCCGTTCACGAGCCGCAAGCACCTCCCGGCGAAACTCGCTCGATTGCGTGAACTCGACGGCCGCACCAGCGTGCTGACCCGTGGCGAGGGAACGGAGTTCGACAGCCTTCGCGAGTACGTCCCGGGAGACGACACCCGCTCGATCGACTGGCGGGCCACCGCACGGCAGTCCACGGTCGCCGTCCGCACCTGGCGTCCCGAACGCGACCGGCACATCCTCCTCGTCCTGGACACCGGCCGTACCTCGGCCGGCCGGGTGGGCGACGCGCCGCGCCTGGACGCCTCGATGGACGCCGCTCTGCTCCTGGCGGCGCTCGCCGCCCGCGCCGGCGACCGCGTCGACCTCCTGGCCTACGACCGCCGGGTACGCGCTCTCGTACAGGGCCGTTCGGCGCGCGACGTGCTGCCGTCCCTGGTCACTGCGATGGCCGGAGTGGAACCCGAACTGGTCGAGACGGACGCGCGTGGCCTGACGGGCACGATCCTGCGTACCGCACCGCGTCGTTCGCTGATCGTGCTGCTGACGACACTGGACGCGGCTCCGGTGGAGCAGGGGCTGCTCCCGGTCCTGCCGCAGCTCGTCCAACGCCACACTGTTCTGGTCGCTTCCGTGGCGGATCCGCACATCGCCCGCATGGCACAGGCCCGGGGCAGTGTGGAGGCGGTGTACGAGGCCGCGGCAGCCGCTCAGGCGCAGAGCGAGCGTCGGCGTACCGCGGAACACCTTCGTCGTCACGGGGTGACGGTGGTGGACGCGACGCCGGAGGATCTGGCGCCGGCTCTGGCGGACGCGTATCTGGCGCTGAAGGCCGGGGGACGACTCTGATCCGCGCGATTCCATCCCTTCGGGCCGGCGGACATCACGCCGCGGATTTCCGCGAATATCACCCCTGAACGCAGAAAACCCCCGCATCGAAGATGCGGGGGTTTTCCCAAAAATTGTTCGGCGGTGTCCTACTCTCCCACAGGGTCCCCCCTGCAGTACCATCGGCGCTGTGAGGCTTAGCTTCCGGGTTCGGT